>JAHEDQ010000081.1 GCA_024641125.1 Candidatus Competibacteraceae bacterium | reverse complement strand
GACAACGGTGGCCATCAGATGATCCAGCAGCAGCTTCACCTTAACCGGCACGAACTGGCGTGAAGGATAGAGGCCGTAAAGGGTTACCGATGGGGCGCTCAACCCGGGTGCTAAGGGCAACAACGTGCCCGCCGCCAGATCCTGGCCGACAATGAACTCCGGCAACAACACAACACCGAGCCCGGCGACCGCCGCCTGACACAGCACATCACCGTTGTTGCTGCAAAAGCCCCCCCTCACCTGAACCGTCACGTTGCGCCCCATTTCACGCAGCGTCCACGCCTCGCGCTGACCCGGGATGCTGTAGTGCAAACAGACATGCCCGGCCAGATCGGTGGCCCGCCGCGGCGTGCCGTGCCGATTCAGATAGGCAGGGGCGGCACACAGCAGCATGGGGATCGGCATGATGGGGCGCGCCACCAGGCTCGAGTCCTCCAAGTGTCCGATCCGCAGCGCCAGATCCATACCCTGGGCAACGATATCCACCACACGGTCGTCCAATTCCAGGCGCACCCGCAAACGCGGATGCTCAGCGGCGAACTGAGCCAGCAACGGTCCGAGACGACGGATACCGAAAGACATGGGTGCCGCCACCCTCAGCTCGCCGCTGGGTTCCGAGGAAAGCTGTTGCAAACGCGCCTCGCTGTCCCGCAACGCTTCGAGAGCAGGTCGGACATCCGCGTGATAGCGGGCGCCCGCTTCCGTCACGCTGACCTTGCGGGTAGTGCGATTCAGCAATCGTGTGTTGAGACGGCGCTCCAAGCCCCTGATTCGGCGGCTGACCACAGTTACCGTGGTACCCAGCGCATGAGCCGCCGCGGTAAAACTCCCGTGTTCCACCACGGCGACAAAGGTCTCCAGGTCCTCCACGGCTCACCTTACTTTTATGTTGAAAATCGCAATAGTCTTTGTCCGAGTCGGACATTTATCAACACAAAATGACAAAGTAGAATTCGGACCATCAAATACAGATTGAAGGCGGAATACACGATGGAACTCAGAACTGCATCGGATCGGGGTCATGTGAACTTCGGCTGGTTGGACAGCCATCACACTTTTTCCTTCGGTTCCTACCACGATCCCAATCACATGGGCGTTTCGAACCTGCGGGTGATAAACGACGACCGGGTGGCGCCTTCGGGCGGTTTCGACACCCACGGTCATCGCGATATGGAGATTGTCAGCTACGTTCTGTCCGGCGCCCTGGCGCACAAGGACAGCATGGGGAACGGCTCGATCATCCGGCCCGGCGATGTTCAACGAATGAGCGCCGGCTCAGGCGTCCACCACAGCGAGTTCAACGCCTCGGATACTGAGCCCGTGCGATTTTTGCAGATCTGGCTGCTGCCCAACCAGATGGGCATTGAACCGGGCTACGAGCAAAAGCACTTCAGCGAGCGCGAACGACGCGGACAACTTCGTCTGCTGGTGTCGCCAGATGGACGCGACGGCTCGGTCAAGGCATCCCAGGACGGACTGTTGTACGGTACGTTGCTGGCAGCCGGTCAAGAAGTCACCCATGCACTTCAGGGGCCGCGCAAGGCTTACGTGCACGTTGCCCGAGGCAGTGCCGAGGTGAATGGAGTCATCATGAACGAGGGAGATGGCGCTCGGATTGAGGTATCCGGTGAGGTTCGTATCGCGGGCCAGGGTGAGGCTGAAGCTGAAGTTTTGCTGTTCGACCTGCCGTGACCGGCCTGTCGGAAACTATCGTTTATTCAGACGCGAAGCGGGTAGGCGTGAAACCCTGCCCGGTGGCAAGCGGGTCATGCGGTGTCTTCGCGTCTTCGGCCGGCCTTGCTGCGACAGTCCTCGCGCCCGGTCTTGAGCATCAAATCGGCGCCAATGCCGTACATCACCCGGCGATCGCCCATGACGTCCTCCCGGCGGTCTTCATAGTGCACGTAGCTGCAGCTGCAGGCACCCGATGTGCACCCGTCCAGCGGCAGATTCGGCGCCTGATTTGCAAGATACCGACGGCCGCGGATCTGCTTGGCGGCCTGGCAACATTCGGCACACGGTTTGACAGTCACCGCACGATGCTGGGCCGTCGGGGCGGGCTTGTTCTGTTCGGGTTCGGGGCTGCCCTTGCCGCGATAGAGCCAAGCCACTGCGGCCACAGCAAGCACGGCGAGTACGATTAACCACTCCATCATCACTTTCCTTCAGCCCACGCCCATTTTGCTGTGTTGCCAGGGGCAGAAAACCACCCCTTCAAGCGCCGATCAGGTCGCGCGGTGCGCGGCGAACATCGGCGAACCGTGCTGGGGCACCAAATTCGCCTGGATGAGCTTGAAGCACAAACAATGCCAGCCCGGCGCTTGAGGACGGTACCCACCGATCGCAAAAACACAGGTTCAGACCAAACTTTGCCGTCCCGTTGCCTCGACTGCGGCGAACGGTGCTGTCCACACCATAGGGATCGACGCGCAAGCCATGTAACTCAAGGTCCTGGTCTAGGCGTCGGCGCGGTAGGAATGAATGTGGCGAGGTGCTGTGCGGTTCTGAGAACGATTTCGCGATCGTCCGAGAAGCATAGCCGTCGCTATGTGACGAGGCGGATCGCGGCATCGGGCCGGAATGGCTGTGCCGCAGACCGTTCCCTTTCTACCGAGCAGGCTCCCAGCGGAGACGGCACCAGTGCGGCGGAATCCACCTTAGCGCAGCCGGGTGGACATGCATCAGCCGGACACGACCAGGCCAAACGCGCCCACCGCAGGACCTGTTTCGCGTCGCGCTTGCGGTCCACGATCTCCGCCGGAAGGTTACAGCTTCACCGTGAGGGCAAAGGGGCGTGCGGGTCTATCCGCACATTGAGGCAGGTCGGCTGATTGGCGGCCAAAGCCCGGCGAACGGCCGGACCGATTTGATCGGGCCTGTGCAGGTCTTCCCCGTTGCCGCCAAACGCCGTCGCAATCCTGTCGTAACGGACATTCGGGCCATAGGTGGTGACGACGCCATTGAATGACGGGTGGTCGTCCAGCGCGCCGTTAGCACCCCCATTGTTGGCGACGATCACCACAATGGGCAACCCCTGGCGCGCCGCGGTTTCCAGTTCCATGGCCGACAGGCTGAACGCGTAGTCTCCGCAGAGGGCAATGACCGGACGTTCGGGTTGGTGCATTTTGGCGGCAATCGCAAACGGTATCCCCACACCCATGCACCCGTTATGTCCAGCGGTCATCCTGGACAAGGGCATTTGTGCGGGCAAAACCTGTTCCGCGGCCGCCATCAGGACATTGCCATCGACCACGAACAGGGTATCGTCCGGTGCCGCCTCATAAACCGCCCGCACCAGTCGGTGGGGGCCCATGGGAACCGTGTCCACGCCGGCCAACTCGCTCAGTGCGCCGATCCTTTCCTGCCGTTTCCTCCGCATGCGTTCCAGCCACGCATCATCGGCCTCGGACGACGGCCCACTGTCCAGAGCCTCAAGGATACGCTCCAGAATCGCGCCGGCGTCACCGACCAGACCGAGTTGAACAGGACGATTGCGCCCGATCTCCGCCGCCTCGATGTCGATCTGAACAAGCCGGGCCGTGTCGGCCATTTGGCCACCGAAGCGAAACACCCAGTCGAGCCGTGCACCCACCAGCAAAATCGTGTCTGCCTGGTTCTGCGCAATTCCGGCCACAGGGTTCATGCAGCCCGGGTGTTCATCAGGCAACAGACCCCTGCCCATGGGCGAAGTGACAAAGGGCATCGACAGACGGTCGACCAGTCTGGTCAGCAGCTCATATGCGTTGCCCCAGCGAGCGCCCTTGCCCATGATCAGCAGTGGACGTTTCGCGCTCTGCAGAAGTCGGGCGGCGTTTTCGATGGCCTGTTGATCGGGCCTTGGCGCCGGCTCTGGCTGACTGGTGAATTGCGCCCAGTCCGGTACCGGGCCGCTGGCGCCAAGACAGTCCTCCGGCAAATCAAGATAAACCGGACCCGGACGTCCGGACCGGGCGCAGCGGCACCCCGCCACTATCATGTCTGGAAGTCGTTCCACGGCGTCGATGGTTGCCGCCAGTTTGGTGACCGGACCCATCATCGGCACCGCATCCAGTTCCTGAAACCACCCCATGCCCTGCCGTGACACCGACCGGCGGCCACCAATGATCAGCACCGGCCAACAGTTGTCGCGGGCAACCAGAATGCCGGTCATGGAATTGGTGACAGCTGGGCCGGCCGAAAGCAGCACTGCGGCAACCATCTGACCGACCCGATAGTTCAGACTGGCGGCCATCAGAACAGCGGCCTGCTGATTGTGCACCGTGCAAATGCGTATACCCGCTTCGGCACAGGCGACGAAAACGCACTGCATGGGAGAGCCCGAAACGCCGAAAACGTGGGTGACGCCGGCACGCTGCAATGCCTGTGATACAAGCAGGTGTCCGGGTACGACAGTCTGGGGGTTAAGGCGACGATCCAGGACAGCCAACTGCCGGGGCGACAGGGTCGCCAGCCGCCCGGCCAACCCGTCGCCTGAGGAGGGACGCGTCACCCTGTCACCGATTGGACGCCGGTGGGCATCCGCCGGTTGCCGAATCGTTCTGTTCAGGGCCCACAGCGTTCAGCAGAGCCTCGGCTTCGGCATCCGACATCGCCTCGATCTCGCTGAGCAAATCCTCGATGGACTCCCCGTACAGCGCTTCGGCGGCACGGCTGACCTCCTGGGCAAGCAAGGCCACGGTGGGATGGCGAAAGACAGCCACCGGCGAAAGCTCGACCTGCAGGGCCGCCTGGATACGGGACACCAGTTGCAAGCCCCGGATGGAATCGCCGCCCAGGGTAAAGAAGTTGTCGTTGAGCCCGACCCGTTCGACGCCGGTAACCTCCGCGAACAATTCGGCGACCAGGGTTTCGACTTGGGAGCCGGGTGCGTCGTATCCGGCGTTGAGTTTGTCGGCCAGGGCCTCCGCCAATGCAAAACGCTGCAGCTTGCCAGAGGCGCCCTTGGGGATGGTATCCACGAACAGAATGCGCGTCGGCACCTTGTGATCGGCCAGATGCCGAAAGCAGAATGCACGCAGCTCAGCCTCTTCGCAGATCCGATCGGATTTCAACACAACGGCGGCCGCCACATCCTCGCCCAGGCTGGCGTGGGGCATGGAAAAGGCGGCGGCCTGCGTCACCGCTGGATGTCCGGTAAGGACATCATCGATCTCTCGCGGGCTGATCTTTTCCCCACCGCGATTGATGATCTCTCTGAGGCGCCCGCGAAGATAAAGAAACCCATCCGGGTCGAAGCAACCCTCGTCGCCGGTTCGAAACCAATCCTCAGCGAATGCAGCCCGGTTGGCCTCCGGATTCCCATCATAACCGGAGGTGACGTTGGGGCCCCTAATCGCGATCTCGCCAACCTGGCCCGGCGCCAGAAACGTGCCGTCAAGCCCCAGCACGACAATCTCCGGACCTGCGGGCAAACCAACGGAAGCCGGCCGCTGTTCGCCCGGACGCATCGGATTACTCGCCATCTGGTGGGCGGCTTCAGTCATGCCGTAGGCCTCGATCACCGGGACACCGAATGCCTCATTGAGTTGCCGCATAACGCTGGGGGGAAGCGCCGAAGACGAGGATCGAATGAAACGCAGGGTACTGTGCCGCAGCCTTTCGCCAACATGCTCCGAGGCCGCCAAAACGGCTTGATGAATGGTGGGTACAGCCGAATACCAGGTGGGTGAGAGTGTCTTGAGCCAGTGAAAAAACGCGGACGGCTCGAACCCCGGCGTACATACGACACTGCCGCCGCTGGCCAGCGACGACAGCACCGATGTCACGAGCCCGTGAACGTGGAACAGCGGCATGACGTTGAGGCAACGATCATCCCGGGTCAGGCCCAGCGTATCGCGAACGTTCTGGGCCGATGAGCAGAGATTGCGATGTGTCAGTGGAACGATCTTGGGACGGCCCGTGGTGCCGGAGGTGTGCAGCACCAGCGCAACGTCATCCGGCTCAGCGACCGTCGGCGGGCCAACCCCTGCTCCATCTGCCTGCGACCCCTCGACTGAGAAGCGACCCGCCGGCTGACCCGGATCTACGCTCAGTTGCAAAACCTGAATGCCCAGGCCCCGGGCCACGTCCCAGGCGGCACTCCGATCCCCGGCGGGCAACAGAATCGCCTTGGCCCGCAGATCGGTCAGGTAGAATTCAAACTCGGTGGCGGAGTATGCAGGGTTGAGAGGTGCGCAGCAGATGTGACTCGCGGTGGCCAGAAAGGCAGCAGCCATCTCCGCACCATTCGGCAGCACCATTGCCAGGCGATCGCCGCGCCGTAAACCGGCCTTATTCAGTACCGCGCCGAATTCCAGTATCAGGCGCTGCAAATCCACATAACTCAGGGTGGACCTGTCCGGCGACAAGAGGAACTCTGCGTCGGGCGCATTCTCCGCGACCCGCGCAATCAGTGAGCCTAGGGTTTCTTGACCCATCTTCAGGGATGCTATCGCCTGTCCCATGCCTGCCGATCTACTCCGCATCGCCTTGCCAATTGACCGCGCCACCTGAGCGGGGCTCCATCATGGCTGTTGCGAGCAAACCATGTGCCACGGCCCGCTCTCCGCGTGGAGATGGTCAAACGTCCGTGCTGCGCGGACGGAACCGGTCGGTCAGTTCCCCCTTTGCGGTGCGCACCGCGATGCCCAGTGGATGAAACCGATGCAGCGGAACCGGGCTCGGCGCTTCGATTGGCAGGACTGCCTTACCCTCCGCCACCGCCAACCCCAGTTGACTTCCCATCAGGGTCGCCATGGCAATGCCGCGGCCGTTGTACCCCAGACCGGCGTACACATTACGATCGAGCCTGATGAGCAGCGGGCGCTGCTGCGGGGTGATTGCCACATAACCACCCCAGTCATAGGCCCAGGTCACCTCTGCCAATTGCGGGTACAGCCGGATTGCCTTGCGTCGCAATGCAGCGGTATCCAGCTTTCCACAGCGTCCGAAGATCGTTCCCCTGCCGCCAAACACCATACGGTTCCTCTCATCCAGGCGAAAGTAGCTGGGTATGCCGCCCGGGGTTTCGGCAACGGGCATGCGGCCGGGAATAACCTGCCCAGCAATTCGATCCGGCAGGGGTTCAGTCGCGGAAATGAGGCTGGCCACAGGCACCAGATGCTGCCTGAGGTGCGGCCACACCGAATCGGTATAGCCATTGGTCCCGATGACGATGCTTTTGCAGGATACGCTGCCGCGGGGTGTATCAACCCGCCAGCCAGAACCGGCCCGGGCGATTCGGACAACGGGTGAGTTTCCGTAAACGGCAACACCGCGTTCCAGGCAGACCCGGGCCAGGCCGCGTGCATAGGACAGGGGCTGCAGGCTGCCGCCGCGGGCGTCGAACATGCCGCAGTCGTAGTGTTCGGTGCCAAGCGCCTCTGCTACCCGTCGCCGGTCCAACATGTCCACCTGCGATCCGGCCACGCACCAACGATCAATCCACTGTTCGATGTATCGACGACCGGCGTCGCCCCGAATGGCCATGACATAGCCGGACTGAGACGCCTCGCACGGAATGTGATGCCGGCGGATCAGATCGAAAACGAGATCGCAGGCCGCATTGGTCAGGCGAATGACTGGATCGATCCGGTCGGACTCTGGGTAGCGCCAGGTTACCCCAGGCAACGATTTCGCGTTCGGGTGAATCTGCCCCCCGTTGCGGCCCGAACAACCCCATCCGGGCTGATTGCGCTCAACGACCACAGAACTCAGACCCGCCTCTGCCAGGTGCAGAGCTGAGGAAAGCCCGGTGTAGCCTGCGCCGACAACACACACCTCGGTCTCGACCGGACCCGCCAGCGGCGGCGAGTCATCCATGACCACCGCCGTGGCCTGCCAAAGGCTGTCGGGCCATGCACTGCTAACGAGGTCGGGATTCATGATCGGTTTCCGGGGAATCTGACAACAAATACAACGGCAAGCTGCCCGCCACACAACGGGCGCAAGTCCGCCCCGCCGCCGCAGGTGCAGACCGGTGGATGCCGACCATCTGCACTCAGCCGCCCACTGCCTGGTGACTGGGTCCGTGCTACCATTCCGCAGGGTATGGAAGCGGTGGCCGGGCGACGCATCAACCGCTTGGCGGCAAGGCACCCTGTGAAAATTCACCTACAATGACTTATTGGTATACCAAAACGCGGAGAAATGGGAATGAGAACATCGTCGATAGTGAAAAGATCATGCGCCGCCGCGGCGATGACCGCGGTGCTGTCCGCACCGGTACATGCAGCGGACCAGGTTAACGTGGCCTACTTTCTGGAATGGGCAACCCCGAACCAGATCGCGAAAGTGGAAAAGGTTTTCGACGACACCATGGGTGTGCCGGTCAACTGGACCAACTTCGATGCGGGCACTCAGATGACCGAGGCGATGCTTGCCGGAGATATCGACATCTCCTACAGCCAGGGTCTCGCGCCGTTCATAAATGCCGTTAACGCCAGCGCGCCGATCAAGCTGGTCGCCATTGCCGTGCAGTACCCGGCCAATGACTGCGTGGTGCGCAACGGTGAGGGCATCGACAAGACAAACGCCTCGGAACTGGAAGGCAAGGCTGTGGCGGTGCCTCTGGCCACGATGGCGGACTACAGCTTCCGCATGATGATGCGCGAATTGGATGTGGACGTTTCCAAAATCAACGTGATCGACCAGGTGCCGGCCGACGCTGCGGTTTCACTGGCCGACGGGAACGTCGCCATGGCCTGCGGATTCGGTGCCGATTCCATGGCCAAAATGTACGAGGCTGGCACCCCTCTGATGTCCCCGGAAGACAAGGAAGCGGCCGGCATCATCAGTTTCGACGTGGTCTCGGTGACGGAGAAATTCGCCCAGGAAAACCCGGAACTGGTGCGCAGTTTCCTGGAAGTGACCGACAAGGCCAATGCGGATTTCGCCACGGACCAATCCAAGATCGAGGTCATCGCCAAGGACGCGGGCCTTTCCGTGGAAGCGACCAAAGCACAGATGGCGGGTTTTGTGTTCCCATCTAACGAGGATCAGTTGACGAGCTATTTCAACGACGGCGGCCTGGCCAGCGTTGCAATCGGCATTGTGGGTGGCGCGTTTGCCACGCCTGAGAATCCCGCGCTGGAGGATTACAGCGCGGTGATCGACACATCGTTCCTGAAGTAGCCATCGATCACACGGGCCTTGATCACACATAACAACGCCGTGACCGGATCGATGGTATGAACCAACGGCAGGCGGGCCAGCAACAAAGCTGGTCTGCCTGCCGTTTTTCTTTTGTTCCCGGGAAATGCCATGAGTGACCTGACAGCCTCCGAACTCAACATGGTTTTCAACACCCCGCACGGCGGCACGGTGCATGCGCTGAAGGATGTGAGCTTTACCCTGAAACAGGGTGAACTTCTGGCGGTGCTTGGGCCTTCCGGCTGCGGCAAAACCACACTTCTGAACATCATTGCCGGTTTCCAACACCCCACCGGCGGGTCACTGCACCTGGGGGATCACGAAATCACCGCGCCGGGGGTCGACCGCGGTATGGTGTTCCAACAGGGGGCACTGTTCGAATGGCTGACCGTAGCCGACAACGTCAACTTCGGTTTGCGCATGAAAAAAGCCGACCCGGCGGAGACCTCGAGAAAGGTCGAAGAATGGCTTGAGATTGTCGGCCTTCAGGGATTCGGGCGCACGCCGACCTATCAGCTTTCCGGCGGTATGCAACAGCGGGTGGCTTTGGCACGCTGCCTGATCAACGACCCGGATCTGATTCTGATGGACGAGCCCTTGGGCGCGCTGGACGCCCTCACCCGGGAGAAAATGCAGTCGCTTGTTCTCAAGATCTGGAAGGAAACGGGTAAGACCATCATGATCATCACCCATTCCGTCGAAGAGGCGTTGCTTCTGGGCGAGCGCCTGTTTGTGATGGCGCCGCGCCCCGGCAGAATCCACAAAGAGTACCACCTTCCATTTGCCGACCTGGGGCTGACGAACGATCCCCGGGAGATCAAGATCAGTCCTGAATTCGTCGAAACCCGCGAGGAGATACTGACCATGATCTGGAACATGGAGGAAGAAATCATGGGCAAGACCGAAACGGTCTGAGCGGCAGGCAGAAACATGATTGTAGGCATTATTTTTATTGGGCTGGTCGCGGCGCTCATCTGGTCCATTTTTTACGGCCGCAAGGTGATCCGGACCGAGAAGAGCGACGCGGTGTTCGGCAATCCGGTTCGGGCGCTGGGCGGCTGGCACTGGGTCGTCGCCGGCGTTTGCAGCATCCTGCTGTTCTGGTTCTGGTTCTCATGGGACGCGGCACGGGCCTACTTCCCCATCGCAGGAAATGAGCTCTGCCAGGTGGCCAAACTCACCCGCGCCGCCAATCCAATCCGCTCCACCTTTCCCATGGACGATGAGCGCCTGCTCCTGGGCACCAAACTCCTGGACCGCGACTATCGACAGATCGACCATCTGCAGACACAACTGGCAAGTACGAACTTCAGCGATGCCGACCGCGAGATGCTGCAGGAAATCATCGACGAAATGCGGACCGCCATGGCCGCCCATGCGGATGCCGATGAACTGGATTCCTCGGTGCGGATGAGAATGAGTGCGGTGGCGGAGAATATCCACGGGCTGGCGGAGGCGCTGGCACAAGAGGGTTATCCGGGGCCAGCCGATCCGGCGATGATGGCCGAGGCGCTGGCCCAACCGGGCTGGGGCGAGACCAGTGTCGAATTGCCGCCCCTGCCCATGACGGAACGGGGCCGGAAATTTGACGCCGCCAGCGTGACCATGCAGGAAATTTCCGACCAATACCTGGGGGTCAGGAATGTGGGGCCCGCGCTGACGGCCCGTCTCGACGCACTCGAAGGACGAATAGCCGGCTTCACCATCGACGCCAGCGGCGATTCGGCGGATGTGGCCGCCCGGGAAGACTTGATCAAACAGATCGAGAAAATCTTCCGGCGCATTGACGACGGCCGCATATTCCCGCCGGATGTGACCACGGACGTTGAGCAGGCGCTTCTGGTGCTGGATCGGGAGCAGCGCCGCCAGCAGGGCGGTTTGCGCTATATCAATGCCATCGCCATGCCGGGCGGTGAGATTCTGGCCGGCAACAACGCCTGCTCGGAGCAGGGCTCGGGACGCTGGCTGCCGAAACCCTCAGACACGCTCGCGACGTTCACCCGCTTGGCGAATCCGAACGAAGGCTACAAAGGGTTCCCCCTGCTCTGGTTCAAGATGAAACCGATTTCGGAAATGGTCGCGTTCATCGTGCCGGACTGGATAGCGGACCTGGTTCCAGGGGATTATCCGCGCCACGGCACCGACGGCCAGGTACAAAGCAACTTCAAGAGCAAGGTCTACGACATCGCCACCGGCAATTTCGACTCGCCATCGATACCTGTACCCGACGGGCACATCTGGGATTCCATTGTGCGCGTGCTGATGGGTTTGTTTTTCGGCATCCTGCTCGGCGTGCCGCTGGGTCTGTTCATGGGTCTGTCTCGGTTCGCCAAGGGCTATTTCGACCCCTTGGTTGAGCTCTATCGGCCCATTCCACCCCTCGCCTGGGCGCCGCTGATTCTGACCATTTTCGGCATCCAGGACGACGGCAAGATCTTTCTGTTGTTCATGGTTGCGTTCGCCATCATGGTGATCTCGGCGCGCACCGGCGCCACCGGAACGCAGCTTTCGAAAATCCATGCCGCGCACTCCCTGGGCGCCAGTAATCGACAGATCATCCGTCAGGTCATTCTGCCCAACTCATTGCCGGAGATACTTACAGGCATCCGCATTTCCATCGGTGTGTGCTGGGGCACGCTGGTTGCCGCGGAGATGCTCGCGGGCACCACCGGCATCGGGTTTGTGGAGAATGTCGCACGCAAACAATCGGACTACGAGATCATCTGGATGACCATCATCCTCATGGGTCTGCTGGGGCTCTTGTTCGACGTCATGATGCGCTGGGTGATACACAAAACCATTCCCTGGCGCGGCAAGGGTTAGCCGTTCAGGCGGATTCGCGGACCGGGAATCCGTCCGCAGATGTGGGATTTCCACTCGTGTATTGGGTGGGACAACGAAAAACCCCGGCACCTCACGCCGGGGTTTTCGATTCTGGGCCATGGGCACTCAGCGCGCCGGATCGACGCCTGCGGCCCCTGGGTGCAAACAGAGACTCAGTGTTTGAACTTCCTGATTTCGCCCGATTTGAGGCGACTGAGATAGCTGTTCAGCTCGGTCTTGACGATGGGCATCAGAACATACAGCGCCGAGATGTTCACCACCGCCATCGCAAAGATGGCCGCGTCCGAAAAGTCGATAACCGGCCCGAGGTTGGCAGCGGCTCCGATCACGACAAAGACGCAGAACATGATCTTGAACACCAGCTCAGTGGCTTTGCCTTCGCCAAACATATAGGTCCAGGCTTTCAGACCGTAGTAGGACCACGAAATCATGGTGGAAAATGCGAACAGAATGACCGCGATCGCCAGCACATATGGAAACCAGCTGAAAGCCGATGCGAACGCTGCGGACGTCAACGCCACACCCGAAGTATCGCCGATGGTTTTGATCATGCTGCCCTCGACGATGTAGTTACCGGTCGCGGGATCAATCAGCAGTTGCCCCGATATCGTAATGACCAGAGCGGTCATGGTGCAGATGACAACGGTATCGATGAAAGGCTCGAGCAAGGACACGAAACCTTCTGTGATCGGCTCTTTGGTGCGCACTGCGGAGTGCGCAATTGCAGCGGAGCCGACGCCGGCTTCGTTGGAGAACGCGGCCCGTTTGAATCCCTGGATCAAAGCGCCTACCAATCCGCCAGCGACGCCAAGCCCCGTGAATGCGCCGGCAAAGATCTGCTGAAATGCCCAACCGATGTGATCGAAGTTGACCAGCAGAATGACGATAGCGGCAGTCACGTACAGCACGCCCATAAAGGGCACCACTTTCTCCGTCACTCTGGCTATGGACTTGATGCCGCCGACGATGACGGCAAAGACCAAAGCCGCAAACAGTAAACCCGTTATCCATCCCGGATAATCTCCGAGTATGCCGGAGATCTGGGCATGGGCCTGGTTGGCCTGGAACATGTTGCCGCCGCCCAAGGAACCGAGAATGCAGAATACGGAGAACAACACCGCCAGAAACTTCCCGCCCGGCACGCCTCGTTCCGCGAACCCCTTGGACATGTAGTACATGGGGCCGCCCGAGACGGTCCCATCGGCGTACTCGTTTCGATACTTCACCCCCAGGGTACATTCCGTGAACTTCGATGCCATACCCAGAAGGCCGGCAAGGATCATCCAGAATGTCGCGCCCGGCCCTCCGATGCCAACGGCGACCGCCACACCGGCAATATTTCCAAGCCCCACGGTGCCCGAGAGCGCGGTTGCCAGTGCCTGAAAGTGACTGACTTCACCCGCGTCGTTCGGGTCGGAGTAATCGCCTTTGACCAACTGGATCGAATGTCGGAAAGCCCGAAACTGAATAAAGCCAAAGTAAAATGTGAACAAAGTCGCAGCCACTACGAGCCATAGCACTATCCAGGGAAAGCTCGTTCCTGGCAGTGGTGCGAAAATGAGATTCACAAACCAGCCGGTGGCCGAGGCAAACGTCTCGTTAATGGTCTGGTCGATGCTCTGGGCATCTTGCGCAAGCGCCATGGGCGCCGACATAAACAGCCATGCAAATATTGAAACGGCAATCTTGTTCATTTTCTTTCCTCAGGCCACGACCGTAACCGGGACACTTGCGTGCATAACGAGATGGGCTGTCGATGAGCCGAAAACCCTCTTCAGCACTCCTTCTTTCGAAGTGCGCGACACCACGATCTGATCGGCTCCTTCTTCCTTGGCGATAATCTCGAGCAAATCTGCCACATCACCGTGCCTGACCAAGCCGCGCGCGGAATAGCCCTCACCCCGGAGCGCCTCCACCGCGGGATTCACCACGCGCGAAGTGGCGGCCTCGATCTCCTGCTCTCGACGCTTGTGTCGTTCCGCATTCTCTTCGGGCGTCTGGAACGTGTACGGAGACCATTCCACGACGTAGACCACGATCAGCTCGCATTCGCCGATCAGCTTGGCCATTTTCTTGGCGTAAGTAAGGGCGCGGCTTTCGCCTTCGCCCCCACCGAGCCCAACGACAATCTTTGCGGTCATTTGCATCCCTCGTTACTGAAACTAGACAGAAAATCTCTGATGGAAAGATCGTTCACAGCTCTTTTTCAGAACACCCTGTAACCCTCGCGCATGGCGAAAAGCGGTATTTGTCCCTGAATTCAATGGAATTGGAAAAGGTGCGAAACCATTCGATCGTTACGGTCCAAACGCCATGAGCAGTGCGTGGAAACTCGACTTTCGCTGCCAGCGCAGGCTTGCAACCAGCCAATGCCTGTCGTTCGGAGCGTAGGTTGATGCCCATAATTCAAAGAGGCTTCGAGAAGAGTATAGGTCGCCAAAACGCGCTTTTCCCGATTTCACTACCTGACGGGTTGAAGCGTGGGCGATGATCGAACGCAACGGTCTCCACACCACTGCTCATGGATTGTTCAATTTCTGGCGTCGCCAACCGCGCCGGGAGTCTATGGTGTCCCCGCTTGGGTACCGTCACCTGGCCGAAGGCAAATCGATTCAAGGCGGGAAGTGCAGCATGCACATCTGCTCGATCTCTATTGGAGGGCGCTGCGATCGACTGCAGCCATAACGATTGCATAGGGGGCGTGAGACGCGAGCATCCGATGGATGCACTGGCTAACCGACGATTCGGCAATTTGACATCATTGTATTGATACCTGATTTCTATCTCCCAGTCCCGCCGGCAGCGCTGAGCTACCTTCACGGAGCCAGAACGCCAAGAGTTGCGGTGCGGCCAGCTTGTCTCCCAGGTCTAAGGAGTCGAGCGACCCGATGGGGGGGATCCCGGTTACAAAGCATCGAGTTGATAACGTGAGTCCTTGACTTGTAGCCCCGCCACAGGGCGCATCGGCTCAAAATCCCTCGCTGTCCTGCTGCAAGCCGGGGTAATCGTCTATCGTCACATTACGGCAGATCAGGCGGAAGCCGGTGAAGGCATCGTCAGTGTGGTGCATCTCCAGTCCCACGGCGACGGCGAACCGGATGCCGATATCACTGTCACGGCACTGAACTTCAACCGACCTGGAGAAATCACCACAGTTTCCCGGTGGCTGCACATCCGCGTTGTTGCCGTCGATACGGACGATGTTGCCGGTATCATCAATCCGGCCGCCGAGCAGCTTCAGTCCCTTGATGCGGTCATTATTCCGGTTCGATGAATTGCACACCACTTCGGCCGCCACCAGGTACAAATCGCCGCTTTCTTCGGCGAGCGATGGCGTGAGCGCATCCGCCCATACCGGCAGGTTGCCGCAGCGCTCGAGCGTCAGCTCTCCAAGCATTCGGCTCTCCTGGGTGTTGCGCCAGTCCAGAGCACGACCGAACAGTTTGATTTGGCAGGGGCGGTTGTTGTGCTCGATCAATGCGATGGAGGTGATGCCGTAGTGCCTGAGCGGAGGATTTGGCAGTTCCACGCCCGTACCGACCATAACCCGTGCGGTCCGTTGTCCCGCGTACCCGCTCAGCGCCGACTGATGCTGCACCCCGGGATCCACGGCCTCTGTGATCGGACCACTGACAAGTGCCCGTTCAAGCTCCGCCGCGGCACAAATGAGCTCCAGCCCAGTGGCACCCTCGTCGTCAAAGTAAACATTGACACCAACTGCGATCTCTCCCAGGTCACAATCCGAGGCCTTGTCCCACACAGCGCAGTTCGGCCTCAGGTAGTCACCCTCCACAGCGAGCTTCGTAGAAACCGGTCCGGATTCTCTGATTTCCCTGATCTGTCGAATCTCGACGCCCTTCAGGCGTTTGTTACTGTTGCTGTTGTTGCAGACACGCAGTGAGGAGATGCCAAACCGTCCGTCTTGCTGCACCAGGCGAGTGGACTCGAAGCTATTGTCTTCGCTTTCATCGTTGTCACAGGGGTCGTTGCGCCAGGACGTCGTGAACGTTCGATGCTCCGTATCGTTGCGCCTGGACCATGTGAATTCCATAAAGCAAGGATGATCCTGCCGCTCAGCGCCTGCGACGCCCAACAAAACCGCATCGTTGCCGGGCTGTTTCGTCACATGATTCTGGTGGCTAGGGAAGCCGGAAATCTCTCCGGTTGCATCGATCGTCTTTTCATTAACCAAGGTATGCTGCTCGTGGCCGTAACCCGCCAGCGCGACGAGAAATAAGCCAATCAACAGCGCCGGCCTTGCTCCATTGCAGTACGGCACGGCATCGAAAAATGCCCTCATGCAAAACCAACGAGAAATCATCTGCATTGGAGCGAGCATTGCACCTCTCCTCGACAGTCCCGCTCTGTAACCTGCTCATTTTGTCAAAGAATAGCCATGTTCTATTGTAATTTCCCGGATGAAATACAAACGCACATCCGATGGTGGCGATCTGCGCCTTGAATCTGTACGTTCCGTCCCAGGATGCACGTCCACGAATACATCCGAGGCTCGCTCACCACCGAACTCAGTGGTGGACACGGCACGCCGACGAACCGAGCCATCGGTTAATCGCGCCCGCTGCAGCGCTACGGTCGGGATCTGGGCTCTCGAACCGCTTCTCCGAAGAGTGTTTGAAGGGTCTCGGAAGCTCGGCGCTTCGCCTCTGGTGTAACATGCATTGCGACAGTTGCGAGTGCGGCAACCAGAACGCCCAAGTCGTCCGCATAGCCAACCGCCGGGGTGAAATCCGGGATTGCGTCGGCGGGAAATATGAAGTACCCCAGCGCCACAGTAATAGTGGTTTTGGCCCACACAGGTACGTTCGGCTCCCTCAAGGTGAAAAAGAGCAATAGAGCCTTTTCGATTACTTCGCGGCCCGCCGCGAGGGAGAACCGCTTGATCTTTGCCCAGAACGAGCTCTCCGAGTACGCCCGCTGAAACTTGTCTAGTTCGTCCGCCATCGTTCCTCTCAGCCGCTAACCCGGAAAACTCACCATACTGATAGAAATAGGCCTCGTTCTGGCGCATAAAGTGAGTGTGAACAACGCTTTATTGGCAGACAGGAGACGAGGCCTATGTCGACAGAGTGTAATCTCGAGCAGCTTGAATTTCACGCCTTAGGTATGCGTGAAGTGGTGGGGCGTTTCGACGGCGGGCGGATCACCTCAGACGCCGGCGGGCTGCTGCTTCGGGAAGTGGATAAGCGCATCGGTCTGCTGGATCAACTGGCGGGATGTTTCACCGACCATCGCAATCCGAAAAGCATAAAGAGAAATGGACCCGGAGAACTGGACACTGGCTTAAGTGAAATCTTCCTCGGGTTATCAGGCCGCCAAATCGGGGATGGCCTGATTGAAGTACACCGCATCCGGGGTGCGTCGGTCCAGTCCTTTCCGCCCATTATCGGGCTTTTTTAAAGTGTCCGTGTCATTGGGGTAGAACCCCAGCCAGCTCGTGTCCAGCGGCGAATCCCAGCGCCAAGCTCCCATGCAGCCCCACAGTCGGTTAACAGAGCAGCCCCGAGTTCATAGCACAACGGCCATGGCTTTTCAGTGACTTATTCACATTGAACTCGGGCCGATCCGCGACTAACGGTTAAGCAGCGACGTGTGTCACCAGCAATCTGTGGAGACGAAAACTAACGCGATAATGAAGCTGAAAGGCGAAGCTACGGAGTCTATATCATGAAACAAGTTCTGCTATCACTGATGCCAGCTGTCATATCGACAATCATCCTAATCGGCTGCGTGAGCAACGAGAAAGCGCTTCAAGACAAGGGCGGTGTACCACTCACCCAGAACGAGCTTGCGTCCATGCACTCGCGGTTGCGAACGATGCAGTGGGAAACTGAGAAAGGCAGTGGAACGGCGGTTTACAACATCGATGGAACCGCAAGCGTGGAATGGGGTTCAGGATCTTCGACTGGAAATTGGCGCGTAGCAGATGGGCATCTATGCACAAAGTGGGGCCCGGAAATTCGTGGTGGCGCCGAGGGCTGCTACACACTTTATCAAATTGAAGAAAACACATTTAAGTGGTTTAAACCGGATGGTACGTCCCACGGCACTACGACCTACACAAACTAAAAGCCCCCGAGTTCCCATCGCCGTTGTCGTTTGATGCGGTGAACACTGAAGGCACTACGGCGGTCGCCAATGCGGGTGAAGGAGACGATGATGCTCTCGAGCGAGGAGGCTGTGGAAATCTTCATCAGCCACAAGAGCGAAGACATCGCGATCGCTTCTATCGTAAAGGTCTCCTATTTTTTGCTAGGACCGGAAGACTCTACGTAGGGTCAGCATACGGTGGAGGCGGAATCTGCGCGGGCTGGGAGGGCTATGCAAAAACCAGCCTCGGCGGCAACAAGAAGCTGCTCAAACTCCTGGAAAGTACCCCGCAGTCGGCGAACCATTTCCAGTATTCCGTACTGGAGATCCTCCCGGGCTCAAGCACTGCTGAAGACGCCATAGCAAAGGAGAGGCTATGGAAATCGAAACTCGGCAGCCGGGATCACGAGTACAACAAAAACTGAGGCAATTGTCGTGATCACGATCGCCCAGGCAATCTGTACGTGTCCGCAACGAGACCTTCCACTCCCAGCCGAACTTCTCACGCAACTCTGCGGGGACGGCTCGGCGCAGGTAAAAGGTTCCAGTGCGGGGGTCTTTCCAAGGCTTCACAATAGCGACCAGCTAGAGCACCCTCTGTACGCATAGTCTGTACACAACGAGAGCGCGAGACACCGCATGATAGCTTGATCTCCTAAGAGATCAATAAGTTGGAGAATTGATGGCGTCCCCTAGGGGATTCGAACCCCTGTTACCGCCGTGAAAGGGCGGTGTCCTAGGCCTCTAGACGAAGGGGACGCGCTAACCGTGCGAACACCGCGCCCGGGGTCGCGGCTTCTGTG
>JAHEDQ010000080.1 GCA_024641125.1 Candidatus Competibacteraceae bacterium | reverse complement strand
TGAGTCTGCGCATGACGCGCCCGGGCCGGTTCGGATGAAGAAAGCCGATCTCGATCAGCGTCTGCTCCAGGTGCACGTAGAAATGCTGCATTTCGGCGCCGGTCGCAGGTCGATCCTTGCGCAGGTCGTGGGGCAGGGCCGACGCCTCCGCCATGCGCAACTCGTAGGCCAGCACCTGCACTGCGGCTGCGAGATTGAGGGAGCTGAAATTCTCTGCGGTGGGGATATGCATCAACAGGTGGCAACGTTCCAACTCCTCGTTGCTCAGTCCGGAGCGCTCGCGACCAAACAGCGCAGCCGTCCGTCCCACCCCCGAGGACCGGATCCGCGCCACAGTCTGCCGGGGATCCGCCACCGGCCAGGGCAGGCTCCGCAATCGTGCCGAGGCACCCACCACCAAGTCACATTCCTCCACCGCCCGGTCCAGGGAATCGTAGATGCGTGCACCCTGCAGCACATCCTGTGCACCCGAGGCCCGCGCTATGGCAATATCGTCCACCCGGCAGGCCGGCTGCACCAAACGCAGATCCATCAACCCCATGGTCTTCATGGCACGGGCCACCGCGCCGACATTCCCCGAGTGGGTGGTCCCAACCAGCACGATGCTGACTTGTTGCATACGCTGACTCACCTTTTCAGCCGTCCGAGTCCGTTTAAATCAAGCGCACGGTAACAAACGCACGGGAGGGACAAAACTTTGCCCCGTCTGATACAATCCGCCGCCTTCCCGGGACCAGCCAGGATCCGCGCCCAATGCATCCGACTCTCAGCATCGCCCTGCGCGCCGCCCGCGAAGCTGGCCGCGTAATGCTACGCAAACTCGATCGTCTCGATCTGGTCCACGTGGACACCAAGCAACGCAACGATTTCGTTAGCGACGTGGACCGGCAGGCAGAGGCCGAGATTATACGCGTGATTCGCCACACCTATCCCGATCACGCCGTCCTCGCCGAGGAGAGCGGCGCCAGCGGAAACAATCAGAACGAGTGGGTGATCGACCCGCTGGACGGGACCACCAACTATTTGCACGGCTTTCCACACTTCGCGGTTTCCATTGCCTTTCGTCACGCCGGCAGACTGGAATCCGCCGTGGTGTACGATCCTATGGTGGAGGAAATGTTCACCGCTTCCCGCGGGGCCGGCGCATTCCTCAATGACCGGCGGGTGCGAGTGAGTTCCGCATCGAGCCTGGACGGCGCCCTAATCGGGACCGGGTTCCCATTCAAATCACCACAACACGTGGACGCCTACCTGGACACCTTCCGCGCCCTGTTTAATCGCTGCGGAGATATCCGTCGGGCGGGGGCCGCGGCCCTCGATCTGGCCTACGTGGCCTCAGGACGGCTGGATGGATTCTGGGAAATCGGCCTGGCCGAGTGGGACATGGCCGCAGGCACGCTGCTGGTGCAGGAGGCCGGCGGGCTGATGGGGGATTTCGGCGGCGGCCACGCGTTTCTGGACACCGGCAACGTCGTGGCAGGGGCCCCCAAAGTGTTCAAGGCCATGATCCAGACCATCCATCCCCTGCTTCCTCCCGCTCTGGCCAGTTAGTGGTTTTTCTGCCCTTCGGCTATCCATACCGTTCCCAGACTAACAATGGTCGGGCTGAGGTCCAACGCAGGTGCACCCGCAGATCCCCTCACTCGAATAATATCTGAAGAATGGTTAGGCTTTCGGTGATTGTATCTGAGTCAGCGGGGCGGTTGGTCACAGACGTCTCCGCAATGCGCGGCATCGGGGCAAAGTATGCAGGCCATTCTGAAACCGTTGATCTGGTTGGTCCTGTCTCTGGGCATGCTTGCGAGTGCGCCGGGCGGCGCGGTGACCATCACCATTTCCTGCGGTGCGGTTGGGATAGAACTGGCGCTGTGCCGGGAGGGCACCGAAGCCTGGGCGAAGAAGTCCGGCCATCAGGTCCGGGTGGTCTCGACACCGAATTCGTCCTCGGAACGCCTGGCCCTGTACCAGCAGCTGCTGGCCGCAGGGGCCAACGACATCGACGTGTTCCAGATCGACGTGATCTGGCCGGGCCTGCTGGCGAACCATCTGCTGGACCTCGAACCCTACATCGCCGCGGACACCACCGATCACTATCCGGCGATGATCGCCAACAACACAGTCGATGGCCGCCTGGTTGCGATGCCCTGGTTCGCGAGCGTCGGGGTGCTGTATTACCGCCAGGATTTGCTGCAGAAGCACGGAGAGTCGGTGCCCGTCAGCTGGGCCGAACTGGCGGGAGTGGCCGCGCGCGTGCAGGCCGCGGAGCGGGCCGCCGGCCATGCTGACCTGTGGGGCTATGTCTGGCAGGGAAGAGCCTATGAAGGACTGACCTGCAACGCCCTCGAATGGGTGGCGAGCGAGGACGGCGGGACCATCGTCGCTGACGACGGTCAGGTAACGATCGACAATCCGGCGGCCGTGCAGGCGGTGGCGCGCGCTGCGGCCTGGGTCGACAACATCAGCCCTCCGGGCGTACTCAACTATGCCGAAGAGGATGCCCGCGGTGTGTTCCAATCGGGGGGCGCTGTTTTCATGCGCAACTGGCCCTACGCCTGGTCGCTGGCACAGGGTATGGACAGCCCGGTGCGCGGCCAGGTCGGAGTTGCGCCCCTGCCAGGCGGCAGTGCCAGTGGCCGCAGCGTCTCAACGCTGGGTGGCTGGCAGCTGGCGGTGTCCAGCTACTCCCGTCACCCGGCGACCGCCGCAGAGCTGGTGCGCTACCTGACCTCGGCTGCCGAACAGAAGCGCCGCGCCATCGCAGGCTCGTTCAATCCCACCATCCCGGCGCTCTACCAGGACCGCGAGATTCTGGCCGCGGCGCCGTTTTTCGCCAACCTGTTAACGATCATGGACACGGCGGTAGCGCGGCCCTCGGCCGCCACCGGCAGCAAGTACAATCAAGCGAGTCACGCCTTCTGGAGCGCGGTGCATCAAGTGCTGAGTGGCAAGCGCACGGCGGCGGCCAGCCTCGCCTCACTGCAAGCACGCCTCGACCGACTCAGCCGGGGCGGCAAGCGCTGGTGAGCATGACGCCGCACCCGGGCGCAGCACCTCAGCGCCAGCCCGCGAGTCGCCAATCACCATCTGAGCTGACCCGCCGCCGTACCCACACGGCATGGCTGTTCCTGGCGCCGCTGCTGGCAGTCATGTTGTCGGTCGCCGTCTGGCCCCTGCTGCGCAGCATCTGGTTTTCTTTCACCGACGCCGAGTTATCGTTGCTGGGAGAGGCAGGTTTCATTGGCCTGGAGAACTACCTGGTGCGTGACGGGGATGCCTGGTACGGCATCCTGGCCGATCCGCAGTGGTGGGCGGCCGTGTGGAACACGGTGCATTTCGCGGTAGTCTCCGTGAGCATTGAGACCCTGTTGGGGCTGGGCGTCGCCCTGGTGTTGAACAAGACCTTTCGCGCGCGCGGCCTGGTACGCGCCGCAGTGCTCATTCCCTGGGCGATCCCGACCGTTGTTTCTGCTCAGATTTGGGGCTGGATGCTGCACGACCAGTACGGCATCCTGAACGACCTGCTGCTTCGCCTGGGCCTGATCGACCAGGCAATCGCGTGGACGGCTGACCCGGATCGGGTAATGACCGTCGTCATTTTGGTGGACGTGTGGAAGACCACGCCGTTCATGGCGCTGCTGATCCTGGCGGCGCTGCAGCTGTTGCCCCGGGACTGCTATGAGGCAGCGCGGGTCGACGGCATCCATCCGCTCCGGGTGTTCACCCGGGTGACGCTGCCGTTGATCCGACCCGCTCTGATGGTTGCGGTGATCTTTCGGCTGCTCGACGCCTTGCGCATGTTCGATCTGGTGTACGTGCTGACGCCAAATGCCGAAGACACCACAATGATGAGCACCTTCGCCCGCCAGCAGCTGGTCGATTTCCAGCAAGTGGGTTACGGATCGGCGGCCACCACGATGATGTTTTGCCTGATCGCCCTGCTTACCATGGTTTACATCACACTGGGGCGGGTGCGTCTTGGGGCGACGCCATGAGCCGTGCACCGACCGTGTCCGCTTTAGGGTTCCACCTGGCCGTGCTGGCGATCGTGCTGTATGCGGTCTTTCCTTTCTACTACGCAGTGATCACATCGCTGAAGACCGGCAGCGCGTTGTTCCGAGTGGACTATTTCCCGTTCAGCTGGGACTTGCACAACTATGTGACGTTGTTTCAGCAGCAGCCTTTCGGCCGCAACATCCTCAACTCGGTGACGGTCGCGGTCCTGGTGGTAGTGGTATCGCTGCTGTTGAGCGCACTCGCGGCCTATTCCCTGAGCCGCGTGGCGTTCCGCGGCCGGGGCCTGCTGCTGGGCACCATTCTCACGGTGTCGATGTTTCCTCAGGTGGCGGTGCTGTCGGGTATGTTCGAGCTGATTCGCGCCCTCGGCCTTTACAACAATCTACTTGGGCTGGTGTTCGCTTATCTGATCTTTACCCTCCCGTTCACCGTCTGGGTACTGACCACGTTCATGCGCGAACTGCCGAAGGAGTTGGAAGAGGCGGCAATCTTGGATGGGGTTTCGCCTTGGACAATTGTCACCCGTATCTTCCTGCCCCTGCTGTGGCCGGCCATGGTGACCACTGGCCTGCTTGCCTTCATCCAAGCCTGGAACGAGTTTCTGTTCGCCTTGACCTTTACCCTGACCGACGATCAGCGCACGGTGCCGGTCGCAATTGCGTTGATCAGCGGCGGCAGTCGATATGAACTTCCCTGGGGCAACATCATGGCCGCATCGGTGTTGGTTACGGTGCCGGTTGTTGTGCTGGTGCTGATCTTTCAGCGCCGGATCATCGCCGGTCTGACCGCCGGTGCACTGAAGGGATAAGCGATGGCAGCAGTCAGTCTGCACCGGGTCAACAAGACCTTCGGCACGGTCCAGGCCGTTCGCGACGTCGACATGGACATCGCTGCCGGCGAATTCTGCTGTCTAGTTGGCCCGTCCGGTTGCGGCAAGTCGACTTTGCTACGCCTCATCGCCGGACTTGAAGACGTGAGCACCGGCGAAATCCGGATCGGCGGGAAGCCGGTCAACCATCGACCGCCGGCGCAACGCGGGATCGCCATGGTATTTCAATCGTATGCCCTGTACCCGCACATGACCGTTTACCAGAACATGGCGTTCGGCCTGCAGCAGTCCAGAGCTTCGCGGCAGGCCATCCGGGAGCGGGTCGAGGAGACCGCGCGGCTGTTGCAGATCGAGACCTTGCTCGAGCGTCTGCCAAAACAGTTGTCCGGCGGGCAGCGGCAACGCGTGGCCATCGGCAGGGCCATCGTGCGTCACCCGCGCGTATTCCTGTTCGACGAGCCGCTCTCCAACCTCGACGCCGGTTTGAGACAACAGACTCGGGTGGAGATCGCCAGACTGCATACGCGGCTGCAGGCCACCATGATCTACGTGACCCACGATCAGATCGAGGCCATGACATTAGCCGACAAGATTGTGGTGTTACGTGAGGGCCGGGTGGAGCAGGTGGGTGCGCCGCTGCAGCTCTACCATCATCCAGCCAACCAATTCGTCGCCGGCTTCATCGGTTCGCCGCGGATGAATTTTCTACCGGCCCGGTTGCAACGGAACACGGCCCCTGCCGAGCTGGTGCTACCAAGCGGTGAGATCCTGCTGGCAGCGGTGAATGCCTCGGCCCTGCCGATCGGCTCGGCGGTGACCTGCGGCATACGTTCGGAGCACGTCGAGCTTGTCCGCCCGGAAGACGCATACCTTCGCGCCACGGTGGTGCTTCGCGAACAGCTGGGCGACCACAGCCTGGCGTTCCTGCGCCTGGGGGATAGTGAGGAACTGCTGACCGCCAAACTGGCACCGGGTGCCGAACCGGCGCCAGAGCAGCTCGTGGGTATCGCATTGCCGCCAACGCATTGCCATCTGTTCGCCGCCGATGGCCGAGCCTGTCCGCGTTCGACGGAAGCGAATTGGACAGAAACAGGAGTCTCTTCGGTTGTGCCGAGGGTGCGGCGGAAGTTAGACGATTCCGGGAGTCCGATCAAGAACGCGCCGACGTGAGCAGGCAAGCATCACGACTGGGCGTCAGTCGTAAGGCGCAAGCGCAACTCTGCTCTGTTCGTGAACTCGCGTCTCGGGCCTCGGATGCGCAGCTTCATCGCTGCAAATCTCCACAATGAACAAACCGCACTCATTTCGCCTGGTGTCCCGTCCCATAGATTTCCTGCACCCAGCCCAAGAACCAAGGCGGCCTTTCAAGCAGCACGTAGACAAGTACAAGCGCAAGAATTGGGAACAGAGGGATGATTGCATCCAGTATGCCGAGGGCGATCACTGAGAGCAGCAGCCGTGTTTTGGTAGTCATTGCATAGTTCCCGGCCTACAGTCCTGTATCATGCCATACCCTCGCCTACACTTGACTGCCATAAAGGATCTGAGTCTCCCCGGCGAGCCGCCTAACCCAAATGCCAGATGGCGTTCCGTCCTGCCGTTCAACGCTTTCGAGGACGAATGAAGCCCTTGCGATACCGCGCAGGTCATGATATCCGAAGCTATTCCGGCGGGCTGACTGAGTGCAGGTAAACATGATGACTAATGTGCGGCGGAGTGTCGTTGCGATATTGCTGCCGCCCCTGGCGATGCGCGGGCGCGGCTGCGCGAAGGTCTGTGCCGGCCCAATCGCCGTGTTCTGGCTCACCGGAATCGTCAGCATCGTCTATGGCATTCAAGGCGGCCCAACAGGCGGGGACAACATATCCTGGCTAATCGTGTCCCTCGGGGTCCTGCTATGGTTGGTGGCCATCGCCTGGGCGCTGCTGGTGGGCTCCGGCGTGAGCGAGGACGCTCGCCACGGGCCCAACAGCACGCTGGATCACCAGGTGAATCCGGAACGCTACGAATCAGATCCGTTCAATCAACTGCGGGGATAGAATCCCCGCATTGGCGCATTTCGGCGTAACACGCCCTCACCGGTCATGGCGTCTCCTCCGCCGACGGCTTTCCCTCACCTTTGCGTGTCATCAAATCCTCACGACTCACACCCAACGCAAGTGCCGTAGTGCTCGCCACGTAGATCGACGAATACGTACCCACGACCACGCCGACGACGAGCGCCAGAGAGAAGCCGTGAATGATCTCGCCACCGAGAAAAAACAGGGCCAGCAGAACCAGCAGGGTGGTGAACGAGGTCATCAGGGTGCGGGACAGGGTCTGGTTTATGGACCGATTCATCACCTCCTGGGTGCTGCCCTTGCGCATCACCCGGAAATTCTCCCGAATACGATCGAATACCACGATGGTGTCGTTGAGGGAGTAACCGATCACTGCCAAAAGCGCGGCCAACACCGTCAGGTCGAACTCCACCTGAAACAGTGAGAAAAAACCCAGAGTGATGATCACATCGTGGGCAAGAGCCGCCACCGACCCGGCGGCGAATCGATATTCGAACCGAAACGCCACGTAAGCCAGAATACCGGCCAGGGCATAAAGTATGGCCAGTCCACCCTGCTCGGTCAGTTCCTCACCGACCTGGGGACCGACGAACTCCACCCGCCGCATCTCGACACCATTGGCGCCGGGTGCACCCTGAAGCGCGCTGAGTATCTGGGTGCTGATGGTCGCGGAATTAACCCCCTCCCGGGGTGCGATGCGCACCAGCAGTTCCCGGGCGGTTCCAAAGTGTTGTACCTGCGCGTCGGCGAACTCGGCCGCAAAAAGTGCGTCACGGACCGGCACCAGATCCACCGGTTCCTGGTATCCCACTTCGATCAACGTCCCGCCGGTGAAATCGATGCCCAATTTCAGGCCCTGGACGGCCAAAGAGGCGAGCGAGACGACCACCAGGACAAGGGATAGGATAATCGCGTAACGACGCTGGCCGAGAAAATCGATTTGCGTCTGCCGATTGAGTAATTGCATGCCTGTGTATCCCTTACCTAAACCGGGGTTACTTGAACCGGGTTTGCTTGAACCGGGTTTGCTTGAACTGGGGCGTCCGACTCAGATGGCCAGTTTTTCGATGCGCTTGCCGCCGTAAATCAGATTGATCAGCGCGCGTGTGCCCATGATGGCGGTAAACATGGACGTCACAATGCCGATGGACAACGTTACAGCGAATCCCTTGATCGGGCCGGTCCCAAACATGAACAGCACCAGAGCCGCGATCAGAGTCGTGATGTTGGCATCGGCGATGGTGGAAAGGGCCTTGGCATAACCGGCGTCGATGGACGCCTGGGGCGAGTTCCCCACCCGAAGTTCCTCCCGGATGCGCTCGAAAATCAGCACGTTTGCGTCCACCGCCATACCCACGGTCAACACGATACCGGCGATACCGGGCATGGTCAGAGTCGCCTGCAACATGGACAAAAGGGCCACCAGCAGCACCAGATTTACCGCCAGCGCCAGGTCGGCCGCCAGACCGAAAACCCGGTAGTAAACCGCCATAAACAACAGCACCAGAGCAAAGCCCACCAACACGGCGCGGAAACCCTGATCGATGTTCTCCTGGCCCATGCTCGGCCCCACCGTCCGTTCCTCAACGATCTCCACCGGGGCCGCCAGGGCGCCTGCACGGAGCAGCAGCGCCAGGTCGCGCGCCTCGTTGGTGCCGTCCAGGCCGGTGATCTGGAAGCGCTTGCTGAGCCGCTCTCGGATGCGCGCCACGTTGATCACTTCTTCCAAGGTGCTGCTGATTTTCTGTGTCTCCTCGCCCACTATGCGGGTTTCAGTGCGGCGCTCTATGAACACCACGCCCATGAGCTTGCCGACATTGTCTTTGGTGGCGTTGCTGAATCGGCTGGCGCCCCGCCCGTCCAGGGTAATGAAGACCGCGGGCCCCCCGCTCTGCTGATCGATACCGGACGAGGCATCTGTGATGTAGTCGCCGGTCAGCATAACCTGGCGCTGGAGCAGAATCGGCTCACCGTTGCGCTCCCGATAGAGCCGGGCCCCCGGTGGCACCCGGCCGCCGCTGGCGGCCTCCCGGGCGTCGTGTTCCTCATCTACCATCCGAAATTCCAGCGTCGCCGTGGCGCCAAGTATGTCCTTGGCCCGCGCGGTGTCCTGAACGCCGGGCAATTGCACCACGATGCGGTTCAACCCCTGCTGCTGAATCAGCGGCTCGGCAACACCCAGCTCGTTAACCCGGTTGCGCAGCGTGGTGATGTTCTGGCTCAAGGCGAAGCGCCGACGCGCCTCCTGCTCCTCCTCGGTAAGGGTCGCCACCACGCGGCGGGTGCCCTCGTCCACCTCGAGACTGAGACCGCTGAGATCGTCGTTCAGCAATTGACGGGTGCGCTCCAGATCAGCGGCGTCGCGCAGGGTTATGGTCACCCCACCGGCAGGATTGCGCACCACTCCCTGATACCGAATGCGCGCCCCCCGAAGCAGGTTCCTGATCTCGGACGCATAGTTCTCCTCCGCCTGCTGCACCGCAGCCACCATGTCCACCTCCATCAGGAAGTGCACACCGCCTCGCAGATCGAGGCCCAGATACATGGGAATTGCGTTGATCGCCTTGAGCCAGGACGGGGTGCTGGAGGCAAGATTCAAGGCCACCGTGTAGCCACTGCCGAGGCTGCGTTCAATCAGATCCGCCGCCTTTAGCTGATCCTCGGTGTCCTTGAACCGCACCAGCAGCCTGCCGTCGCCCAGTTCCACACCGCGGGTGCTCAGACCGGCCTCGCCCAAAGTGGCCTCCACCCGATCCAGTACATCGACCTGCAACTCAGCGCCTCGATTGGGTAAGACCTGCACCGCCGGGTCCTCACCAAAAACATTGGGCAGGGCGTATAACAGACCGACCACCACCACTAGGGCAATGATCAGATTCTTCCACCACGGATAGCGGTTGAGCATGGAACAGCATTCCTCGAACTGGGAGGCGAAACGGGGTCAGGAGGCCCCGGCTTCCAGAGTGACGCGGTGTGAACCGCCGGCGCCGGAGTTTACAGGCTCTTGGCTGTACCCTTAGGCATAACCGTGGCCACCGCCTGCTTTTGCACCTTCAGCTGCAGGTTGTCGGCCGCTTCCAGCAGAATAAAGTTGTCGCCCACCTCGGCGATCTTGCCGAATATGCCGCCGCTGGTGACCACTTCGTCGCCCTTCTTGATGGCTTCCACCATCGCCTTGTGTTCTTTTTGACGTTTTTGTTGGGGACGGATCAGCAAAAAGTAGAAAATGACGATCAAAAGCACCGGGAACAGAAGCCCGATCATGCCCGGTTCGCCGCTACCCCCCATCTGGGCAGTTGCCTGGGGGATGAAAAAATCCAATAAAGTTTCCATCTCAAGAATGCCTTCTATATAGCTGAAAGAAAAGAATTTTAAACCGACCGAAAAACACCTGCATCTATTCTGTCCGCGCCTTGGGCATTGCGCAGTCGGGCCACAGGTTCATAGGGACGGGGTCGTCAAGCCGCGCATATCATAGAACTCCCGCACGCACTCGTCCAAGCGCCCATGTTCGATGGCGCCGCGCAGGCTCTGCATTAGCCGCTGGTAAAAGCGCAAATTGTGAATCGTGTTCAATCTGTGGCCGAGGATTTCATTGCAGACCGCCAGGTGCTTCAGATACGCCCGGCTGTAGTTGCGGCAGGTGTAGCAGTCGCAGGACTCATCGACGGGCGAAGTATCGTGACGGTACTGGGCATTGCGCAGGCGCACCGCACCGGTTGTAGTGAAAAGGTGTGCATTGCGGGCATTGCGGGTCGGCATTACACAGTCGAACATATCGATGCCGCGCCGAACAGCCTCGACAATGTCCTCCGGCCGGCCCACACCCATCAAATAGCGTGGACAGGTTTTGGGCAGCCTGGGTACGGTGGCGGTCAGCGTTGCATTGCGCTCTTCCAACGGTTCGCCCACGGCCAGGCCCCCGACGGCGTATCCGTCGAACCCCAACTCCACCAGAGCGGCGGCAGAGTCCGCCCGCAGATCCTGGAACACACCGCCCTGGACAATTCCGAACAAGGCCGAAGGGTTGTCGCCATGGGCAGTCCGGCATCGGGCCGCCCACCGCAGCGACAACGCCATGGAGTCCGCTGCCTGGTCCCGGGTGGCCGGATAGGGCGTGCACTCGTCAAAGGCCATGACCACGTCGGACCCCAACGCACGCTGCACCGCCATGGACTCTTCCGGCCCAAGAAACACATGGGCGCCGTCAACCGGCGAGCGAAAGTGCACGCCTTGTTCGGTGATCTTGCGCATGTCCGCCAGGCTGAATACCTGGAAGCCGCCCGAATCGGTCAGGATGGGGCCATCCCAATGCATAAAATCATGCAGATCGCCGTGCAGAGCGATGACTTCGGTCCCTGGTCGCAGCATCAGGTGAAAGGTGTTGCCGAGGATCATCTGTGCGCCGATCTCTCGCAGCTCCTCCGGCGTCATGGCCTTGACCGTGCCGTATGTGCCCACCGGCATGAAGGCCGGTGTTTCGACCTCACCGCGATTGAAGCTGAGGCGCCCGCGGCGGCTGGCGCCGTCCTCGGCGAGCAATGAGAACGCCATGGCCATCAGCCGTTGGAACCCGCCTCGACACTCTCGACCTTTCTGAAGCCTCTGGGCAGCACCCGGCCCCGACGCCCCCGGGCACCCTCATAGGCATCCAGATCCTTGGACTTCAATGCCAGGTGACGCCTTCCGCAGAACAGCGTCAGAGTGCCACCCGGCGGCACGCTGGCCACGGCCAGCAGCCGGTCTTCTCCGCCCTTGGCCAGAGCCATGATTCGGTTGCCCTTGCCGCGACCCATCTGCGGCAAGTCGCCCATGGGAAACAGCAACAGATGCCCCTCCGCGCTGATGGCCGCAAGTCGATCGCCCGCCGGATCGGCCACCCAAGCCGGCACCAGCAGATCGGCGCCTGCTGAAAGGGAAACCACGGCTTTGCCCGCCTTGTTGCGGGACAGTAGGTCACCAAAGGTGACGACGAAACCGTAGCCGCCACTGGACGCGAGCAGGAACCGATCCTCATCGCGACCCATCAGCACCGACCCGAATCCGGCCCCGGCCGGGGGATTGAAGCGCCCGGTCAGGGGTTCGCCATAGCCCCGGGCCGAAGCCAGGGTGTGAGCGGTCAGCGCGTAGGCACGGCCGGTGGAATCCATGAACACCACGCTCTGGTTGCTGCGCCCGCAGGCAGCGGACAGGTAACTGTCACCACTCTTATAGGGCAGAGCGGCGGCATCCACCTCGTGGCCTTTCGCCGCGCGCACCCAGCCTTTCTGGGACAGCACCACCGTGACCAGTTCGCTGGGCATCAGATCGGTTTCATCCAGGGCGCGAGCGGGCTCGCGTTGAATGAGTCGCGTCCGACGTGCATCCCCGTAGGTATCGGCATCCTCGATGATCTCCTGACGCACCAGCTTGCGCAGTTTGCTCCGGGAGCCAAGAATTGCCTCCAGGTGGTCGCGTTCGGAGGCCAGATCTGCCTGCTCACCGCGAATCTTGATCTCTTCCAGTCGGGCCAGCTGCCGCAGCCGGGTTTCCAGCACAAAATCGGCCTGCAGCTCGCTCAAATCGAACCGGCTCATCAGGGCGGGTTTGGGATCATCCTCGGAACGGATGATCCGGATGACTTCGTCGATGTTGAGAAATGCAATCAGCAAGCCGTCCAACAGATGCAAACGCTCGAGCACCTTGGCCAGCCGGAACTCGAGGCGGCGTCGAACGGTATCGATACGATAGGTGAGCCAGTCGCTCAAGACCGGTTTGAGTCCTCGCACCGACGGGCGCCCATCGAGACCGATCATGTTCAGGTTGACCCGATAGCTCCTTTCCAGGTCGGTGGTGGCAAACAGATGGGTCATCAGCCGATCCAGGTCGACCCGGTTTGACCGGGGCACGATCACCAGCCGGGTCGGATTTTCATGGTCCGACTCGTCCCGCAGGTCATCGACCATGGGCAGCTTCTTAGCGGTCATCTGCGCGGCGATCTGCTCGAGGATCTTGGCCCCCGAAGTCTGATGGGGTAATTCGGTGACGATGATCTCACCGTTGTCCCGTTCCCACACAGCGCGAGCCCGGACCGATCCGCCACCAACCTCGTACATGGCACGCAGCTCCTCCGGCGTATTGATGATCTCCGCGCCGGTCGGATAGTCCGGTCCGCGCACGTGTTCCAGCAACTCGGCCAGCTCGGCCTTGGGATTTTCCAGCAGATGCACGCAGGCCGAGGCCACCTCGCGCAGGTTGTGGGGCGGAATATCGGTGGACATACCCACGGCGATACCGGAGCCGCCGTTCAGGAGGACGTTGGGTAACCGCGCGGGAAGCCGAGACGGCTCTTCCAGGGTGCCGTCGAAATTGGGCACCCACTCCACCGTGCCCTGGGCCAGCTCCTGTAGCAGTGTACGGGCATAGGGCGTAAGGCGTGCCTCGGTGTAGCGCATGGCGGCGAAGGACTTGGGATCGTCGGTGGAACCCCAGTTGCCCTGCCCATCCACAAGCGGATAGCGATAAGAGAAGGCCTGTGCCATGAGCACCATGGCTTCGTAACACGCCGAATCCCCATGCGGGTGGTACTTGCCCAACACATCGCCCACGGTGCGGGCGGACTTCTTGTGTTTGGATGCGGCCGACAGACCCAACTCGGACATGGCATAGACGATGCGCCGCTGCACCGGCTTGAGGCCATCACCCAGAAACGGCAGGGCGCGATCGAGAATGACGTACATGGAATAGTCCAGGTAGGCCTTCTCGGTGAACTGGGACAACGCCAGCCGTTCGACGCCCTCGGGGCTGAAGGTGGTGTCTTCTGCCATCGATGTGGATACTCCGGCAACATGAATCGGCAGGCCCTCGGCGGGCCGAGGCCGCTGATCTCGAAATCAGGCTGGCGGCAAGGTTACGCGTCGGTTTGCGGGATGGGAAGCGCTTCGCCGATGACCCTGCCATGAGCCAAGGGCGGAAAACCAAGATGTCGAGCCAAGGTCTGGCCGATGTCGGCGAATCCGTTCCGAACCCCACAGCCGCCTGGGACTATTCCGGGGCCGAAGGCCAAAACCGGCACCTGCTCTCGAGTATGATCGGTGCCCGGCCAGGTCGGGTCGCAACCGTGGTCGGCGCTGATGATGGCCAGATCACCGGGTGCCATGGCCGATTGCAGTTCCGGCAGCCTTCGATCGAACGCCTCCAGCGCCGCGGCATAGCCCGGCACATCGCGACGATGTCCATAGAGCATGTCGAAATCGACGAAGTTGGTGAAGATCAGACTGCCATCCTCGGCCTCCGACAGCGCCTTCAGGGTGGCGTCGAACAAAGCCCGGTTGCCATCGGCCTTGACCTCGCGCCCGGTGCCACGGTGGGCGAAGATATCGCCGATCTTGCCCACCGAAACCACCGGATGGCCGGCTCGGGTCACCACGTCCAAAAGAGTGGGCCCGATGGGGGGTGTGGCCAGATCACGGCGCCCCGCCGTGCGTTTGAAGTCGCCGGCACATTCACCCACGAACGGGCGGGCGATCACGCGACCCACACGGTAGGCATCCACCAGCTCCCGAGCGACGCGACAGACTTCATACAAGCGATCCAGGCCAAAGTGTTGCTCATGGGCGGCGATCTGAAACACGCTGTCCGTGGAGGTGTAAACGATGGGGCATCCACTCTGGATGTGGGCTTCCCCCAGCAGCTCCAGAATGTCGGTGCCCGAGGCGCGTCGGTTGCCGATCACACCGGGCAGGGCGCAGCGTTCCACCAGTTCATCGATCAACGACTGGGGAAAACAGGGTTGGGTGTCCGGAAAGTAGCCCCAGTCATAGTCCACCGGCAGGCCGGTCATCTCCCAGTGCCCACTGGGCGTGTCCTTGCCCCGACTCAGTTCAACGGCGCTGCCCCAAACCCCTTGGACCGGCACTGTCTTGTCGAGACCGGGCACCGTGCGGCCAGTGCTCAGCTCGGATGCCCGGCCCAGACCCAGGGCCAGCAGATTCGGGATCTGCAGGGGCCCTGACCGGATACCTTCACGATCCGCCTGTCCGGCTGCACACCATTCGGCGATATGCCCGAAGGTATCCGCCCCCCGATCGCCGAAAACGGCCGCGTCCGGCGCCCCGCCTATGCCAAAGGAATCCATCACCAGCAACAATGCACGTGTCATCGGTCGGCTTCCTGATGGCTGGCAATCGTGTTGATGATCAGCGGACGCGGCTCCGACTCCGTCGGTGAGATATGGATCAGGGTTCGTAGCCGCTCCACCGCCGCGGCAGCGGCAACGTCGCTGCTGGCATGCACCCGAGCGAGGATATCCCCGGCATACACCCGGGTCCCGATTTGCACCATGTCGGTCAGGCCCACGCGGTGATCGATTCCGTCACTGGCCACTCGACGGCCACCGCCGAGTTCGATCACCAGCAGGCCGATCTCCCGGGTATCCATCGAACACACCACGCCGCTATCGAGCGCGGACGCCGGTTCCATGACCGGCGCAGCGGGAAGATACCGGTTGCTGTGTTCCAGAAAGTCCGCCGGACCGCCCAGGGCGGCCACCATGCGCGCGAACCGTTCCGCCGCCGCACCGCTGTCCAGAACGGCCTGCAAACGCACCCGGGCGCGCTCAACGGTGGCATCAATCCCGCCCAGGGTCAGCATGGCGGCCCCCAGAGCCAGGACCAACTCGTGCAGCCGTGGGTCCCGGCCGGCTCCGGTCAAATAGTCGACCGTTTCCGCCACCTCGACGGCATTGCCCGCGCTGTGTCCAAGAACCTGGTTCATATCCGTAATCAGTGCGACGCTGGGCAAACTGGCGCCGCCGGCAACCCGGACAATGCTGTCGGCCAGCGCCCGGGCCATATCCAGGTGGTCGGCGAAGGCCCCGTTGCCGCATTTGACGTCGATCACCAGAGCGCCGAGCCCGGCCGCCAGTTTCTTGGACAGGATCGACGCGGTAATCAGCGGGATGGACTCGACGGTGGCGGTCACATCACGGATGGCATACAAACGGCGGTCGGCTGGCGCCAGTTCTTGCGTCTGGCCGATGATGGCGCAGCCCACCTCGGCCACCACCCGCTGGAACGCCTCAATGCCGGGCGCCGTATTGTAACCGGGAATGGATTCAAGCTTGTCCAGCGTACCGCCGGTATGGCCCAGGCCACGGCCGGAGATCATCGGCACAAAACCACCGGCCGCCGCCACCATGGCCGCGAGCTTCAGACTGACCTTATCACCGACACCGCCGGTGGAATGTTTGTCCAGCACGGGTCCGTTCAGATCCTGGCTGGACCAGTCCAAAACGTCCCCGGATGCGGCCATGGCCCGGGTTAGGGCCACGCATTCATCCGCGGACATGCCCTGGAAAAACACCGCCATTGCAAAGGCCGCGGCCTGCCCCTCGCTGAGGCTCCCGTCACTGAGGCCCGCGACGATGGAATCGATTTCGTCGGCGGCCAGCGCAAGCCCGTCCCGCTTGCGTCGAATGATCTCCTGGGGCAGCACCTCAGCAACGCCCCCCTGTTCGACCCCTGCCGAACAGGTCGATCTTGCTGCGGGCCGGGGGGTGGCTGGCCGCGCAAACGCCCCCGCCACCGGCGCGTGGCAAAACCCACCCGCGGTAAGACGGTGCCGCCATCAACTGGTCAGTAGTCGTCCTTAGGTTCGTTCTCATCACATCCTTCGATTACGTTCAACAAGGCATCCAACAACCCGCTGGCGCCGAACCGGAAACGCGCGGGGCAGGCCCAGTCCCGCCCCATGATTTCATCGGCCAAAGAGAGATACTCGGCGGCCTGGGCCAGTTCACGAATCCCGCCGGCGGCCTTGAACCCCACTTCGGCGCCCCGATCGCGTATCGCCCTGAGCATGATTGCAGCGGCCTCGGGCGTCGCGGACACCGGGGTTCTGCCGGTCGAAGTTTTGATGAAATCGGCGCCGCTGTCGATGGCATCGAGACTCGCCTCGCGAACCGCCTCGGGCGTAGCCAGCACACCGGTTTCCAGTATCACTTTCAACACCACACCCGGTCCGCAGGCCGCCTTGCAGTGGGCAATCAGCTTGCGGCTCAGGTCGCGCCGCCCCTCCAGCCAGGCGTGATACGCCATAACCAGATCCACTTCGTCGGCGCCGTCGGCAACAATGGTGCGGGTTTGCAGCGCGGCCACCTCCGCATCGGACCCGCCGTTGGGGAAATTGGCGACCGCCGCAACCCGGATGCCGGTGCCGGCCAGAGCACTGCTGCACTGGCTGACGAACTGTGGCCACACGCAGACCGCAGCCACCGGACCGCAGGCAGTCGCTGCGCGTTCGCACAGGGAGCCCATGTCCGCGGCCGTTTCCGCCGCACCCAGACGCGTCAAATCGACCAGGCCCAGTACCCTGCGCGCAACCGCCACTTCATCCAGCACGATTCAGTTCCTCCGCAAATGCGCACAAGACCCGTCGCAGATCCGCCACCGCCCGGCGGCCAACCTGCAAGGTCTGCTGGTGGCTGAGTGCCGCATCGGTCATGCCCGCCCCGAGATTGGTGATCACCGAAATCGCCGCCACCCGCAGGCCCAGGCACCTGGCCAGAATCACCTCTGGCACCGTCGACATCCCGACGGCGTCGGCGCCCAGAAACCGCGCAGCCCGAATTTCCGCGGGGGTTTCGAAATTGGGTCCCGCAAACCACATATAAATGCCCTCGCTCAGGGCAATGCGCTCGTGCTCGGCGGCACGCCGCAGACCGCTCCGCAGGGATTTGTCGTACGCATCCACCAAATTGACAAACCGCGCCGAGTCGGTGCTTCCGAGGAGAGGCCCCTCGGCGGCCAGTTTGATGTGATCGGAAATCAGCAGCAGACGCCCTGGACCCAGATCTGGATCCAGGCTGCCCGCGGCATTGGTCAGCACAAGGCGCTCGCATCCCAGCGCCTGAATCAGCTCCAAGGGGCGCCGCATGCCGTCCATTCGCCCACGCTCATAAAAATGGCTGCGGCCTCGGAGAATCGCCACGGGCAGACCCTGCAATCGACCCAACACCAGCTCTCCCCGGTGCCCGGCAACGCCAGGCTCGGGAAAACCGGGCAGATCGACGTAGGGTATGGCTTGGACCTCCGCCATCGCCTCCACCAGGCTATCCAGCCCGGACCCAAGCACCAGCGCCAGGCCCGGCACAATATCGCTATGTCGCCGCACCCTGGAGACGCAATCGTTCAGATCTGCATTCACGACAGACTGTCCGGTCCGAAGGCATGGGGCATCAAAGCCCCCAGAGTGAGACTGTGATGCTCGCCCGAGGCACTGTACAGATGCACTGGCGTGTCGGCCTCGGCGAATTCGAGCAGGCGCTGCCGGCAACCACCGCAGGGGGCCAGCGGTCTGTCCCCCGGGCCCAGCACCAAGACTTCCGTGACCCGGCTGTCCCCGCCCAGAACCAGAGCCCCCAAGGCAGAGGCCTCGGCACACTGACTCTGAGGGTAAGCGGCGTTTTCCACGTTGCATCCCGCATACAATCGACCGCTGCCGCCCCGCAGCACTGCACCAACCCGGAAGCCGGAGTACGGTGCGTGGGCCCGATCCTGCGCCTGTTGCGCCAAAGTCAGCATGTCGTCGGTTTCGTTCATCGATCCTTCACATAGGGCACACCACCCGCACGGGGTGCGACAGCTTTGCCGATGAACCCCGCCAGAAGTATGACCGTCAAGACATAGGGCAGCCCCTGGATCAGCTGCACCGGCACTTCGCCGAAACCGGGCAGCATCACACCCTGCATGCGCACCGAGACGGCATCCAGGAAGCCAAACAAGAGGCAGGCATAAAGCGCGGGGAAGGGTCGCCACTTGCCGAAAATCATGGCCGCCAGGGCAATATAGCCCTGGCCCGCGGTCATGTCCCGGACGAAGCCCGCGTTTTGCGCGGTGGACAGATAGCTGCCGGCGATGCCGCACAAGACACCGCAGCACAACATGGCCTGATATCGCAGCCGGGTTACCGATAATCCGGCCGTATCCACCGCCGCCGGGTTCTCGCCCACGGC
>JAHEDQ010000002.1:22474-56880 GCA_024641125.1 Candidatus Competibacteraceae bacterium | reverse complement strand
TTATCTCGAGACCGTTTGACATATAGGTATGGAAATACTCCAGCGCCCGGTATTCCTCCCCTTGGGGTTTGAATGGTTTGGCCCGGACCTGCTCGTTACACCCCTTGTAGCGACGATGCAAGGTACCAAGTTCGCCCCACTTCGATCTGAATACCGGGAAGTGGCTGGGATGACCCAATGCGGGACTGAGCTTGTCTGCACGCACATACATGCCGGCGTTATAGACATGGCAATCGGCGCAGGACAGGTTGAGTTGGCCTCGTTTGGCATAGAAATGCCGCCGTCCCCGCTCATACCAGGCCAAGGCATCGTCGTTGGGAATATCAACCTCGATCTTCTGACCTCTGGAAGTGTAAGCCATGTAGGCAGAGACTTCTGCGATCGGCCCCTTGGAGTACTTGTAGGGCTTTTCACCGTTGGCCTCGCGGCATTCGTTGATTGCCAATTCCAGGGTTACCACTTCCTTACGTTCCACGTCGAAGTAGGGATAGTTCTGCCGCACGCCGATGCCTTCGTTGGGAAAACAGTCGGCGAGGCTTTTACCATTGACGAACGGTGTCTCAAACAGGGCCTTGCCGTTGTCGATGCTCAACTCGTAGGGCGCAAACTCCTCAATCGCCACCCACTCCTCGCGGGAAGCCGGGTCGATGGAGTAGATGCCATTGACGTAGTCTTCCATGTCCGTGTTCGGGAACCGCTGCTCGAAGTAAGCCCGAAACGTGTCGAGATCCTCTTGGGGTGTTGCAAAAACACCCAGGGGCACAGCCAGAGCGAACGCCATGGTTGCGCGCATCAATTTGTTCATTACTCTTCACCTTTCTCGTTGCGCTCTTGTTGTGCCTCACGCGTTTCTCAGCCGATGGTGGCTTCTTCGGAGTCGGATTTGCCCTCGTTATCGGACCAGCTTATCTTCAGGGTGTCGCCTTTTGCGCCGCCTGTGAACTTGAACGAAAGATACGGGTTCTTGGACACGCTCGGCCCCCACAAGGCCGTCATCACCTCATTGCCATTGTGTTCGCAGACCACTTCCTGGATGTAGTGTGCCGGAATCGGATTGCCCGAGCTGTCCTTGCGCTGTCCGGTTTCCATAGGGTGTTTCATCAGCGCCTTTACCGTGACCACGTCGCCGGCCGCCTTGGCGCGTACTTTGATGCTCGACATCGTTATGCCTCCTGACGTTTTGTATCGGACTCAACCGGCTCTGGATCAGCCGCCGCAACCGCCGATGGTTACCTTGACTTCCTTGGATGCGCTGTAAAGCTTTCCATCCGCCTTGACCACGGCGACGACGTTCGAGGTCTTGCCCATTTTCAGGCGGGTAGAGACGTATCCCTCAGCGTTAGATGCCAGATTGAAACTGGCCGACAGTGGCGCCGGGTTATTCTCCGTAATGATGGAAATGCTCTCCACCGAACTCAGGCCGGTTTCAACGGTGACCGGCACCACAGCGCCATTCTCCGCTATGTCGGGCGCCTTGACCTTGATATCGCCGCTTTCGGTCGCTTCGGTGGACCCAAACATCTCGGTCATGGCGGCGTCGGTGGTGTCCGCGTCAAAGGCCGTCTTCGGCCAGGCGGCTGCGAGCACGCGCACGGGCTTGAGCAGCCCGGCTCCGACGGCCACACCGATCAGACCTGCGGATGTGGCTCCTTTCAAAAACAAGCGTCTTTTACTCTTCACGGCTGCGTCTCCTCCGTTGAGGTTCGATTCATCATTTTGGCTCACAGGGTTTGAACGAACACGACGATTTTGTCGATTTCATCTTCGGTCAGAATCCCGTGCAGGCCGAATGGGGGCATCATCGAGTTTGGGTTGGCGGCGGTCGGATCCCAGATCTGAGCGCGCAACCTCTCCGGGTCCGGATAGCGTGCACTCATGGCTACCAGTGGTGGCCCGATGTTGCCCGGCAGGTCGCCACCCTCGACGGCGTGGCATGCCAGGCAGTTGCCCTTCTTCCGATCGAAGGCGATGGCTTTGCCTTGGGCGATCAACTCCGGGTCGGCTTCTGCCTTGGCGAGATCGGGCATGGCGTAGCCGATCACGGTTGCCGCCAGCGCGACCGCACCGGCTGTGCCGAACAGATTCCGCATATTTTTTCCCTCGCTTTGGTTCTTATGGCCGCGCAACTGATGGCTGGTAAGCTGCTCAACGGCCCGTTGCGCTCCAGAATACCTGACCGCTCATGGCTGGCAAGGCTTAACGCGCACTTGGGTCAGAGTAAATCATCAGCTCGGTCGTCCAACCCAATTTTGCTTCTGCGCCCATAAATGTAATCAATCTGAGGTTCAGGTCTCGTCTTCCGCCGCCCGATTGCGCAGGGTTTCCAGCTGCGCCTGCAGCCTGGAACGGTGGTACGGTGTGGTGTCGGCAGCGCTCAGAGCCAGTTCGGTCTGCTCGATGGCCTGGCGGACGTCGCCGCGCAGGGCGTAGTATTCCGCCATACTGGCATGACTCTCAGATATTAAACCGGCCCCGCGCGCCGCGCGCGCGAACATAGCGTAGGCACCCGTTCTCAAAATGTTGGGCTGCAGCTGTTCTCGTAACAGATTCATAGCGCTTTTGTAGCGTCCGACCTCGATCAAGGCAGTGCCCTGATTCAAAGCCAATGTATAGTCCCCAGGGTATATCTTGGCCGCTTCCTGATAGCGTTCAAGCGCCTGGTCTGGCTGCCCGGACCGTAAATCGATTTCCGCGGACAGCAGCAGGAATGGAAGGTACTCGGGATAAGATTGCAGCAGGCGATTGGTCTCTGCTCTTGCACCCGCCATATCTCCAGCGCGCAGTTGACTGAGCGCCATGCCGTAGCGCTGACCGGCCACGTCCCGGTTGCTCCCGCTGCTGATCGCCCCCTCGAATCGTGCCGCCAGAGTGCTATTGGATTGGGTCGACAGCACCAGCGCGCGGGCCTGAGCGACATGGTAGTCGAGCGGGTCGGCGCGGCGCTTGCCAGCGGCCCCGAGCTGGGCGATGCGGTCCCGGGTCTCCGATATCCGCCGGGCTTCCACCGGATGTGTTCTCAGGAACTCTGGCACGTTGGTGCCGTAAGCGCGGGAAGCTTCATAGAGCCGTTGAAAAAAATCGGGCAGACCTTCGGGATCGTAGCCGGATTTGACCAGAAGTTCGACGCCGACACGGTCCGCTTCGGACTCATGGCGACGTGTGAAATTTATCTGATGCTGCAGGTCGGCGGCCATCATACCGCTGACCGCTGCCGCGCCGGCGTCAGCGCCTCCCTGACTCGCCAACAGGATCCCGGCCAGCATTGCAGCCGCCTTTGGCACCTTCATCCGGGTCTGATCTTCAATACCGCGTGCGATGTGGCGCTGGGTGACATGCGCAAGTTCGTGAGCCAGTACGCCGGCCAATTCGCTCTCGGTTCGGGTTGCGATGAGCAGTCCGGTGTTGACCCCGATGTATCCTCCCGGCAGTGCGAAGGCGTTGATGGAACGGTCGTTGACCAGGAAAAACACATAGCCCCCGGTGTCGCTAAACGCGTTGGTGGCCACCTGATGTCCGACCGACTCGATATACTGCTGAAGTGCGGGATCTTCGATGACGACGCCGGAACTGAGAAAATTCTCGAAAATAGCCCGTCCCAGCCGATTCTCCTCTCCCGCGCCCAGAATCTCACGGGACGAGTCGCCCATCTCCGGAAGCGAGAAGGTTTGCGCCGCGACGCTCAACGGTGCAGCCAGCATCAGCAAGGCCAGGAGTCGCTCAATCAATGTGTCACCCAATCACCCGTTGCTCTTCTACAGAATGACCCACCGACGTGCCCCAAGTTCAATCCTCGGCACTGGCGGGATTAACCCTGGCAGGGCCCAAGCGACGACTTGTTCCAATGCGCTACTTGCCGACGGAAGGGGAAGATGAGTAAGCCTCCACAAACTCTCGTTCCGCCCAGAATTTGGCCTGCAGAAGGGCCTCTGGCATGGCAAATTGCTTGGCCGGTGGGACCGCAGTCGACCGCACAATTTTCTCCACATCCCCATAGCAAAGCTTTTCCAGCAGTCCGCTGTTTTGGGTGTTGCGCACGATCATGAATTCATCGAACCGGCGGTATACATAGACGTTTGCCGGTTGCAGCTTGCCCGATTTGCGCCGAACGGTGAGAGCATAGCGCGTGTTCTCCTCGAAATCCTCTTTGAGCATGGGACACCTCGATTGCTTGAGCGGGTATGATGTGACTGCGCAAAGGCGTTGGCCTTGACAGTATAGAAGTATATCGCGATACACTAATACAATTCACCCTCGGTGAAGATCGCCAGGGAAGCGTACAGCCGCCAAGGGCTCGGTGCCTGAGGCACAGTGAGCATGCTGCAGCGCAACTTGAGCGTGATGCTACGTTAGCATATAAGGCATTTCTTAAATGCTCGATGGCTGGTTCTCGATAACCGAATAGGAGATGTGATCATGGCAAGCTTTGACGCCGAGCTCGACGCCTCTGGTCTGAACTGCCCCCTGCCCATTCTGAAAGCGAAGAAGGCGCTGGCTGGCATCGACTCCGGCCAGGTGCTGCACATCATTGCCACCGACCCGGGCGCCATCAAGGACTTCGAAGCCTTTGCCAAACAGACCGGGAACGATTTGCTGGAGTCGAAGGAAGAGGGCGGCAAGTTCTACTTTCTGCTCAAAAAATCCTGATCGATCAATCGGCAAGCTGCGTCTGCTGATCAGGGCAGAGCCATTGGAGTTGCATCATGTCGGACGAAAAAAAGCTCGCTATCATCGCGACCAAGGGCAGTCTGGATTGGGCCTACCCTCCGTTCATTCTTGCGTCCACGGCCGCCGCCCTGGGCTATGAGACTCAAATTTTCTTCACCTTCTACGGACTTCAGCTGCTGAAGAAGAATCTGGATCTCAAGGTGACCTCGGTCGGCAACCCAGCCATGCCAATGCCGATGCCGGTGCCGGTTCTGATGCAAACCTTGCCCGGAATGCAAGGCATGATGACCTCGATGATGAAAAAGAAAATGAAATCGAAAGGGGTCGCCAGCGTCGATGAACTGCGCGAGTTGTGCATGGAGGCCGAGGTGAAGATGATCGCTTGTCAAATGACGGTCGACCTTTTCGACATGCCGACCAACGAGTTTATCGATGGCATTGAGTACGGCGGTGCCGCGACCTTCTTTGAATTCGCAGGCGAGTCCGACATTTGCCTGTACATTTAGTGCAGGTGCGGAGAGCGGTCTGAACCGGTGACTTTGACGCCGTGTCACAAGTTTTAGCAGCGATCCTGACGCGAGGGTGAACTATGGCGAGCTATGCCGAAATGCAGCAGATTTTCGAGGACATTAGCGGAGATTTTCGCTACGACCATGAACTGAACGGCTGCCTGAATTGCGGCATCTGCACGGCCACCTGCCCGTCGGCGCAATTCTACGACTATAGCCCCCGGGAAATCGTGCAACTGCTTTGGACCGAGAACGTGGAGCAAATCTACGATGCCATGCAGGAGAAGATCTGGGCCTGCGCCCAGTGCATGACCTGCGCCGCCCGTTGCCCATTCAAGAACTCCCCGGGGGGGCTGGTGGCCATCATGCGCGAGGTGGCGATCAAGCATGAGATGCAATCGGCCAAGGATGTGCTCCGGCCTTTTGGACGGGTAATGCTCAAGCTGATCACCACCGGGAATCAGTTGTCACCCGACATGATTCAACCCGATCACTTCCCGGATTGGGGCCCGAATATCCAGAAGGTGGAAGGGGACCTCAAACTGCTGCGCAAAGCCATTCCGGTGCAGACGCTGCAGACCACGGACACGGCCTGGGAAATCTCGCTCAAGACGTCGGTGGAAATGTACACCATCTGGGAGATGACCGGCGTCCTGGATTCGCTCGCACTCATGGATGAGAACCTTTTCGATGTGATCGAGGACTTCATCGATGAGAAGAAGGAAGAGTACGACGATTGGCTGGAAGAGCAGGAAGACGATTGAAAACATTGGCTGATCCAAGCCACACAGAACGCCCGGACGTTCATCGGAGTTAAACCACATGAGTTCCAAGGACCAGAAGCCCGGACATCACAACGTATCGCCCGACGGTGCCGGTGCCGGCACCATGAAACCCGGATTCCACAATACGGATGGGCAGGGCGTGGCCGGCCACGGCTCTTTCTTCCAGGCCACCGACCTGTCCGCCGAGGAGGCCGTGACCGCCACCGAATGGGTCCGCAAGCATGTGGATCGGCGCACCGTGGATTTGGGCGATCGCATGGACGACGTGCGGGATCACATGTGGCAATTGGAGAAGGAGGGCGAGATTATCGTTCACCGAATCCGCGACGATCATGATCCAAAATCGGTGAGCACGCTGTTTGGCTGGGACAAGAAAGTCCCGACGCGCCAGCTTTGGCACCATAAGTCCTGTGGTCAATGCGGCAATATTCCAGGCTACCCTACCTCTCTGCTGTGGTTCATGAACAAGTTTGGCTTCGAACCCGGCAAAGACTATCTGGACGAGACTGATCAAACCTCCTGCACCGCGTGGAATTACCACGGTTCGGGTATCGGCAATGTCGAGTCACTGGCCGCGGTTTTTTTGCGCAATTTCCATCAGGCCTATGTCTCCGGCAACCGGTTCGGCTACGAGCCCGGCCATTTCTTCCCGCTTGTGCACTGCGGCACGTCGTTCGGCAATTACAAAGAGATTCGCAAGTACCTGATCGAGTCGGCGGAACTGCGCGAGAAGGTGACCAAAATCCTGGGCAAACTGGGGCGTCTGGTGGACGGCAAGCTGGTCATCCCGGAGGAGATCATCCACTACTCCGAGTGGGTGCATGTGATGCGCAACCGCATCGCCTCCGAACTGCAGACCATAGATGTCTCCCACATCCGAACCACGACCCATGTGGCCTGCCACTACTACAAGATGGTGCATGAGGACGCGGTTTACGACCCCACCGTGCTGGGCGGCAACCGGACGGCGATCATCACCTCTACAGCTCAGGCTTTGGGTGCCCAGGTGATCGACTATTCCACCTGGTATGACTGCTGTGGATTCGGTTTTCGCCACATCATTTCGGAGCGGGAGTTCACCCGTTCCTTCACCATGGACCGGAAGATTCGCGTGGCGCGGGAAGAGGCCAAGGCCGACGTCATGTTGGCCAATGACACTGGATGCGTCACCACCATGGACAAGAACCAGTGGATCGGCCGCAGCCACGAGCAGAATTTCACCATGCCGATCATGGCCGAGGTCCAGTTCGCCGCCCTGGCTTGCGGCGCCGACCCGTTCAAGATTGTCCAGCTTCAGTGGCACGCCTCACCCTGCGAGGAACTGGTGGAGCAGATGGGGATTTCCTGGGACGAGTCTAAGCAACGGTTCCAGGCTTACCTAAAGGAAGTGGAAGCCGGGAACATCGAACATTTGTACAACCCGGAACTCGCATACGGAGGAACCGCGTGATGCAGAATACCGTTCTGGTGGTGGGTGGTGGACCGGCCGGTCTGTCGGCGGCGGCCACTGTCAGTGCCTCGGGGTTCGACGCCGTTGTGGTTGAAAAGGAGGAAGTGCTGGGTGGAGCCCCCATCCTGTCGGGGTATGCCAAGTTGGTGCCCTCCGGAGAATGGGCCAAGGATGCCATCGGGCGCATGGTCACCCGAGTCGTGGATGACGCCAACGTGACCATCCACACCGCTGCCAAGGTCACTCGGCTTGAGGGCGAACCCGGCAATTTCACCGCCACGTTGAGCAACGGCGAAACCGTCAGCGCCGGCGCGATTGTACTCGGTACCGGCTTCACCCATTTCGATCCGATCAACAAGCCCGAGTGGGGGTTTGGTACCTTCGAAGACGTGCTCACCACTACGCAGATGGAACAGATGGTGGGCGCCGGCGAGATTCGTTGTCCGTCGGACGGTCGCGTTCCGCAGCGGGTCGCGATACTGCTGTGCGTCGGTTCCCGTGATCGTCAAATCGGTCGGGAGTGGTGTTCGAAGATTTGCTGTACCGTATCGTCCAACTTGGCGATGGAGATCAAGGAACTGTCACCCGAAACCGATGTGTTCATTTACTATATGGACATCCGGACCTTCGGACTGTACGAGGACAAGTTCTACTGGAAATCCCAGGAAGAGTTTAAGACCAAATACGTTAAGGCGCGCATCGCTGAAGTCACCGCGTCAGGCGATGGGCGCTTGCTGGTAAAAGGTGAGGACACGCTGGTCAAACGCCCCATCGTGATCCCGTTCGATCTCGTGGTCCACGCCATCGGCATGGACCCCAACGAAGACAATCCCGATATCTCCCGGGTGTTCGGGGTCGGTTTGGAAAGGCATGGATTCATCGCCCGAGCCGAACACTACACCAACAGTTGCGGCACCACCCGGCAGGGCATTTACTCAGCCGGTGCGGCCTATGGGCCCGAAACCATAGACGACTCCATCTCCCAGGGGCACACGGCGGGAGCGCGTGCGGTGGCGGATCTGTATGCCTTGGTTCGCAAAGCGGGGTAGCGGCGAAGGGCGGGCGATCGAGCCGCCTGAACAGCGCCAATCACCCTACGACGCCGCAATTCTGGGCAGTAAGTTCGATCAATTGGTCGAAACCATGGGCGCCGGCTTAGGAGTGGAGCACTATATCGAGTCGTTGGCGGCCAAACAGGCGCTGTTCGAGGAAGTGGTAGGAGGCGCAGACGCTGCACGGCTGGACCGGGACGCATGCCTGGCCCTGCTTGAGTATATGTTCACGGCGCGTCGAAAATTCGCCGGTCCGTTTGTGAGCATGGCTTTGGAAGAGCGGGAGCGTCTGCTCGAGGCCTTATGGGATGAGGACACCGATTCCCTGGAGCGAATTCGGGCTTTTGCTGAAACCGCGCCCACCGGTGGTGACCGCAAAGTCAGACGCGCGGCCTGGGATTTTGCAGCGGAGTGCCTGCATTTTCGAGCGCCTGAACGCTGTCCACTGATGACCCGGTGGGTCTGGGATCCAGCCACCGAGGCCGGCGCGCTGCGGGAGTTGATCCGCGGTTCCGATGGATTGCGCGAAGTGCCGCTGGGTGACACCTCCGGCACGTATGAACAGGCTGGGGAGTGGATCGCGGATCAGCTTGCTGAGCGCGGCTACTACAGGTCGATCCCTTTTTTGATCGACCTGGCGCTGGCGCAGGCTTACTCGGACTACATGCAGGCCATGTCGTTCAACGCCGGCATGGTGACCGGTGAGCTGGGCGCCAAGGCAGATCCACTGGAATTTGTGGTCAAGCTGTTGGGTATAGAGCCCCCTAGGCGTGGTGGCCGATCCAGGGTCAGACGCTACCCGAAGGGCCACTGACGTGGCGACAGAACAGGCAAACTTGGAGACCCACTGATGGCGATTCATGAGAAGTCGTTAATCGAGCCGGAACGTCTGCTGCAGTACGACGATCTGGTGGTGGACGGGGTGGATGTTTCAGGCCACTGGAACACCATGATCACGCCCCGCACGCTGCGTGACTACGACGAAGATTTCGAGAAGACGATCCAGAGTTACGGTGGTGGCGAGTACGTGCATCGTTGCTGGCAGTGTGGGTCCTGCACCAATTCCTGCACCATGTACGCACAGAACACGCAGTTCAATCCGCGATATTGGATTTACCTGACGCGGCTCGGGCTCAAGGAGGAGTTGATCAAGGACAAGGACATCATCTGGCAGTGCGTATCCTGCAACAAGTGCACGAATATTTGCCCCAAGGATGTGCGTCCCGAGGGCGTGATGAAGGCGCTGGCCCATTGGATGGAGGACGAGGGGATCACCGAAAAATCACCCTCCACCCACTTTGACGAAGAGTTCGCCGATCAAATTTTCAAAACTGGCCGGATTGAAGACAGTCATGTGCTGATGCACTTTTTTAAGAAGACCGGTCAGCCCCTGATGCAGGGGTGGTTGGTGGAGTTCGGCAAACGCATGACCAAGGGTCTGCCCATCGCTCAAATGCTGCGTATGGGCCTGAATATGCTGTTTCCGCCCAAGACCAAGTCCTGGGGCCGTACCGGCGAGGTGCTGCAGCAGTACGTGCGCGAACAGAAGGAGGCCGCTCATGGCTAAGGTTGCCTACTATCCGGGTTGTGCCCTCGAAGGGTCCGGCGGCCCGTATGACAAGTCCACCCGCGCTCTGGTGAATGCGCTGGATCTGGAGATGGATAACCTGCGGGACTACAACTGTTGCGGGGCCATGGAGGTGAAGAACGTACACCCCATGCTGCAGACCTACCTGTCGGCCCGCAACCTGGCCATTGCAACCGAGCAGATGGGGTTGGACACGGTAATGGCGCCGTGCAATGGTTGCTACCACAATTTGAAGAAAGCTGAATTTGAGCTGGCCACGTCGGACGATGCTCTGAGCACGGTGCAGGAACTGGCGCGCAAGGCGGACGATCCAGTCTACACCGGCAACGTGCGCACGCTGCATGTACTGGAATGGCTGATGGAGGAGTTGGGTCCGGCCGGTATCAGGCAACGCATGACCAAACAACTCAACGGTCTGAAGGTGGCCAACTACTACGGCTGCATGTATACACGGCCTCGGCAGATTTTTCCGGAGAAGGACCAGGGCCCCGATTCGGAATCCACTTACAAACCGCACTTTATGGATGATCTCTTGGCATCGGCCGGCGCGGTCAATACGGATTTCGCGTTGAAGACGGCATGCTGCGGCGGTGCCCACACCCTGTCTGACGCCGACACTTCCACCCAGTTGGTGTTGAACCTGTTGCAGTCAGCGGAGGAGAGCGGTGCAGAGGTGATCGCCACCGAGTGTCCGACCTGCCATTCGGGGCTCGAGATGCACCAGGTGCGCGCGGAGACCGAGTTTGGTATCCGTACCACGCCGAAGATTATCTACTTCACCCAACTGTTGGGATTGGCGATGGGTTTGTCGCCGCGCAAGCTGGGAATTCACGAAAACGTCAGTGATTCCATCGGCTTGCTCAAGGAAAAGCGCATCATTTGATGGCTCAGGACAGATCGCCCGCACCTCATAGGCGCAACCATCGGGGTCCGCATGCAGGCATGCAATGGCTGTGAGTTCATCGGGACGCTGTACTACGACCCCGAATTTCAGATCTGGGTGCGGCGGGAACAGAACGGCTCCCTGACGGTGGGTATGACCGACATCTCCCAGACCGTGGCCGGCAAGATTCTGCATGTTCGTGTCCGCCGTCCCGGCACCCGCCGACCGGCGGGTAAACCCGTGGCCACGGTGGAAAGCGGTAAATGGGCGGGACCGGTTCCGAACTATTTCGATTGCGTCATCATCGAGGGCAATCCGGCGGTGCTGGCCGATCCGCCGTTGCTTAACGCCGATCCCTACGGAGCCTGGATTTCCCGGGTTGAGCCGACTCTGGGCGCCGACCTGGCGCTGGCTGATTTCCTCACCGGTGAGACGGCGTTCGCGGGCTACTGCGAGCGTGTGCGCAACGAAGGCATCCAGTGCGAGCGCAGGACCGGATAGCGCATGGAAGCGGATGTCTATCTGAACGACGAGCGCGAGCAAACCGTCGTATTTGTCGTAACCAGTGGACCCAGCACGCCACAACGTTGTGCCACGCCCTTTTATCTTGGGGCGTTGCTGGCATCCATGGACGTGGAAGTGCACATTTTCTTCACCATGGAGGGCGTCAATCTCATGCGAACGGGGGTCGCTGAGTCACTGGTGGCCATGGAAGGCGGCAAGACGATCATAGGGTTTATTCGGGATGCCAAGCGGGCCGGTGTCGTCCTGCATGTTTGCCGTCCGGCGTTGCCGGGTTACGAACTGGCCGAAGATGCGCTGATTGATGAGGTGGATCACATTTCTGGCGCCGGTGTTTTGGCAGACTTGATCTTGAGTTGCGATAAAGTGCTTTCGTTCTAGTACGCGCATCTTGGGCAGGGGTGGTTCTGACCGGACCAAGGGCGCACTTGGGGTTCGCCGGCAGGCGGCCGGCGAGTGTTTTTTATCGAGTTCTGGAGGAGCGCGTCAATGGCTGACGTACGGGGTTGCAACGTACCTGAAGACCTGATGTACAACGTGGAGAATAACGTGTGGGCGCGGAGGGAGGCCGACGGCGCGGTGACCGTGGGTTTGACCTCATACGCCTGTTCACTGGCGGGGCAGATTGTGTCCTACACACCCAAGAAAGTCGGCAAGTCGGTCAAGCAGGACAAGTCCTGCGCCACCGTCGAGTCGGGCAAATGGGTGGGGCCAGCCAAAGTTCCTGTTGCCGGTGAGGTGACCGCCGTCAATGAGGCGGTCTCTGGCAATCCCGGTTTGATCAACGACGACCCCTATGGAGAGGGATGGTTGGTGAAGCTGCAACCTTCCGATTGGGAAGGCGAGTCCGGGGCGCTCAAGACCGGAGCCGACGCCCTGGCAGCCTTCGAGGCGAAAATGGACGCCGAGGGTTTCGAAGGCTGCTAACGAGGCCTGGCCAGGGGCACAGTATCGTCTTGCCGTGGTGTAGGTGGGTGAACGATAACGCCCGTGGGTGCGGTTTGACTGTGCCCACGCGGCCCGGTGCAGGTAGTGATTGGAATGCTGCAGTGGATTGATACTCTGGGCCGGGTGGAGGCCCTGGAAGACGTTTCATTCGATCGGAAACTGGTGGGCCAGCTGGAGGCGCGCTGGGGTCGATTGAGGGGTGACGCGTCGACCCGGATTCATTTTTACACCCCCACCTTCAAAAGCTTTCAGAGCTCGGAATTGCGCGACTGCGGCAAGAGTGCATGGCCCGCGGTGTCGATCACCGGGGGTGAATGCAAACTGCAGTGTGATCACTGCAAGGCCAAGATTCTCGAGCCAATGCTGCCGGCGCGGACACCAGAGGCGCTCTGGCGTGTGGTCAACGAGGTGATTGAGCAGGGGGCGCAGGGCATGTTGATCACCGGCGGCTCCAACCACCGTAACGAAGTGGAATACGACGCCTACTATCCGGTCATCCGGCGCATTAAGGATGCCTGTCCCGCTTTTCGCATCGCCATGCACACCGCACTGGTGACCGACGATATGGCCAGAAGCATGGCGCAATCCGGCGTGGATGCGGCGATGATGGACGTGATCGGCGCTCAGGATACCATTACCCAGGTTTACCATCTGCGGCGGTCGGTGGACGATTTCGAGGCAACCCTGGAATCCCTGGTCAGGACCGATATGAAGGTTGTGCCGCACATCGTTATCGGCCTCCACTATGGGCAGCTTCTGGGCGAGTGGAACGCTCTGGACATAGTCGGACGCCATCTGCCCGATGCACTGGTACTGGTGGTGGTGATGCCATTCTACGCACCCGAGAACCGGCCGTTTGTCACGCCCGATTCGAATGCCGTGGGTGGGTTTTTCATGGATGCCCGCGAGGCATTGCCAGACACCCCTTTGCTGTTGGGGTGTGCCCGACCTCCGGGCATCAGCAAGATGCAAATCGACGCGTATGCCGTGCTGGCTGGTTTGAACGGTATTGCCCATCCGTCCGACGGGGTGGTGGAACTGGCGGCCCGATTGGAACGGCAGGTGAAGGTGACACCGGCCTGTTGTTCCATCGCTGTGGGAGAGGAGGTCATGGCACTGGAGGACGACGGTGGGGTGATGGTGGACCTCGAACGGATTCTGGAGCATGAGCGCGGGCAACGTAGCCGCGTTACCACCAGAACTCTGGGTGGCATCCCCGTAGTCGCCAGCGCCGACGATGTCCTGACTGGCCAGCCCAGCGAGACCTGGGGCCCGTGACGGTCCGCGACCCAAAGCAATGGCGTTTGCTGGAAACCGGCCTGAGACGGGCGGCTGAAAATTTTGCCATCGACCGGGCGTTGCTCGAGTCCCACCAGGCCGGCACCTCGCCGCATACGCTGCGCTTTCTGCGTTTCCATCCTTCCGCATTGCTGGGGTTTCACCAGAACGTGGAGCAGGAGCTCAATCTCGATTACATCCGGGCCCATGACATCGACATCCAGCGCCGGCTGACCGGGGGCGGAGCGATCTACTTCGCGCCGGAACACCTGGGTTGGGAACTGTTTCTGGACAAAGCGGTGCTGGGAACCGCAGACATGACCGTCATTGCACGCCGCATTTGTGAGGCCGCCGCCGCCGGCCTGAGCAGCCTTGGCGTCGATGCCCGATTCAGACCGCGTAACGACATCGAGGTAGACGGACGCAAGATTTCCGGCACCGGGGGCGCCTTCGACGGCGATTCCATACTCTACCAGGGCACGGTGCTGGTGGCGTTCGATGTGGAGCGTATGCTGCGCGTATTGCGGATTCCGGCGGAGAAGCTGTCGGACAAGGCCATAGCCTCCGCCGGTGAGCGGGTCGTAAGCCTGCAGGGTCTGCTCGGATCCCCGCCGGCGCTGGACACGGTCAGGCAGGCGCTTGCGACGGCGTTTGGTCAGGCCTTTGGGGCCCTGTTTGAGACCGAATCGCAGCTCAACCCGGCGGAACTGCCTCTGTACGAAGACGCCTTGGCCGAGATCGACTGCAACGACTGGATCTATCAACGTAACCGGCCGGAGACAGAGGCGCCGATGCGCGAAGCGATTCACCGTTGCCGGGGTGGCACTCTGCGTTGTGGCGTGGTGCTCGACGAACCTCGGCAACGGCTGAATCAGGTGTGGATCACCGGAGATTTTTTCGCCGCACCCAGACGCCTGGTGGTGGACCTGGAGAGCGCATTGCGCAACACGGCGCTGGTCGATCTGGAGCGCAATGTCGGACGCTTTTTCGACGGCTACCCGGTGCAGATGATGATGTTGGGGCCCGATGACTTTGCTGCGGCGATCCGATCGGCCGTTGCCTCCGTCCCGGAGCCCGTTGATGGCTGAGGCAAAGCGGCGCCATGAGGTGGACCTGCTGATCGTGGGTCTGGGTCCGGGTGGCGGCAGCGCGGCTGCGCGGGCGGCCGCCGCCGGCCTGAGTGTCATCGGGGTCGATCGCAAACGGCAGCTTGGAAATCCGGTGCAGTGTGCCGAGTTCATCCCCAACCCGATGGCGGGATACGCCCGCGCTGACGGTGTCCTGGTGCAACGCATCAATGGCATGCAAACCGAACTGCCGTCCCATGCGCGGGTCGCAACGGCGTTTCCCGGACTCATGATAGACCGCGCCCGTTTTGATCAGACCATCGCCGCTCGGGCCCGGCAGGCAGGCGCCGACTTATGGAGTGGCGCCTGTCTTGTAAAACTGGATCCGGAACGCAGTCAAGCCCAGGTCAGATGTCAGAACGGCGCCTTGGTCGGCATTGGGTATCGGCTTTTGATCGCCGCCGATGGGCCGGGTTCAGCGGTCGCTGTCAAGCTCGGTTTGACGCCCCTGGAGACGGTCAACACCCGGCAATATACCGTGCCCTTGAGACTGCCCTACGGCGAGACCGACATTTTCCTGTCCGACGACTACCCTGGCGGCTATGGCTGGCTTTTTCCCAAGGGCGAGGTGGCCAATCTCGGCCTGGGCGCCGACCGCCACTATGACCGGGATCTCAAGGCCCCATTGGACCGATTGCACGCCAGCATGGTGGAGCGCGGAATAGTCGGCCGACGCATTCTGGGCCGCACCGGTGGATTGATCCCCGTCGGCGGTTTACGGTCGAGGCTCCATTGGGGCGCGGTGGTCTTTGTGGGGGACGCGGCCGGATTGACTCATCCCATTACGGGCGCTGGAATCCACGCCGCGGTGGTGTCCGGTGAGGCAGCGGGTGAGGCAGCGCGGGCCTGGTTCGACGGAGACCGTGCGGCCCTGGATGACTACGAAGAAGACATGCGTGACCAGTTTCAGGTGGCGCTGGATCGCGCGGTCGCCCGTCGTCGCGAGCTGGCCACCGTGTGGCGCACGCCGACGGCCGGTTTTGACGCAGCGATGCGGCGGGGCTGGATCGCATTCGATGAGTACTTTGCCTGAGGTCGGTACAGTCACGCCGACATGCAACGGGATTTCAGGAGTATGCACCCATGACTGTCAGGGCTGATTCGGTAACTGAAGCGCCGGTAAACTTTTACCGGCCTGACTATCACATCCAGACGCCGGATATGCGGTCGCCGGAGTACGTGCAGCTGTCCACCGCAGCCGCCATCACCCTGGGGTTGGTGCCTGGGAGCATGCACCGAACGGCCTGCACCCATTGTCTCAATCTTCTGGTGACCTACCCTGAGGGCTGCCGGGCCAACTGCAGCTACTGCGGTCTGGCGCGTCACCGTGAAGAATCCCGCGACTACGCGGACCGCAATTTCATCCGCGTGGACTGGCCCACGGTCGGCTACGAGGATGTCATTGCGCGGGTCCGGAACGGCGATGACCGCGGTCAGTTCGAGCGCATGTGCATCTCAATGATCACCCATCCCAACTCGGACCACGACACCTTTGTGCTGTTGCGCAAGTGGGTGGATCAGGTCGCGCACATACCCGTTTCCATTCTGTCCAATCCGACCACTCTGAACCGAGACGATATCCTGCGGCTGCGGGACGAGGGTGCGGATATTTTCACCGTCGCGGTGGATGCGGTCACCCCGGAGATCTTTGAGCGTACCCGCGGCAAGACCGTGGACAGCCCCCACACCTGGAAAAAGTACTGGCAAGCCATCGAGTGGGCAGCGGAAATTTTCGGCCCGGAGAAATTCGGAGCGCATCTGATCTGCGGCATGGGTGAGACCGAGCGAGAGATGCTCGACATCGCCCAGCGCATACGGGACCTGGGTGGGCACAACCACATGTTCGCGTTCTTCCCCGAGCAGGGCTCGATGATGGAAGACTGGAATCCGGTATCCCGGGATCAGTGGCGTCGCGTGCAGCTGGCCCGATTCATCATCGACTATGCCGGCGGCCGGATAGATGAAATGCGCTTTGACGACGCCGGTCGGGTGGTGGATTTCGGGCTTGATCGCAGTGAACTCGAATCGCTGATTGCATCCGGCAAACCGTTTCAAACCTCCGGATGCCCAGGCAAATCCGATGAGGAAGTATCGGCCTGTAATCGGCCCTATGGGGATTCCAGTCCGGCGGACATACTGTCCTTTCCGTTTGTGCTCAACGCATCCGACGTGGGATTCGTACGACGACAGATGGCCGGTGAGGATGTGGGCACGCTGGATCACGAAGACCTGGATTGACAAGACAGTAATCGACCGGAAAAACACGGGGCCACGTACGCAATAGAGCCCTGGTTTTTCGTTCCCTGCGAGAGGGAACAGCACATTTGGTGAATCGACCAAGTGGTGGCTTGGATGTGGTGAGTGGACAGGGATGTCTGCGTCGACAAACCATGTGTTACACACTACGGAGCAGATATCGTGAGGAAGTTATCACACCTACTTGCAGCGAGTGGGGCGTGTTTCGCCCTGCTGGCTGGGACGGGTGCCCAGGCCACCACCGGGTACTTTGCCAATGGTTACAGCACCATCCATAAGGGGTTGGCCGGGGCCGGCGTGGCCAAGCCCCAGGACTCACTGGCTCAGGCCATGAACCCGGCCGGGCTGGTCAACATCGGCAACCAATGGGATCTGGGCGCGGCTCTGTTCAGCCCGCGCCGCAAATATACCGTGAGCGGCAACCCCTCGTTTCAGCCCGGCACCTTCCCCCTGGGGCAGGGCAAGGAAGAGAGTGACTCCAAGTACTTTCTCCTGCCAAGTTTCGGCTATGCCAGCAAGATAGACGAAAAATCGTCCTGGGGCGTGGCGATATACGGCAACGGCGGGATGAACACCGACTACAGTTCCAATGCCTCGTGCGCTCTGGCCGGGGCGCCCGGTACCGGCATTCCCCCGGGGCAGGGCGGTACCTTCTGCGATGGCAAGACCGGCGTCGACCTCGCGCAGGTGTTTATCTCCCCGACCTACTCCCGCCGTGTTAACGAGAAGTTTTCCTGGGGGGTGACGCCCATCGTGGCGATGCAGTGGTTCGAGGCAAAGGGGCTGGGGCGTTTTGGTCAGTTCGGCTTCTCCAGCAACCCGGACAAACTGACCAACAACGGTCATGACTTTTCATACGGCATGGGTCTGCGCCTGGGCCTGCAGGGCGAGGTAGCGGACGGCTTGCACCTGGGACTGGCCTACCAGAGCAAAATCTGGATGACCAAGTTCGACGACTACAAGGGCCTGTATGCCAATCAGGGCAGTTTCGACATCCCGTCCACCTTGAGCCTGGGGCTGGCCTGGGACGTGGATGACTCCAAGACCCTGTTCTTCGACTGGCAGCGCATCTGGTACAGCGACGAGGATGCCATACACAACAAGCTGAGCACCAGTTCCCTGCTGCAGGGGGCGATGACCGGAGACAGGGATCTTCTGTTGGGCGGAAACAACGGCCCCGGCTTCGGCTGGCAGGACATAAACGTCTACAAACTGGGTTTCCAATGGCAATCCAGTCCCCGATGGACCTGGCGTGCGGGATACTCCTACAACGATCAACCCATTCCGAAAAGCCAGGTGCTGTTCAACATTCTGGCCCCAGGCGTGGTGAAGCAGCATTTCACCTTTGGCTTCACCCGCGCCCTCAGCGACGACAGCGGCATCGATTTCTCTTTCATGTATGCGCCGTCCGAGTCCGTCAAGGGTCCCAATGCCTTCGATCCGGCCCAGAATGTTGAGATTGAGATGAAGCAGTACGAGTTTTCTCTGAATTATTCGAAGCGATTCTGATCCGGTTTGGGTCGCCGGGCGGTCCTGCGCCGTCCGGCGATCCGGTCGAGGTAAGGGCATGAAATCCATCAAGATCACCAATCTCGGCGCCATCCGGAACGAGTTGAACAAGTACAGGCAGGGCAAGAAGTTCGATCTCGGACAGTTCAATCAGGTGGCCAGGCTGGCCTGGTTGGGAAAGGTTGTGTTCCAGCCGCTCGATCCGGAGGATCCGGAATGCGCATCCATGTTGCTCTATGTGGATCAGCCGGGAGAACTGGAAGGCCACATTCTGGATACGGATCAGGATCTGGTCGGTCAGATGCACCTGGTGGACGGGGAGCAGGCCAAGGCCTTGATCCGAATTCTGCGTCAAGGCGTGGAAGAGCGTGCAGCTCTCTATCAGGAACTTCGCCAGAAGGATTTCTACTTCAAGCAATTTTACCAATCCGATCCGGCCGCCGACGCCGACGGTGAATGAGCCTGATCCGACCGGCTTATTGACAGACCAACCATGGCGCTGCGCCAGGGGCCTGGTATCCGCGCCCTTGCAGACCGAAACGCGATTCGTATCAATTGATCAGACTTTCCCTGGCCCGGTATGCCGCAGACGCTTGCTTTCATTCCATGACAGTGGGTCGCTGGATCGACCTAGGCGACACCGATGCCCGGGAAATGCACGCAGTCCCTTTGGCCATTGCCGAGTGCCTGCGGGGCGGTGATCGGCCGGTGCTGCTATGGATGCGCTCGGCCCAGACTCAGATGTGTGTCGGCGCCAGTCAGGATCCGGGCGCGGAACTGGATCTGGTCGCCTGCCGGTTCCGGGGTGTCGTGACAACCCGCCGCTGCCTGGGTGGGGGCACCGTGCTGGTGGATGACGGGCAGGACAGTTTTTATCTTATCGTGCATCGCGATCGAGTCAGGACGGCGCGGGAGACATTGTTTTCGGTGGTGCTTGCGGCAGCCCGCAGCACCTACCGTGCTTTTGGCCTGGACCCTCGAACCGTCGGCACCGGCGATCTTTGGTGTGGTCAACGCAAGATTCTGGGCAGCGGCGCGGCAAGCGTGGGAGAGGCACACCTGATAGGCGCGAGTTTTCTGCATCGGTTCGATGCCAAAGCCTTCGCCGCCCTGGTGTCTGCACCCACGTCCGGATATCGTGATTGGCTGGGTCGGGCACTGAGGGAGGGTATGACCGATTGGATGACTGAGGGCACACCCCCGGAACGGTTTGAGCTTGCCGAACGCTTCCGTACTGATCTGGGCCGAAACCTGGGTCTGTGTTTTGGCAGATCCCAACTTGGCGCGGCCGAGCTGGACGAATTGCCGCAGGCCAGGTTGGAACTGGAAGAAGGCGTTGATCCCAACGGCCGCCGTCAGGTTCGTCATGGCATCAAGGTCAACCACGGGACGTTTCTGCTTGAGTTCGAGTCGACCCGGCTGATTCTGAAACAAGGCAGGATAGAGCGTATCCGCCATCGGAACCGGGAGTTAGACGGGTTGCAGGGTCTGGCGCCCTTATCTGCGGCATTCGAGCGGGCGGCTTGCCGTTGTCTGGGCCCGGTGGCCGCCTTGCCGCTGATAGGCGAGGCCCGGGAAGCCATCCGGGGAATCCCATGAGCGAACCGACCATCGCGAGTCGCATGCGTCGACGTTATGTGCTGATGAGTACCGACGCAGACTTTGTGAGCGCCTGTCAGAGGCTTACGCCGTCGGGCTGGGAGCAGGTCAAAGTGGATGACCTGGAGCACGCCGGCCAATGGCATGAACTGCTGATGTTTCGCTTTCTGGTCCTCGATCTGGACGAATGTGATGTCTACGATCCCATGGATGTGATTCGTGAAATCAGAACCCAGCACCAGATCAATCTGGCCGTGTTCTGCTTTGGCGGCGACGATGACATCCGGGACGAAATGCGTCTGGCCCGGGCCGATCGATTCTTTGCCAAGAATGAAGTCGGCCGGGTGTTACCGATGTTCTTCGAGCAGTATGCCTGGGGCGGATGAGCCTTGCGCCCGATATGCCCGGGTACAGGGAAATTTGACCGGAATCGTCAGCCGACCCAGGCATGTGCTTCCACGTCAAACCGCAAATCTCGGTGTTCGCTCTGTTCACCGCAGGTGACGGTGACCCGCCCGACGCGCGTACCGGCGGATTCAAACCGGGCCTCCCAGGCGACGCGCCCGGGCAGTTCGACCGATTTTGCGTCTTCGCCTTCGCCGGCGATCTCCAGAGTCGCATCGGCGCGACCGGTGCCGGTCAGAAACAGCTGGATGGAGAATGGCTCGTTGACGCTGCGTCGGTAGAACTGTGGATCCCGGTTGGTATTGAATTCCACCCCGTTGATCTGGACCGACCTGATGAGTCTGTTCATGGCGAGCTCCGCAACTTGTGGCGAATGACCGAATTAGAAAAGACTAATATACTGAATTCCCCAGCGGCCGCCCAGTGAATTTGACACCGGGCGAGGTGTTTCCCGGGGGGGACCGAATTGGTCACTGCCTACGCAGCTTGGTTGCCCGGGGGTGCGCCGCCGATGGCCCGTGTGATGTTCGCTGCGGCACGAGACACCATGGATCCGAACTCGGCGACTTGCGCGTTGGATACGCGAGAACGGGGTCCGGAGACGGAAATGGCGGCCACCGGAAGGCCGTGTTCGTCGTAAATGGGCGCTGCCACGCAGCGCAGCCCCACGGCGTGCTCCTCGTTGTCGTAGGCCCAGCCCGCGTCCCGGATTGCTTCGAGCTCCGTCATCAGCCGTTGCGGGCTGTCCACCGTTGAATCGGTGTAACTGGACAGACCGCGTTGTTCGATGATGCGGTTTACCTCGCTGTTCGACATGGCTGCCAAGAGCGCCTTACCCACCCCGGAGGCGTGCATCGGTGCGCGGCTGCCCAGGGGGACCAGCATGCGCATCATCTCGTGGCATTGCACCTGGGCCATCATCACCGCTTCACCCTGGTCCGGCACCGCCAGGTTTACTGTTTCCCCCGAGGTTTCCATCAGTTCCTGCAGGTGGGGCCGGGCACGTGCCACGATGTCGCGGGTGTTGAGGAACGCATTGCCCACCTGGAACGCCTTGACGCTGACATACCAGCGGCCCTGGCCGGCATCCTGATGGACAAAAGCCTCCATTTCCAAGGTATTCAGCAGCCGATGGGTGGTGGAGGGGGCCAGCCCCACCTGAAGCGCAAGGTCAGTCAGGGTAGCACCATCGGTGGCCTCGGCCAGCGCCGTCAACAGCCGCAGGCCGCGGGTCAGGGACTGAACCTGGCCGCTGCCCGGCTGAGCACTGGCCCCTGTGGAGAGGGCCGTTCGAGGGCGTCCTGGGGAACGTCGTTCAGTCATTCGCTTCTTGGTTCGAAAATGGGATGGACCCAAGGGATCGGAATACGCTTCAGGTGGCGGCTCAAATGCTGCGATCGCGTCTGTGTCTTTGCGCCCTTGGTAGCGAAACGCGATTTGTACCAGTTGATCAGCCTTTTCTCGAGTCTCGGAGTATATCCGGGTCGTGGACGAAAGCGACATGGTGCCGGCACCCGACTATCCATGGCTCTGTACAACCAGTATATTAGCGCAACATTATATACTTGGCGATTTGGGCTGCGGGGCACGCTGGTATCGACATGCCTGCTATCGCGCCGAGCGCGTTCGCATGGTCAGCACTTTCCCAGGGAGTCCTCCATTGATACCGTCGCAAGACCCAGGAGCGGCGTCACACCGGCCAGTTGGCGCTTTACGCCAGTCTGCCGAATTCGCCAGCCGGGGGGATGGGAGCGCCTCCGACTTCCGGCTGCAGGGCTTTCGATCGGTGCGGTGCAGCCACCTTGGCCGAGGCTGAAGCGCCCGTCATGGACTGGCCGGAGCCGGCACCTGCGCAACCGGCCGTGTTCATCGGAGCCGGGCGATACCGGCGCCACAGCTATGGTGAAAACCATCCCCTGGCCATTCCACGGGTGTCCCTCACTCAGGATTTGATCGCCGCTTACGGCGCTTTGCGGCCACACGAATTTCTGCCGGCCCGCGTCGCCACGGTGCCCGAGCTGGCTTGGTTCCACGACCCTGAGTACATTGCTGCAATGCAGCGTTGCCAAGTCCTGGGCAAGGTCACGCATCGGTATCGTCAACGGCACAATATCGGCAACTTCGAGAACCCCTTTTTCGATGGCTTTTTCACTACGCCGGCCACCGCCACCGGCGGCAGCATTCAGGGCGCGGAAGCGGTGCTGGCAGGACGGGTGGCGTTCAATCCGGCCGGCGGCATGCACCACGCCATGCCGGATCAGGCCCGGGGGTTTTGTTTTTTCAACGACCCGGTGCTGGCCATCCTGCGCTTTCGTCAGGCCGGCCTGCGGGTTTTGTATGTGGATGTGGACGCCCATCACGGTGATGGGGTCGAATATGCGTTCCGAGATCACCCGGAGGTGATCACCTTCTCGGTGCATATGGACACCGGATATGCATATCCCTTTGTCGGCGGTCGGATCGAGGACTGCGGTTCACGGGGCAATGCGGTGAATCTGCCCCTGCCGCCCGGGGTGAACGACAGTGAGTATCGCGTGCTGTTCCGGCAAATCTGGCCCCGGCTTCTGGCCGCAGGGGTACCGGACGTGGTGGTGCTCCAGGCCGGTACCGATGCCTTGGGTCCGGACCCGCTTGGCAAATTTAATCTTTCCACCCGGTTCTATCTCGAACTGGTGCGGGAAATCATGCTGGGCGCGCCCACCGATGCCCACGGCACCCCCCGTCTGCTGGTGACCGGTGGCGGTGGCTACCATCCCCTGGCGCTGGCGCGCTGCTGGACCGGCGTCTGGGCTGTGTTGTCCGGACGCAGTCTGCCTGATGCGCTGCCCCGGGCGGCGGCCGATCTGTTGCGTGCGGTGGACTGGGATATGGATGAGGACGAAGATTACTTTCCCGGCTTTTTCACGGGTCGGCTGGACGGTCCGAACATGGGTCCGGTGAGACCCGAGGTGCTGGACCGGACCCAGCGGCTCATTCGGCAGCATCCGCTGTTTGGAGGACACGTTGACTCTTAAGACCGACCCGCGTCGCCTCGCCGGCAGTGCCACGCCTGAGGCCACCCGGGCCTATGCCGCAGTCCATGCCGCCCATGCGGGTGAGGGCCATTACAGCGATTTCCTGCGCAGCCGGATCCGCCTCAGCTCGATTGGGGTCGGGACCTTTCCCGGCGCGGCCAGTCCCGCCGCCGACATCCAGGTGGCCGGTGCCGTGACCCGGGCCCTGCAGTCCGGCATCAATGTGGTTGATACCGCGGCACACTATCGCTACGGGCGTGCCCTGGCGGCGGTGGGGGCGGGGGTGCGTGCGGCGGTGGAGTCCGGTGTCCCGCGGTCGGCCATGTTTCTGGTGTCCAAGGGCGGATTTCTGTCCTGGCGCGGCGGTCGGCCCGATGATCCGGAGCTTTGGTTTGAGCGCGAGATCGTCGCTCAGGGCCTGGGTACCCGTGATGACTTGACCGGCATGTCTCATCTGATCAGCCCCGCCTATATCAATTATCAGTTGGAACTGTCCCGAAGCCTGATGGGGATCGATACCCTGGACGCTTTTTTGGTGGATCAACCCGAGGTGCATATCGCCGGTATCGGCAAGGAGGTTCTGAACCGGAAACTGCTGCAGGTGTTTATCCTGCTTGAGCGTGCCGTTCGCGATGGACGCCTGCGTTACTATGGCATAAGCACCTTCGATGGCTTCAGGGTGGAAACCGATCACCTGCTGTTTCAGTCCCTGACCTCGCTGTTGGGCCTGGCCGACAAGGCTGCCCAGGCGGTCGAGGGCGGTGCCCGGGCGCGACACCATCTCAAACTGGTGTCGATGCCCTATAACCAGGTCATGCTGGAGGGGTTCAGTCGCTTCAATCAAGCCACCGGTCAGGGCAATGTGGCCAGCACCGTGCAGGCGGCGCACCAGCTCAAGCTGTATCTGCTGGCCAGCCACACACTGCTCAAGGGGAACTTGGCGAAAAGGTCCGCGAGGACCGTGGAGGCGGCTCTGCCGCATCTCTCGCCGGTCCAGCGTGCGGTGCAGTTCAATCGTTCTACCCCCGGTATCGGAACAACGCTGGTGGGGGTTTCGAACCTGGACCAGGTGAGCGATCTGATTGAGGTCATGAATATGGATCCGCTGCCCCGCAAGAATTTTATGGCCATGTTCAAACGGACGGAGTAACCCGATTCGGGGGTAACAGGGGTCTACACCGACAGCCGTCCCTCACATGGAGTCTCCGCGCCGGTCCGGCGGTTGGGGCATGTGCCCTGGGCTCCGGCCGAGTCTGCCGATCGCCCGCAGGCCGATGCACCGTCCCCCGGCCGTTGCACATTGACTCCGTCGCTGCCCTTGAGCGGTAACGCCCCGAGGTTTGTTTTATGAACGAACTGTCCGTCGGATTCAGCGCCACTTATCTACCCAGGTTTGCCGGTGCGGGTATAGGCATATTAGAATTGACTAATATTTTCCAAAGTCGAGCGCACAACTGATTGGAGTGGCCCATGAGGCGATGTAAGCGCGTTGTAGTGCGGTCCGTGAGCGCAGCGCTGCTCTGGTCTGTGGCACACGGGGCCGTGGCGCAGCCGGTGCTGGAAACGGCTACTGTCGATTATCGGACGGTGGTGCGTGAGTTCGTTGCCGACGGCGTTGTGGAGGCGGTGAATCAGAGCACGGTCTCGGCCCAAACCGCGGGCCGGGTTCAGGAAATCCTGTTTGACGTAAACGACTACGTGGAGAAGGGGTCGGTCATCGTCCGCCTGGTGGACGGGGAGCAGCGTGCGGCCATGGAGCAGGCCGAGGCCAATCGGGCCGAAGCGAGGGCACGTCTAGAGCAGGCGCAGGCCGAGTTCAGCCGGATTCAGCAGGTTTTCGAACGGGGTCTGGTGGCGAAATCCGCTCTGGATGCGGCACAGGCCGAGCTGAAATCCGCTCAGGCCCGGTTGGAGGCGGCAACAGCCGTTTTGGACCGGACCGAGCAGCAGTTGGCGTACACCTTGGTCAGGGCGCCCTACAGCGGCATCGTCCTGGGACGTCATGTGCAGTTGGGCGAAGCTGTACAGCCCGGCCAATCTCTCCTGAGCGGGGTGTCCCTGGAAGATCTGCGCATCCTTGCCGATGTGCCGCAACGGCTGATTGAATCGGTGCGGCTGCATGACCAGGCAAGGGTATGGATCGATCCCGACGAGCCTGGGGGTACCTTGGCACTTGAGTTGACGATCTTTCCCTATGCCGACCCGCAAAGTGGCACGTTCAAGGTGCGGGCGTATCTGCCGGCCGGTGTGCCGGGTGTCTTTCCCGGCATGTTCGCCAAGATCGGCTTCGTGGTCGGCGAGGACCAGCGGATGCTGGTGCCCAAAGCGGCGGTTGTCCGGCGCAGCGAGGTGACCGGTGTGTATGTGGTGGAGGATGCTGGCCGAATTGCGTTACGGCAGGTGCGGGTCGGCCGCACCGGCGGCGAATCCATCGAGGTGCTGGCTGGACTTCAGGCGGGCGAGCGGGTTGCGCTGGACCCGATTCAGGCGGGTATCGCGCTCAAAGCGCAGCGGGAGGCGGCGCCGTGAGCACAACCAGACTGGGTGTTTCCGGCACCATCGCGCGTACCTTTCTGGTGTCGGAAATCACGCCTTTGCTGGCGCTGGTGGGCTTGCTCATGGGCGTTTTCGCGGTTCTGGTGACGCCGCGCGAGGAAGAACCTCAGATCGACGTCACCTTCGCCAATGTGTTCATCCCCTTCGCCGGCGCCACGGCGGAGGAGGTGGAGCAGTTGGTCAGCACCCCGGCGGAACAGGTACTGTCGGAGATCGAGGGCATCGATCATATCTACTCGGTCTCGCGACCCGGCATGTCGGTGCTCACGGTTCAGTACAAGGTGGGCGAGAGCCGAACCGATGCCATCGTACGTCTGTACAACCAGGTGTTTTCCAACCAGGATTGGCTGCCGGCGAACCTGGGTGTGGGACAGGCCATTATCAAGCCCAAGGGCATCGACGACGTCCCCATCGTGACCCTTACCCTATGGACCGAAGACCCCGAGCGCGGCGCGTTTGAGCTGTCCCAGGTGGCGCATGCCATCGAGGCGGAGCTGAAACGGGTACCGGGCACCCGGGATATCTACACCATAGGCGGGCCGGATCATGTGGTTCACGTGCTGCTGGATCCACAACGCATGGCGGGATTCGGCCTTTCGATCAGCGAGCTTCGCAACGCCCTTCGCTCGGCCAACAGCTCGGTCGACGCCGGAGCGACTGTGCGGGACAACACTGAGATACCGGTTCAGGCCGGGACTTTCTTGCTGACCCCCGAAGATGCGGGTGGGCTTGTGGTGGGTCTGCACAACGGCGCGCCCGTGTACCTGGAGGACGTGGCCGATCTGCGGCAGGGACCGGATCAACCCGAGCAATATGTCTGGATGGGTACCGGGCCCGAAGCCGGGGTCAAAGGGATTTCCGCGCGGGGCGAATTTCCGGCGGTTACCGTGGCCGTTGCCAAGAAGCCCGGTGAAAACGCGGTTCAAATCGCCCACAAGGTCAGCAAGCGGGTCGAGCAACTGAAGGGCATCGTCATTCCGGATGGGGTTGAGGTGACCCTGACACGGGACTACGGCGCGACCGCCGATGACAAGGCCAAAACCCTGATCAAGAAGCTTGTTTTTGCCACCGCCTCGGTGGTGTTGCTGGTCTGGCTGGCGCTGGGATGGCGCGAGTCTCTGATCGTCGGCGCCGCCGTGGTCATTACCCTCACCATCACGCTGTTTGCCTCCTGGGCATGGGGTTTCACCCTGAATCGGGTGTCACTTTTCGCCCTTATTTTCTCCATCGGCATCCTGGTCGACGATGCCATCGTGGTGGTGGAAAACATCCACCGGCATGTGCAAATGGGCGGTAAATCCCTGCGCGAGGCCATTCCCATCGCCGTGGACGAAGTGGGTGGCCCGACAATTCTGGCCACGTTTACCGTGATCGCCGCCCTGCTGCCCATGGCCTTCGTCAGCGGATTGATGGGTCCGTATATGAGCCCGATACCCATCAACGCCAGCGCCGGCATGCTGATTTCGTTGATTGTGGCCTTTGTGTTGACCCCCTGGCTGACTTACAAAGTGATCCGCAACGTGGTGGAAAAGCATGGGGATGATGCAAGTTCGGCTGCGGTCAATCCCAAGCTTGAGCGCTTCTTCGGCGCGCTGATTGGCCCCTTTCTCCGCGGTCGAAAAGGCAGCCCCATGCGGTTTTTGCTGGGTGTGGTGGTGCTGGTGCTCATCGTCGGATCCCTGAGTCTGGTCTATTTCCAGCTCGTGGTCTTGAAGATGTTGCCATTCGACAACAAGTCCGAGTTCCAGGTCGTGGTGGACATGCCCGAGGGCACCACCGTCGAACATACGGCCCGGGTGCTCAGCGAGTTGGCCGCCCGCGTCGCAGAACTGCCAGAAGTAACCGATTATCAGGTTTATGCCGGGACCGCCGCCCCCATCAACTTCAACGGCCTGCTACGCCAGTATTATTTGCGTGAGGGCGCGAATGTGGGTGACATACAGGTCAACCTGGTGGACAAGAAACTGCGCGAGCGCAAGAGTCACGAAATCGCCCGCGCGGTGCGGGACGCGCTTCAGCCCATCGCCCGGCGGCTGAACGCAAGCGTGAAGGTGGTGGAGGTGCCGCCGGGTCCCCCGGTCATGTCACCGCTGGTGGCGGAGATCTACGGCCTGGATTACCAGGGTCAGATCCGGGTGGCGCGTTCCGTACGCGCTGTTTTCGAGGGCACTGCGGATATCGTTGACGTGGATGATTCGGTGGAAACACCTTCACGCCGGATCGTAGTCAAGGTAGACCGCCAACGGGCATCCGAGTTGGGGGTGTCCCAGCACAGTGTCGCTCAGGCGGTGTCCACCGCCCTGAGGGGCGACGACGTGGGCTACCTGCACGGGGCGAACGTCAAGTACCCGATTCCGATTCGGCTTGAGTTTTCAGCCGCCGACAAAGCCGATCTCAATGCGTTCCACGCCCTGCAGCTGCCCAGTGCCAGTGGGGCCCTGATCCCATTGGTCGAAATAGCGGAGGCCGAGTTCAAACCCCGCGAAAATGCCATCTATCACAAGGATCTGCTCCCGGTTGTGTTCGTCACGGCGGACATGGCCGGAGACCTGGACAGCCCGTTGTACGGCATGTATGAGATTGCGGGCGCCCTGGATGAGATCGATATGGAAGGAGATGGCCCGATCGATCAGTACTTGATCAGTCAACCCGACAATCCCTACACCTACAGCATGAAGTGGGACGGCGAGTGGCAGATTACCTATGACACATTCCGCGACATGGGCATCGCCTACTCTGTGGGCCTGGTGCTGATCTACCTGCTGGTGGTCGCGCAGTTCAAATCCTACCTGGTGCCGTTGATCATCATGGCGCCGATCCCCATGACCATCATCGGTGTGATGCCGGGGCATGCACTCATCGGAGCCCAGTTCACCGCCACTTCCATGATCGGAATGATCGCCCTGGCCGGCATCATCGTGCGAAACTCGATACTGCTGGTGGATTTCATCAATCAACAGGTCGACGAGGGCATACCGTTTCAGGAGGCGGTGATACGTTCCGGCGCGGTCCGCGCCAAGCCCATCGTACTCACCGGGCTGGCGGCCATGCTGGGGGCGTTCTTTATCCTCGACGACCCCATCTTCAGTGGCCTCGCGGTATCGCTGATATTCGGCATCCTGGTGTCTACGGTTCTGACCCTGCTGGTCATCCCGGTGATGTACTACGCGGCCCGGCGTCGAGTACTCGAGCCGGATTCCCGGTAGCGAAGCATCGACCGATCACCGTCGGTCGGAACACTTTGCCGGAATTCAGGAATCGATCCTGCCGGGATCGGGCTCGGCGATGGCCCAATCGCTGTTGGCCGCGTCTTTTGCCTGATACATGGCCAGGTCGGCGTGTTGGAACAGTCCGTTCAGGTCATCCCCGTGATCCGGATAGATGGCGATGCCGACGCTCACCGCCAGGGTGATCTGCGCTCCTTCCCAATTGAACGGCTGGCGGATGGCTGAGGCCAGCGTCTTGGCGACGCTGACCGCATCCGTCGGCTCGTTGATTTCGGTCAACAACAGGGTGAATTCGTCCCCACCTGTGCGCGCCAGGGTATCTTCCTGACGAATGCGTTTCTGTATTCTCCGGGCGGTTTCGGTGAGCACGAAATCACCCGCGAGATGGCCGTAGGTATCGTTCACCGGCTTGAAACCGTTCAGGTCCAGAACGGCCAGCGCGAACAGACGTTGATGGCGCCGCGCATGGGCAATGGTCTGAGTCAGTTGGCGCTCCAGGAGGAGCCGGTTTGGAAGTCCGGTGAGCGGGTCATGCAGTGCCATGTGGCGAAGCCTGCGACTGTCCCGGATCATGACCAGAGTAAGCGCGCCCAGGAGCAGGGCGATGAGGGTTGCGCCGGTGCGAATCACGATTGCGTCGTTGTGTTGATAAAGCTTTCCTTTTGGCGCGGCCGCCAGTTGCCAGCTGCCGTTGGGAAAACTCACGGACATGGTCACGGGCTTTGCCTGAAACAACTCCGGCTCGCCCCAGAACACTCTGCCTTCAGCCCCCAGACCATCCCTGCCTCGAATAGCGATACGGTAGTTCGACTCGGGGTCCGGTAGCCCGGCTTCCTCCAAGATGGTGTTGAAGTCGATCACGACACTGGATAGACCCCAGTAAACACGCTCGCCGGGTTGTTTCGGGTCGGGAACGTAGATGGGCGTCCGGGTGATTACGCCCACGCCGCCTTGAATCAGGTCAAGCGGCCCCGCCACCTGTGTCTGCTCTTTCTCGATGGCCTCTCTCACTGCGGGCCACTGGGTCGCGTTTGTCCGAAAATCGAATCCCAGGGCATGCTCGTTGCCGTCTCTGGGATAAACTCGGGTGATGACATAGCCTTCGGCGAGTGCCACATTGCGAATGTGATGGCTGTTCAAGGTCAGGGCCAAGGCCACCGAATCGAAATCCGCCCAGTCCAGGTGTCCCTGGCTTGCAACCAGTGCGTTGAGGGCGTTGGTCAGATAGATACTGGAATTGAAGGTGCCTTCGATTCTTGCTCTTACTGCGCTGAGATACTGGGTAGCCTGGGCTCTCAGCGTCCGTTCGATTTGCGTCTCACGGTAACGGATCAGCACTTCCAGTGCACCCAGGGCACTGATAAATACCAGAGCCGCCATCAGAAACTGCCGCAGATTCTTCGCTGCCGGAAAATTCATTGCCAGTGCACCGACTCTGGAACAATCCGCAGTGCGGACCCTGGAGTATGCCCCAGAGATACAAGGCCCTCCCTAGCTTCTGGGATGATGATTCGTCGTTTCAACTGATGGAAATGACATGAAACGGGCATTCTGTTGCGGGCGGCGGTCGGCTCAAATCTCCGGTGCGTCGTAGTAGCTGAGGTCCAGCCAGCCCGCAGCAGAACCCATTGTGCTGAAGTTCCAGTCGTTGAACCAGTCATAAAGCGGCCAGAAGCGTTGGCTGTTACGCAGAACACCATATTTCAAGGCCACTCGAGTCCAATCGCTTTCCGTCTCGACCGCACGCAAATCTGCCAGAAAGTGCTTCGCGTCGACCAGATCCAAATCGACGAACAGGTTTGGATAACCGTTCACGACGCCGCGGTAGACACTGACCGTATCCTCGGCCGGCAATGCCTGACCGTTCTGAAACAACAGGGTGTACTGTGATTTGTACACCCGGTTGGCCACCAGCGAATAAACCCGGTATCTCGTATTTTTTTTCAGGCGCAGCAGGATGACACTGGGTAGATGACGCACAAAGGTATAGCCCTTGACCGCGGTCAAGGTGGAGATCGCGGTCTCCCACGCATCAAAGTCGCGGATCGGGGCCTCTTTGGCAATGACGGGTTTGGCTTGCGGATTCAGTCGGTCCGGCCCACCGCTGATAGGCGGACCCAGGTGCCGTCGGATTTTTGAAACCAGGTCCAGTATCGGGTCGGCGTCGTCGAGCTGAACCTGGGTTGGTTGCTTGTCCCCGGCGAATGGAACCACCATCAGTCCGATACTGCCCACGCCCTGGGTCCATTGCTCGCGAACGGCCTCGCGCCGGTGCGCTGGAAGCAGCTTCAGGAAGTTGTCCTCGAACTCCTGGCGCAGAAAATTGAAAAACAGCAGGGTTTCCAGTTTATGGCCGTCGCTGCCCCAGTATTTGAAGCTGGCCACGGTGTCATAATACATACGCTCTAAACCGCTGTAGCTTATCAGCCAGTACGTTCGAGGTATTCCGCCGCGTCCGCCTTGGGTCACGGACACGTTGGTTTCGTGCCGCAATATCGTCAGCCAGGCGTTGGGGTTTTCACCGCCGCCGTCCCAAAGCGCGTCCAGCGACCAACCCTCCGGGGTCAAGCGTGCCTGGGCGGCGGCGTATGCTTTGACATACTCAGCGTTGCCGATGGGTGATCGGTTCATGAATACGTCCCAGGTATCCAGTCCCAGTTTTGGATTCTGCACCGAGGCATCGTGCGCCGGATCCAGAAAAAAAACCCAGAACTGGTCCTTGACAGCGTAGGTTGCGATCTGTCCGTTGCAGACCGGGCCGTAGGTAATGCCGCCGACGATGACTTCCGAGTTCTCCAGCAGAAACCGATAGCGTGCCTCGGCCGGGATCGCGGCGAATACGCGAAACGGATTTCCGATGCCCCATGGTGGGTTCAGATCGGCGTCCGGCGCCCACTCCCGGGACAGGAATAGCTCGGCGAGATGCTCGATATCGTCGAGCCTCAGTCGCCAGAGCCAAAGATTTTTCTGCATCGGTGGTTCGGTGATCTTCTCCAGGCGATACCAGAAGCGCTTCACTCCGGCATAGGTGTAGGGGTCGTCATAGGGAAGGTCGGTGGCGATGACCTCGAGCGGCCCAATTTCCCGGGTTGCGGTCCCGTCGTTGCCCATGACCAGTTCGGGTGGCGCCGTAGCCGAGCGGACCAGGCGAAAGCGATCACCGGGACTTTCCTCGAGTGTGATGGTGGCAAGAAAGACGTGCTCGAATATGTAGCGGGCAACCAGCTGTTGGCGCTTGTCAGGGCTGTTGAAAAAAGCTTCCCATGCAGCCACGGCCTTGGGGCCAGAGACGTTCCGCGCCTGCTGTAACTGCTCGGCGCTGGGGCCTGGCGCGCCGGCGGCGATCCAGGCTTCGAGGATGGCGAAGTCCTTTTCCCCTATGGCCGGCAGGCCATAGGGCATGCCGAGCGCCGGATGTTCCGAGAGCCGGCTGCTGAGCGCCTCCGGCGTTGATGGACAGACCGCGGCGAAACGCCCCTGCCGGAACGCATCCAAGGCTTCACGGGAGAACCCTGGAAGGTTGTGGCGGCGGCCGGCGTCGATCATTCGAAACAGTAACGAAGCCTGAAGATTTGCGTCTCCCGCGCCTTGCCTGGCAACGATGGGATAGAAGCCACGCTCCCGCCATTCTGCGGTGGAGTTGGCCGCCTCCATATCCGTGCGCACGCCCAGACCGAGGTGTGCCGCATATGGGTTTTGCTCAAATCCGCCGCGCTCGACACCTGGAAATGAATCCAGCTTTACGTTGCAGGGGGAACCAAGGCAGCCGTGACAGGCAATGCATCGTCGATTGAAAATGGGCTGGACTTGGCTCACATAATCTACGGTATAGCCGCTCGAATGCGTCGATGGTGGGGGAGAGGCGGCGGCGTCGCCGGTGTCTGCTATGACGGTGTCGGAGGCAACCACGGTCAGAATCAGCGCCTGGATGACGCTGGCCCATTGGATCGGCGTGGTTTCGCGTCGGAACATATGCTGATGCCTCACAGGTGTACTGCTTTTTTGGCAGGGTAGCCTGCGTTTGGATGCACGACAATCCAGGTCGTATAGGAAGGTCAAGCGTCGCCGTGTCTCGATCGAAGGGTGCATCAATCCCCTTGGATGGCGCCGAGGACCACTGGCGACCGGCACTGCCGGCCTTCGCTCGACGGGGAAACCCGTTAGACTCCGAGCTGGTTCTGAGTAGCTAGCGAGCGCCGACGGGTGAAATCAGGCGATACCGGAGATTTTTATGCGCTGGGGCCGGAGACGGTCCTGGATGCCGTTGAGGCCAGCGGGTTGCCCTGTGACGGGCGGTTACTGGCGTTAAACAGTTACGAAAATCGGGTTTATCAGGTTGGCGTAGAGGACCACACGCCGGTGGTGGCGAAATTCTACCGGCCGGAGCGGTGGTCCGACGCGGCGATTTCGGAGGAACATGCCTTCAGCGTGGAGCTGGCCGGCGAGGAAATCCCGGTGGTGCCGCCTCTGCCCGACGAACTTGGCAATACCCTTCGGGTGCATCAGGGGTTTCGTTTTGCCATCTATCCGCGGGTGGGTGGGCGGGCGCCCGAACTTGATCTGGATGACACGCTTGAGACCATGGGCCGCCTGCTGGCCCGTATCCACAACATCGGCGCCTTGAGCCGCTACCAGCACCGACCGAGCTTTGATCCGATTGCGCTGGGAGAGGACGCCATTTCACATCTCTTGTCGCTGGACCGGATGCCGCCCGAACTGGGTCCGGTGTACGAAGGTGTCGCCCAGGATGTCATGCTCCGGGTTCAGGCGCGCTTCGATGCAGCCGGTCGACTACACTCGCTGCGAACTCACGGTGACTGCCATCCCGGGAACATTCTCTGGACTGAGTCCGGCCCGCATTTTGTCGATCTGGACGACAGCTTTAACGGTCCAGCGGTACAGGATCTCTGGATGCTGTTGGCCGGGGACCGGGGTAATCAGACCCGGCAACTGGGTACGCTGATCGATGGCTATGAGCAGTTTCGCGAGTTTGATCGACGGGAACTGAATCTGACCGAGGCGTTGCGCAGTCT
>JAHEDQ010000002.1:0-22464 GCA_024641125.1 Candidatus Competibacteraceae bacterium | reverse complement strand
TGCTCAACTATTCGGCCTGGTTGGCTCGGCGTTGGGAAGACCCGGCGTTCCCCCGCGCATTTCCGTGGTTTGATTCGGCCCGTTACTGGGAAGAGCAGATCCTGGCCCTGCGGGAGCAGATGGCCGCCATGGACGAACCGCCACTCGTGGTTTGAGTTCAGTCGCGAGACTTACCTCGGTGGCGGGCCAGTTCCTTCAGCAATGCCTCTTGTTCGGTAAAGGAGGGGGTCCGGGCTGTCGCATCGGCATCGTTGGCGGCCGGCGGGCTCTCGCGGGATGGGTGACCTGCCCGTTCCCGCTCCTTTAGCTTGACGTAGTCTTCCAAGGTGTCAGGTGCGTCACCGTAGCGACCGGTGTACCCCGCGGGCGGTTTGGCATCGGTGCGCAGGAGTGTGGACATACGCAGGGCTTTGTTGGCGCGGGTGACCGCCCCATCGATCCACCAGATATCGAACAAGGCAAAGATCAGCAGGGGCGCCAGTGCGATCCAGAAATAAGGCCGGCTGAAGTGCCAGGCACTGAGTATCACCGCGCTACTCAGCCCGATGTAGACGAGAGCGCCCCTGGTTTCTCTGAGGTAAAACCGGTGGGCGCCCAGGGCAAAAAACGGCCACAGCGCGTAGGCGACGCTGCGCTTTCGCAAGGTTCGACGCAGATGCAGGTTGACGGCCTGCAGCCCACCGCCTTCAAGGTCGAATTTTTGCCATGCCTTGGCCACGAGTTTGCTTCCTGATGACGGCTTTGGATTTTACGCTTCCCGAAAGAGCCTCTGATTTATTCTGGGCGATGCGGCTTGGAGGCTGAAATGCGCGGATTCAAGGCGCAGATCGTGGGCAACCGCTATTCTATTGCCAAGATTTGCAACGATGAAGCTGTGTCGTTGAGACCCAAGGTGCACGTACACGAATAGATCAGAGGTTTCATAATATAGGGCGATTCCCCGATTGCGTCATCTCGGCGAGTGTGGCGTTGATTCCGCGGGAGCGGTACCGATTGTTGTTACCATGTCACACCAATCTGCTGCGGGCAGCAGGGCTACAAAACATGCAAACGGCAACACTTTTTAAGCGCGGTCGGTATGCCGGCATCGCCGCTGAGGTAGATACACGATGAGCGATCGCAGGCTGCAGGTGTTTTACGCCGTGGGCAAGGTGCTCAGCTTCACCAAGGCGGCAGAGGCGCTGCACATGACCCAACCGGCGGTGACTTTCCAGGTGCGTCAGCTGGAAGACCATTTCAAGGCGCGCCTGTTCGACCGTACCCACAACCGAATCAGCATGACCGATGCTGGGCAGGTGGTGTTTGGCTATGCAGAACGCATCTTCGAGCTGTACGACGAACTCGAGCATGCCGTGGGTGAACTGACCGGCGATGTCAGCGGTCACTTGGTTATCGGTGCCAGCACGACTCTGGCAGAGTATGTGCTGCCGTCTCTGCTGGGAGAATTCAGCCGTAACTTTCCAGATGTCACCATATCGCTCAAGGTCGGCAATACCGATACAGTGGTGGCGATGGTTGAGGACAACAGCATCGATCTTGGCATCGTCGAGGCACCCGTGGGCAGCGGTAATCTGGTTGTGGAAGTGTGTCAGCAGGACGAGCTGGTGGTCATCGTTGCGCCGGATCATGAGCTGGCCGGAAACCAGGCCGTCAGTCCCGAACAGCTGGTCGACCGGATTTTCGTGACCCGTGAGGCAGGCTCTGGAACCCGTGGTGTTTTTCACACCTATCTGGCCGATCAGGGTATCGAAATCGATACCCTTAACAGCACGCTCGATCTTGCCAGCCCCGAGGCGGTGAAAGGGGCGGTGGAAGCGGGTATGGGACTGTCCGTGGTATCCCGCGCCATAGTCGGCAAGGAACTCAGGCTTGGAACACTCAAGGCCATTCCCCTGCAACCGCGACTCCTGCGTCCTTTCTCCTTTGTCCGCAAAAAGCAGAAGTTCCGACTGCCGGTGATGACCGAGCTGTTGGATTTCGCGCGAAGCTATTTCGAAGCAAAGACCGGCGTGTGAGGGTCCGCGCGACCTTTGGGAGCGAGACAAAATGAAGCAGTATGCGGTGGTTCAGCACACCTACTCCGAGTTTCTCGGCCTGATAGAGCAACATCTCGAGAAGCGTGACATCGGCTTCAACTACTTTCGCCCGTTCGTCGGTCAGGATCTGCCTGGGTCGGCGTTGCAATTCGACGGCCTGTTTCTGCTGGCGGGTCGCAACCCGGCGTTGGATCAGGCCACTGTGCCCTGGTTTGAGCACGAATTGAATCTGGTCTCCATCTTTCGCCGCGCTGACCGGCCGGTGGTGGGTTTCGGTGCCGGCGGATTGATCGTGGCGGCTGCGTTCGGAGCCGACCTCCTGACTGAACCACGCCACACCGCAAGCTGGACCACGGCCCGGATCACTGAGGCGGGACGCGGCGATCCGGTGGCGGAGGTATTGCACGGCCGTCGGGTTTTGAGCTTGTTTGAGGGCGATGCGGAACTGCCCCAGGGCATCGAACCCATTTTGCTGGCCGATGACGGACGTTGGCTTGGCATACGTCCGGATACCGGTAGCTATGGGTTTTTGTTTCGTCCGGAACTCAAGCCAGGGATGATCGAAGACATGATAATGGAGGCCAATCGCGATTTGCCTGACAATATCGGCGAACTGTTGGCAGAGGCGCGTGAGCTGTGGCCGGAGATGCAGAGGTTGACCGACGATTTTATCGTTGCCCTGGTGAAATCTCTGGATCTGATGACGGAGCGCCGCAAGGCGCCGGTGTTCAGCCTCAAGGTTGAGTGAGAGAGAGGCTTCCCGGTTTGGCTCGAAGCCCATGGTGAACAAGCGCAACGAGTTATTGGCCCACTGGGACTGCCTGGGCGAATCTGACCGCGACACGCTGGTGCGTTTCGCTGCATTCCTGCGGGCTGGTGAGGGAGTGGAGAAAACCCCGGCTCCGATTCCCGAGCCACGGCACGAGCCGCGGCCCGAATCGGAGACCGTGGTTGGTGCCATCAAGCGCCTGAGCCGCGCCTATGCCATGCTTGACCGTCGCCGTATGCTCAATGAGACCGCGTCCTTGATGGGGCAGCATGTGATGCAGGGACGGGACGTTGTGGAGGTCATCGACGAGCTCGAGCGTGTGTTCGAACGCCACTACCGCAATCTGGCCGACCCGGATGGCTGAACCCGGATGGGATGCGGAACCATGGGTTGGGGCTTGAGGAAGGTCTGGTGCCCCGTGATTTTTCGTCAACGAGATGCCAGGTGCCGGTTTTCATCGGGCGGCTGAAGACCGAGATTGAATGAACATCATAAGCGACTGGTTCCAACGCATCTTCTCCGACCGCCAGGCGGTTGTTCTGGCCGTACTCCTGATTTTGGGCGCGGCCACCATCATCGTTATGGGCGAGATGCTGGCGCCGGTCATCGCCGGCGTCATCATCGCCTATCTGCTCGAGGGTCTGGTGCAGATTCTGATCCGGCAGGGTATGCCTCGTCTGCCGGCGGTGTTGATCGTGTTCGCGGTCTTCTCGGCCTTCGTTCTGGTCGTGCTGTTCGTTCTGGCGCCTTTGCTTTCGAGGCAAATGACCCAACTGGTGCAGCAGTTCCCGGCGATCCTCGCCCGGGGGCAGGAATTGTTGCTGCAGTTGCCGGAGATGTATCCACGATTTGTCACCGAGGCGCAGGTGGTGGATATGATTGCCACCATTCGGACCGAGATCGGCCGCATCGGGCAGAACGTCCTGTCCTGGTCCCTGGCCTCGGTGGTGGGTTTCATCACCATCGTGGTGTACCTGATCCTGGTCCCGCTGCTGGTATTTTTCTTTCTTAAGGATAAGGACCGCATGCTGGGCTGGTTCCACGATTTTCTGCCCAACGACTACAGTCTCACTACCCAGGTCTGGCGAGAGGTGGATCGCCAGATCGGCAACTATGTCCGAGGTAAGTTCTGGGAAATTCTCATTGTCTGGGCGGCCAGTTTCACCACCTTCGCCTTCCTGGGTCTGCAGTTCGCCATGTTGATCGGTTTGATGGTGGGTCTCTCGGTCATCATTCCCTATATCGGCGCGGCGGTGGTGACCCTGCCGGTGGGCATGATTGCATTTTCCCAATGGGGCTGGAGCGCGGAATTCCTTTGGTTGATGGGCGCGTACGCCGTGATTCAGGCGCTGGATGGCAATGTCCTGGTGCCGTTGATTTTCTCAGAGGCGGTGGACCTGCATCCGGTGGCCATCATCGTTGCCGTATTGGTGTTCGGTGGTATCTGGGGCTTTTGGGGTGTGTTCTTTGCCATCCCTCTCGCCACCCTGGTCCAGGCGGTGCTCAAGGCCTGGCCCAGGTCCGTGCTGGCCCATGAGGCCAGACCGGCCTGACCGGCGGACCCGTACCTGGTGATATGAAAAACCAAAAGCAGGACACTGGGGCTGTCTTAATTGATGCGTTTTGATTCGATCGCCGCACGCCTTCAAGCTTCGTTGCGCGGCGCCTCGCTCGTCTCGTCATTCGGCCAAGCGCGGGCGGGTCAATGAATCCAATGCGCCCGGTGCGTTTCCAGCACCAACCTCCCTATTTTGCGGTCATCTTCACCAGCCTGAGAACCGACATCGATGACGGCTACGCCGAAACATCTGATCGCATGCTCGAGTTGGCGGCCGACCAGCCGGGTTTCCTGGGTGTCGAATCGGTACGCGAGGGTGCGTTTGGGATCACCGTGTCATACTGGACGAGCTTGGATGCCATACGCCGCTGGAAACAACACGGTGATCATCTGATTGCCCAGCGCCGCGGGCGCACGGAGTGGTATCACGACTATCGCACTCGCGTGTGTTGCGTGGAGCGCCACTACGGACCGGAATCGTCGTCACGCTGACGCCTCTCTTCCGACCCGCCTACCGCACAACGGTCTGCCGCATTCCGGGCTACGGCATACCCAGCGCAGACCCTATGTGGCGAGCTGACCACCCACTCGTGTTTTGGAACCGATCCGGCCCCCGACGGACGCTACCGTGGCGCTCAGAGGTTATCGGATGCGAATTCCGCCAGGCGGGAGCGTTCTCCTCGCAGCAGCGTGATGTGGGCGGAGTGATCCCAGGCCTTGAAGCGGTCCACCACATAGGTCAGTCCGGAGGTCGTTTCGGACAGGTAGGGAGTGTCGATCTGGGCGATGTTGCCCAGGCAGACCACCTTGGTGCCGGGTCCTGCCCGCGTGATCAGCGTCTTCATCTGCTTTGAGGTGAGGTTCTGCGCTTCGTCGATGATGATATAACGATTCAGAAAAGTGCGGCCCCGCATAAAATTGAGCGAGCGGATCTTGATCCGATTGCTGAGCAGATCGTTTGTCGCGGCCCGGGCCCAGTTGCCGGTTTCCCCGGCTGGCGTGCTGGTCAGAACCTCAAGATTGTCCATCAGCGCCCCCATCCAGGGGGTCATTTTTTCTTCCTCGGTGCCCGGCAGAAACCCAATGTCCTCACCCACGGATATGGTCACCCGGGTCATGATGATCTCGCGATACTGAGCGGTCTCCAGTGTCTGGGTCAGGCCCGCCGCCAGCGCCAGCAGAGTTTTGCCGGTGCCGGCCGTGCCCAGAAGGGTGACAAAGTCCACTTCCGGGTCCAACAGCAGATTCAAGGCGAAACTTTGTTCGCAGTTGCGGGCGTTTATACCCCAGACCTTGCGCCCGTCCAGCTGATAATCCGTGGCCAACTCGACGGTGCCGGCATCTTCTGTGATCTTGCGCACGATGGCCTGAAACGGCGCATCGCCGCCCAGGTTCAAACACAGATTGGGGTACCACTTGGCCACATCGGGCCCCCGGACTCGATAGTAGGTGCGGCCCTCCGATTGCCACGATTCCAGATCTTTGCTGTGGCTTGCCCAGAAATCCAGATCAAGTTCGCTGACACCCGTATGCAGAAGGGATACATCGTCCAGGGCCTGATCGTTCTGATAGTCCTCTGACGTGATCCCCAGTATCGAGGCTTTGATGCGCATGTTGATGTCCTTGGACACCAACACCACTTCCGCGTCGGGTTGATCGGTCTTGAGGGCGAGTATTGCGGCCAGGATCTGATTGTCCTGATTGCTGCCTGGAAGTGACTCGGGCAGGACCGACTCGGAGGGCCGGGTCTGAAATATCAGGCGACCCTGGGAGGCGGCATCGGCCAGTGCCCCATTACCGGGGGCTGAAATAGGCAATCCCTTCTCGATCTCCTCGTGGCTGGCGCCGCTGATCAGATCGTCGATGAATCGGCTGGCCTGACGTGCGTTCCGCGCAACCTCCGACAAGCCCTTTTTCCCACGGTCCAGCTCCTCCAGGACCACCATGGGCAAATAAATGCCATGTTCCTGAAAACGAAACAGCGCCGATGGGTCGTGCATCAATACGTTGGTATCGAGCACGAATACATAATGTCGGTCGTCCAGTCTTCGAATCATTCAATCACGGTCCTGCCGTTTGGCCTGTCCAGTTGAGATACATCGCGGGTCAGCCCAGTGCTTTGGCCGCTTCCAGGACATCAGCCACGTGTCCCTTGACCCGCACTTTGCGCCAGGCCTGCCGCAGCACCCCGTCACGGTCGATCAGGAAGGTGCTGCGTTCGATACCCAGCGTCTCGCGTCCATACATTTTTTTGAGCTTGATGACATCGAACAGCTTGCACAGCTTCTCGTCCGGATCGGAAATAAGATCGAACTCAAACCCCTGCTTGCTGCGGAAGTTCTCGTGCGAGCGCAGGCTGTCCCGCGATACGCCCAGGATAGTGGTTCCGGCCCGGTCGAACTCGGCCATGCTGTCACGGAAATCCTGACCCTGGGTAGTGCAGCCCGGTGTACTGTCCTTTGGGTAGAAGTAAATCACCACGTTGCGGCCTTTCAGGTCGGAAAGACGCAGCGTCTTGTCGCCTGTCGCGACGGCCTCGAAGGCCGGAACGGGCTGACCTATGTCTATGGCGCTCATACGTTATTTCTCCTGTGTGTGGTGGCAGGGTTTTTGGTCAAAACGGAGCCGCTGGGGAACGGGGCGTCCAGTTCTTCGGGTTGATCGGAAAACGGCAGCTGCGGCGCGCCATCGGCGCCGTCAAATTTTCACCGGCTCCAAAATGGCATCCAGGTTGAGCTGCTCACAATAATCGAGGAAATCCTCTCGCAGGCCGGCCAGCGAGAGTTTTGCGGAAATGCCCACGGTCATGGACACGGAGAGCATATGCGCACCGGTCTGCGATGCCTCGTAGGCGTGGCTCACAAGTTCGATCACCTCGATGTCGCGTTCGTCGAAAAAGGCGGTCAGGTAGTGGACGATCCCAGGCTGGGACAGCGCCACTGCCTCCACCAGGTACGGCAGCCGGTCGCTCTCGGTGGGACGGTTTTCCACCCGTCGTACTGAAATGGGAAGCGCCAGTTCCACCCCAAGACGATTGAGTCCGGTCTCCAGTCGGGCCAGCTGATTCCACTCTCCGTGTGCCGCCAACATGAGCGAGGCGTTTCCGCCCATCACGCTCATGCGACTGTCGCCGACCTGACATCCGGCGTCCATGACCGCGCGCGTCACGTGGAGGATGAGACCGGATTGCTCGGGCCCCGTCATGGAGATGACCAGGAATCTACTCATGAGTGGTGTTGGGTATAGGCTCAAGGGCCGGTGGCGGCGGTCTGCGCGGCAGTGTAACGCCAGTTCCGGCCCAAGCAAAACGGCCGGGTTGTTTTCGCTTCTGGGCCCACGTACCATGCGATCCCTGAGTTTTAGGCCGCCTCCGAATACGCCGCGTGGCGTCTGTGCCTGCCGCGCCTTAGGGTTGGGCTGGGCGGCCTGGGAGAACGCCGAATGTTTCGTGGCAGCATGGTGGCCCTGGTGACACCCATGGCACCCGATGGAAGCGTGGACTTCAGTGCGCTGCAAAAGCTGGTGGAATTCCACATCACCCAAGGGACCGACGCCATCGTGTCCGTGGGCACCACCGGCGAGTCCGCAACCCTGACGCCGGAAGAACACATCGACGTGGTGGCGAAGACCGTCCAGTGGGTGGCACGCCGCATTCCGGTAATCGCCGGCACCGGCGCAAACTCCACCAGTGAGGCCCTGGATCTCACCCGTGCCGCTCAGGCGGCCGGAGCGGACGCCTGTCTGTTGGTGACGCCATACTACAACAAGCCCCCACAGGAGGGGCTTTATCAGCACTTTCGCACCATTGCCGAGGCGATCCCGATTCCACAGATCCTGTACAACGTCCCGGGTCGGACGGCATGCGACATGCTGCCCGAGACGGTGGACCGCCTGGCCGATATTCCGAACATCGTCGGGATCAAGGAGGCCAGCGCCAGCCTCCAGCGCAATCGGGTGTTGATTCAGCGCTGCGCAGGCCGGCTGGACGTGCTCAGTGGGGACGATGCGCTGGGCTGCGAAACGACACTTGCGGGAGGCAAAGGGGTAATATCGGTGACCGCCAACGTGGCTCCGGCGCTCATGCATGAGATGATCGGTGCGGCGTTGGGCGGTGATCACGAGCGCGCACGCGAACTGGACGCGCGCTTGCACGGACTGCACGCAAGCCTGTTCATCGAAGCCAACCCGATACCGGTGAAATGGGCGGTGGCGAGGCTTGGGCTGATGGGCGAAACGATCCGACTGCCGCTGGTGCCGCTGAGTACCCAGTACCACCAGCAGGTGCTTGACGCGATGCAGCAGGCCCAGGTCCTCTGAGGCGCATGTCACCCATGATTATCAACCTTCCTGTTGGTCTTGTTCGCAGCCTGATTGTGGTGGTGGCGGGGTTGTCGGTGGCGGCCTGCGGGTCACTGCAGAATGCGCTGCCCAGCGCCCAGCCGGACTACAAGACGACCATTCCTCTGAACGTGCTTGAAATTCCGCCCGACCTCACCTCGTCCACCATAGATGACACCCTGGTTGTGCCGGAGCTTGGTCCAGCCGGCACGGCGACGTTCTCCGACTATTCCGGGGAGCGCAGCGCGGGGGCTATTCAGAACAGCGATAGTCTGTTGGCACAACCGGACAACGCCCGGATTCGCAGGGACGGCCAGGCCCGTTGGCTGGAAGTCGACGCGCAACCCGACGAGGTGTGGAAAATGCTCAAGCGGTTCTGGGAGGACAATGGCTTTGCGTTGGCGGTCGATGATCCCCGCATAGGCGTCATGGAGACCGAATGGGCGGAAAATCGGGCGGATATTCCCGCAGGGCCGGTTCGGAATCTGATCGGCGGTGCTCTGGGTTTCCTGTACTCCGCCCCCACCCGAGACAAGTTCCGGATCAGAATCGAGGAGTCCCTGGACAGCCCCTCCACGGAGGTCTATCTGACCCACTATGGCGTATACGAGGTACAGCGCGGCGAATACGATGTGGTCTGGGAGGATCGGCCCCGGGACCCGGAGCTGGAAGCCGCGATGCTGAGCCGACTGATGGTGTTCATGGGCGTATCCGAGGAGCGCGCTCAGACTATGCTGGCCGATCGGCGAGGCGAGGTCGGCGAGCGGGCGGAAATACGCAGCGCACCGGACGGCCATCCCTATCTGCTGGTCGAGGACTCCCTGCCGCGCACCTGGCGCCTGGTGGGCTTGGCGTTGGATGGATCCAGCTTTGTGGTGGAAGAAAGCGATGTCACCCGGGGTACTTATCTGGTGCGGTATCGGGATCCCGCCGCAAGCCAGAATTCCGACGGTTTGCTCGCCGGTCTGGCGTTTTGGAGAAGTGGGCCGGACACCGACCCATACGAGGTCCGCATGGTCGCGCTCGATCGGCTCAAGACCAGCGTGACGATCTACGACGAAGACGGAGACGCAAGCCAGTCCGAGACCGCCCGCGACATCCTCAGCGCCCTCCTGGGCCAGTTGAAATAGCCTGGGCCGGGCCGATGGCGTGCGGCCGGGCGCTTGTGCTAAAGCGTCACGCGACAGGAGCAAGTGGCAGGGACAGCGACAGTCGCGGGTGTTGACGAGTCGCCTGAAGTTTGCCTCTCTGGGTAGCGGCAGCCGCGGAAACGCCACCTTGGTCGGCGCCGGCGGCACCGTTGTCATGGTCGATTGCGGCTTTTCGGTGCGCGAGGCACAGCGACGACTGTCGCGGCTTGGCATGGAGACAGATGCACTGGCCGCCATTCTCGTCACCCATGAGCACAGCGATCATGTGGCGGGCGTGGCCCGTCTGGCGGCGCGTTGCGCGATACCCGTGTACGCGACCCATGGGACCTGTTCGGCTCACCCCCTCGCTGAAAGTTGTCGGGTCCGCCACATCCGGCCGGGGCAACGTTTCGCGGTCGGGGATCTCGAGGTCACGGCTTTCGCCGTGCCCCACGATGCGCGGGAACCGGTTCAGTTCCACTTCAGCAGCGGTGCGCGCCGCCTGGGCATGTTGACCGACACCGGTCATATAACCCCGCATGTGGTGGCCCAGTTGAGCGGCTGCGACGCTTTGTTCCTGGAAAGCAATCATGACCGGAACATGCTGGCTGCCGGGCCTTATCACGCTGCGCTGAAGCAGCGGGTCGGGAGCGATTACGGGCACCTGAACAATGAACAGGCCGCGGACCTGATTCGGCGCGCTGAGTGCTCGCGTCTACAGCATCTGGTGATCGGACATCTCAGTGAGCAGAACAATACCGGCGACTTGGCTCGTGCCTGTGTGGCGGACGCTCTGGGCTGCGATCCCCAATGGATCGCCCTGGCCGACCAGGAATCCGGGCTGGACTGGCGCGAGGTCTGTTGAGTCCATGGCCGTGAGTGTCACCGGTCAATGGCTTCCGGTATGATGTCGCCGTTTCCGAATTTGCCGGTCTTTTCGGAGCCTTAGGCCTGATGTTACGTTTGCGCGGGAACCCTGCCCAATCTCCCTTTCGCCTTGCAAAAAAGCTCGATGCGGTGCGCCGTCTGTTGCCGGGCGCCGCCGCGGTGTATGCCGAGTTCGCTCACTTTGTGGCCCTCAACGGCGCCGCACTGAACAGCCACGAGCGGGAATGCTTGGATCGGCTTCTGGAGTATGGCGATGGCAAACCCGCGCCGGAGCACGGTGTGGAATCGTTTCTGGTACTGCCCCGGCCCGGCACCGTGTCACCATGGTCGTCAAAGGCTACCGACATTATCCACAATTGTGGTCTTGGAAGTGTCGAGCGGGCCGAACGCGGAACCGCCTGGTATCTGCTTGACGCGAGCGGGCGGAGTCTGAGCTTCGCCGCATCGGCACCGGTGCATGACCTGTTCCATGATCGGATGACCGAGACCGTGTTTGGACCAGAGCGGGACCCTGCCGACCTGTTTTGCCACCGCCCACCGGCATCTCTGGCCGGCGTGGATGTTCTCGCTGGCGGTGCTGAGGCGCTGGCCGAAGCCAACCGGGCGCTCGGTTTGGCCCTGTCCGAAGACGAGCTTGCTTACCTTGTCGACGGTTTCAGAGCGCTGGAGCGCAACCCGACGGATGTGGAACTGATGATGTTTGCACAGGCCAACTCGGAGCATTGTCGCCACAAGATCTTCAACGCTGAATGGACCCTGGACGGTCAAGGTCAGGGGCGGTCCCTGTTTGACATGATCCGCCATACGCATGCCAGCAACCCGGAGGGCGTGTTGTCCGCCTACCGGGACAACGCTTCGGTCATCGCCGGCAGCAGCGCCGGGCGTTTCTTTCCGAATCCCGACACGGCTTTGTATGGGTACGAGACTGAGGCGGTCCATATTCTGATGAAGGTCGAGACCCACAACCACCCCACCGCCATCGCCCCCTATGCGGGGGCCTCCACCGGGTCCGGAGGTGAAATTCGCGACGAGGGCGCCACCGGGCGCGGGGCTAAGCCCAAGGCGGGTCTGAGTGGTTTCTCGGTGTCGAATCTGCGCATCCCAGGGTTCGAGCAGCCCTGGGAGATCGATTACGGCAAGCCGCCTCGGATTGCATCGGCTCTGGAGATCATGCTGGAAGGCCCATTGGGCGCGTCCGGTTTCTGCAACGAGTTTGGCCGACCCAATCTGGCCGGATACTTCCGGACATTCGAACAAATGGTGCCGGGCCCGCACGGTCAGGAACTGCGGGGCTACCACAAACCGATCATGATCGCCGGTGGGCTGGGCAACATCCGCGAGGGGCATGTGGACAAGCTGGACCTGCCCGCCGGTACACCCATTGTGGTGCTGGGCGGGCCGGCCATGTTGATTGGCTTGGGCGGTGGTGCCGCATCTTCGGTCAGCGCCGGCGAGAGCGACGCCGGCCTCGACTTCGCCTCGGTGCAGCGGGACAACCCCGAGATGGAGCGGCGTTGTCAGGAGGTGCTGGACCGGTGCTGGGCCATGGGATCCGACAACCCTGTTCTGTCGGTCCACGACGTGGGTGCCGGAGGTCTGTCCAATGCGGTCCCGGAAATCGTCGAAAACGCCGGACGCGGCGGAAATTTCGATCTCCGGCAGATTCCCTGCGCTGACCCGAGCATGTCACCCCTGGAAATCTGGTGCAACGAGTCCCAGGAGCGCTATGTGCTGGCCATCGCCGCCCGCAGTCTGGACCGCTTCCGTGCCTTGTGCGAGCGGGAGCGTGCCCCCTATGCGGTGCTTGGTCTGGTCACGCGTGCCGCCCGGCTGCGGGTAAGGGATGCGGAATCGGAGCGCGACCCGGTGGATATGCCGATGACGTTGCTGCTGGGCAACACCCCTAAGATGCGCCGCGACGTGCGGCATGTGGAGATCGAAATCGATCCGTTCGATACCCGTGCTCTGGACGCGCGTGAATCGGCGTCGCGCGTGCTCAGGTTGCCCGCGGTGGCAGACAAGACCTTTCTGATCACCATCGGGGATCGAACAATCACCGGACTGGTGGCCCGGGACCAGATGGTTGGACCCTGGCAGGTGCCCTGCGCCGACGTGGCGGTGACCTTCGCCTCGTTCGACAGCAACGCAGGGGAGGCCATGGCCATGGGCGAACGCGCGCCCATTGCGGTAGTCGATGCGCCCGCCTCGGGCCGCATGGCCATTGCAGAAGCCATCACCAATATCGCAGCCGCCCGGATTCGTCGTTTGGCGGATGTGCGTCTGTCGGCCAACTGGATGGCGGCCGCCGGCCACGTGGGCGAGGACGCCCGATTGTTTGACACGGTTCAGGCGGTGGCGATGGATCTGTGCCCTGCCCTGGGGATTGCCATCCCGGTGGGCAAGGATTCTCTGTCCATGAAGACCGTGTGGGGGGAGGGGGCGGTCCAGCACTCGGTGGTTTCTCCCCTGTCCCTGGTGGTGACCGCCTTCGCGCCGGTCATCGACGTGCGCTCCACCGTGACCCCCCAGCTGCGGGCCGATCGGGGTGAGAGCCTGTTGCTGGTCATCGATCTGGGCCGCGGACAAAATCGTCTCGGCGGCTCTGCTCTGGCTCAGGTTTATGGACAGGTCGGCGGCGTGCCACCGGATGTGGACTCGGCCGATGATCTCAAAGGCTTTTTCTCTGCCATTCAGCGGTTGAACGGAAGCGGACTCCTGCTGGCTTACCACGACCGTTCGGACGGGGGGCTGCTGGCTACCCTTTGCGAGATGAGTTTCGCCGGGCACACCGGGTTGCGGGTCGATCTCGCCGCGCTGGGTCCGGATCCGGTGGCGGCATTGTTCGCCGAGGAACTGGGAGCCGTCATCCAGGTTCGTGTTGAGGACCTTCCAGCGGTGCTGCGCATCGTCGCCGAACACGGGCTGCACGATTGCACCCATGCCGTGGGGGGCATCGATGCCAGCGGGATCATTGAGATCCGCCACGGCGGCTCGCCGCTGCTGGAGGCGGCTCGGGTGGAGCTGCATCGAATCTGGAGCGAAACCAGCCACCGTATGCAGAGCCTGCGCGACAACCCGGACTGTGCGCTGGAGGAGTACGACGGCTTGTTGGATGTCCATGACCCTGGCTTGAATGCGGTCATCCAGGCGCCGGTTGAGTCGGCGCCGGCTGTCTCTTCACTGCGGCCCCGGGTTGCGGTTCTACGCGAGCAGGGGGTCAACGGTCAGATCGAAATGGCGGCCGCCTTCGACCGTGCCGGCTTCGACGCGGTCGATGTGCACATGAGCGACATTCTGGCAGGGCGGACTGAACTGTCCGCTTTTCAGGGTTTGGTGGCCTGCGGTGGTTTCTCCTACGGCGACGTTTTGGGCGCAGGCGGCGGATGGGCCAAGTCGATATTGTTCAACGCCAGGACGCGGGACCGGTTCCAGGCCTTTTTCGACCGTCCCGACAGCTTTACCCTGGGTGTATGCAATGGATGCCAGATGTTGGCTGAGCTGGGCCCCATGATCGGGGGCGCGGAGGCTTGGCCGCGCTTCCTGCGCAATCGCTCGGAGCAGTTCGAGGCCCGTTTGCCCATGGTCGAAGTGCTGCCGTCACCTTCCCTGTTCCTGGCCGGCCTGGCCGGTGCACGCCTGCCGGTGGCGGTCGCCCATGGCGAAGGACGGGCTAGCTTCGCCCAGGCCGACGATTTAGATCAACTGCACCAGGCCGGACGTGTATGCCTGCGCTACGTGGACCACTACGGCGAGGCCACCGAACGCTATCCCCTCAATCCCAACGGATCCCCCGGCGGGGTCACCGGTTTCACCACGCCGGACGGGCGCGTCACCATCATGATGCCCCACCCGGAGCGCGTGTTCCTCACCCGACAGCTATCCTGGCACCCGGACGAGTGGGACGAGGAGAGTCCGTGGATGCGCATGTTCCTGAATGCGCGCACCCAGTTGGGGTAGGCGCCGCGGTGGCGCGTACCTGGGTAGACCCCAATAGCCTGCACAGTGTGCTTTCAAACTCAACCCCGTGTTCCGCGCATGCCGACATTGGAATTTGACGGAAAATCCATCGAGTACCGGATTCGGGTCAGCGCCCGTGCCCGGCGTGTCAGTATCGTCGTCGGTACCGGCGGTACCGAGCTGGTTGTGCCAAAAGGCGCCGATCCGTATCGGGCGCGAGCTTGGCTGAAAGGCCGCGCCGGCTGGATTTTTCAAAAGCAGAATGAGCTGTACAAGCGGGCCGGCATGGCTGAGGACGTCATCCGGGTGTGTAGCGGTAGCCAGCTGCTGTATCGGGGTAGCCCGGTGACCTTGCAGCTCGCGCCGGATCAGCGCGGCACGCCAACCCTGAACGAGGCGGTACTCATTGTGCCCCTGTCCTCGACCCGGCGAACGCCGGCCCGTCTGCTGGAAGCATGGTTGCGGGCGCGGGCCAGGGAGACGATCGAGGACAGTGTCGCCCGCTACGCCGCGTGCCTGGGTCGATGGCCGCGCAGCGTGCGCCTGCGTGCGCAGCGAACCCGTTGGGGCAGCTGCGGCATACGGGACGACCTGAATCTGAATTGGCGGTTGGTCATGGCGCCGGCGCCGGCGCTGGACTACGTGGCACTGCATGAACTGTGTCATTTGTTTGAACGAAACCATGGCGCGGCGTTCTGGTCACGGGTGGCGCGCCACATGCCCGAATACGCCCTGCACAGGAACTGGCTGCGCAGCCAGGGACATCGAATCCTGGCGCCTCTGGCGGACGAAGCGGAGTCCGGCTGAGCTTTGGGGCGCTCTGATTTATTCGTGAACGTGCATCTTGGGACTGAAATGCACAGTTTCATGGTCGTAAATCTTGCTAATAGACTGACTGTTACCCGTGACTCGCGCCTTGAATCTGCCTATTCCAGCCGCCAATCTGATTCGTCCAGAATAGATCAGAGGCGATTGGTGGGCCATGCGGGAAGTGCGGTAACCCGCAGCCAGTGTCCACGCGCCGGGTTGCCAAGGTAGGCGAGCGCAGGACTGGCCGTCGCCAACTCCAGCGAGTGTAACGCGGTCAATCTGGCTTGTGGGCTGGCCAGTGTGTGAGCACTGTCGTGGCGGACAGCTCCGGAACCCCCGGACGATCGTGGGTGGCTGTCCGGACACTTCGGCTTGTTGGCTGGAGAGTTTGCGCCTGCTGTGGTACACGATTGAGGCCATGCATTCCGGTAGCAACGCTCGTCTCATGATTCCACCCTCGGCGGCTGCGGCCCCCGCAGCCGGGCATCGTGTCTGCCTGATCGTTTCAGGATTGCTGTTTGTTTTGCTGCACCTGGGCCTGGCGGTGTCTGCATGGGCGCAAACGCCGGATTCTGCGCGCGCTCAGGCTCCACCCCGTCTGACGCTGCCGCAGCAACGCGCGTCCGCCTTGGCCGCTGAGCGACGGGCGTTGGAAACCTCGAGGGTCCAGCTGGAATCTCTCACCAGAAGCATCCGGACCCGCACCGGTGAGCTTACGGCCAAGCCGCCGACAGAAGAGGAGCTTGAGCAGGCTCGGGCCGAGCTCGAGTCGGCCAAGCTTTCCTACGACGGACTCGCGTTTGTCGTCGAAACGACCGAGCGGCAGATTCGTGAGACCGGGGCGAGAATCGAGGATTTCACCGCTCGACGCCAATTGCTGGAGAATCCGGCCACGCCGGTGGCTCCGGGTGTAGACCGGGAATTGTCGTTGATGCAGACGCGCGAACTGCTGCGTAGCCTTGAGGCAGAACGTGACTGGCTCGAGGAGCAGAGGGCGATTCTGACCGAGCACCGTGACGTGACCGACGATCGAGTGCAGGCGCTGATGTCCTGGATCGGCCGGCTCACGCAGTTCAATCTCGCTGGGGATCGACTGCGGCGAAGCGAGGGCAGAGCCGCGGCGGTCGAGCGCCTGGAAGCCGAGTTCAATGAACGTGTCACCGATGTCGAGGCGTACACGGAGCGTTTGCGCGACCCGAATCTGAGTCCAGAGGAGCGCCTGCAACTCGACATCCGGATTCGATTGGCCCAGGCCCAGGCGACCGTGGGTATGATCGATGCCCGTCTGCTCGCGTTCAACGACAATCTGGCCCGGTACACGGGCTTGGTTGACTTTGATGGCGTGGGACTGGATCAGATACGCAGCGCGCTGGATCGACTTGAGACACTCACCGAGGAACTGACGACCGGCGAGGAGATTTTGAATCGCAGCATCGATCTGCTCCAGCGCCGCAGGGAACATCTGGATGTGTTGGGTGCAGATGATGCGGAGTCGGAAGATCAACGCGAGCGTGAACTGAGCCTGTTCGCCGAGGTAATCAAACGGCTGCAGGGCCGCCGCCTCCAAGCCCTTGACACGCTGAGCCGTGCGAGCACATTGGCGGATGCGCTCACCGAACGTTACGAGGAGGCACTGCGCACCGGATTGTTTGAACGGCGCATCTTTCCCAACAGTTTGGATGGGTTCAAGGCTCTGGGACTGTCCGTACTCAATGCGCCCCGAGTGCTTTTGAATCAAGGTTTGCTCAGCCTGCAGTTTGCCGGCCGCTCGATACGGTCGGCGGGCTACGGTCTTTGGCTCAAACTCGGCTTGATACTGCTGATTGTACTGTTGGCCGCAACCTGGTTGCGGCGCACTGGTCACCGTGCCCAGCGTGCCTTCCGGGTGATGAGCAGACGCCGTGACCGATTCAGCGATCACATCAGTTTGATGGCCATGAGCCTGCTGTACCGCATCGTGCCGGTGGCCACCGGCGTTGCGGCGGCGCTGGCGATTCTGACGGTCACGGATGTGGAGGAGCCAGGCCGCGGCATCATCACCACTGTTGCGCTGGCGGTGTTGATTGGAGAAACGGTACGAAACCTTGCCTGGTTGTTGCTTCGCGGCCCCCAGGCCCCGGCATCCAGAGGGGACGAAACGCTTTACTTCTGGATCACCCTGTTCCTATGGCTCCTGGGGGTGACCGGGACCTTGAGCATTACCGGCGGACTGGCCGGTTTGCCTGTGGCCACCGAGGACGTGCTGGAGCGGCTGGTGATGTTGGTATTGCTGCTGTCGGTATGGCCGGTCTTCAGAATGCGGGCGCTGATCCTAAACCTGCTCGAGGGGGCCTTTGGTCAGCGATATTGGTTCATGATCATCCGTTTTGTCAGTCTGGCGGCCGTGCTCACCCTGGGCGCCATGGCACTGATTGGGCTGGCCGGTTATGTGGACCTCGGCTGGCGCATCGGCATGGGGCTGGCGTCATTTATTCTGGTCATTATCCTATGGCTGATCGTTCGCGGCCTACTGGACGACTTCGTGGTCTGGCTCAAGAACCTTGCGCTAAACCATACGAGCTTCGGCCTGCTCTGGACCCAGGACGTCATCAACCCCCTGCACAGTGTGGCAAAGTTCGGCTTGTTGCTGGCTGCCGTTTATGCGGTGTTCGAGATTTACCGGCCCGAGGAGTTCCGGGTGTTCGAGGGCAGACTGTCGGAGGTCCTGACTCTACCCCTGTTCAGGCTGGGCGGCTCGAGCATCAGCACCTGGCACATCGTGGTGGTGATAGCGGGCCTTTGGTTGATCGTTCGCTTCAGCGGCTGGGCGAAGTCCATCACCTACCGTTGGGTGTACTCCCGGGTTTCCGATCTCGGTGTGCGCAACAGTTTGGCGGTGTTTACCCAGTATGCCATCGTCGTGATTGGTCTGCTGATAGTCTTGAATTCGCTGGGCCTCGATCTGACCACTTTCACAGTTTTCGCCGGTGCGCTCGGTGTGGGTCTGGGATTCGGCATGCAGAACATTGCCAACAACTTCGTCAGTGGCATCCTGTTGCTGGTGGAGCGCCCGCTGCGCACCGGAGATTGGGTCCAGATCGGCGAGGGCGAAGGGCAGGTTTCCCGAATCGGCATGCGTTCGCTGTCGGTCAAGACCTGGGACAATCAGGAGATCATCATTCCCAACGCGGATGTGATTTCCAACAGCTTCACCAACTGGACCCGGAGTAATTCGGTACTGCGGACCGTGCTGTATCTCGGGGTCAGCTACGACGCCAACCCGCATACGGTCAAGGGGCTGATTCAAGACGTGGTGGAGCATCACGCTCAGGTACTCGATGACCCGGCGCCGGCCGTGTTTCTGCATGAGTTTGCCGACAGCTCGGTGAATTTCCGGATACAGTACTTTTGCGACACCAGTCGCTACAGCCTGTTGCAGTTACGATCCGAACTGCTGTTCGGAATCTGGGATACCCTGGCCAAAAACGGTATCGAGATACCGTTTCCGCAACGGGTATTGCATGTGCGCAGTCTGCCCCAAGGGGCAGAACCCGTCCTGGCTTCGGGTTTGAGCCCGGACGGTATGACGGCTTAGCCGCATGACTCCGATTCGGTGACCGCGTACCACCTCACGGAGTATGCCGGGCACTGTCATAGATCGGGACGTCGCCGCTGCGACGTTGCCGCGGGGTTCGGCTCAGTGAGGAGACAAGACGGGTGAATGAGAACAATCCTTATGTACACGGACTGGATGCAAACGAGGCGAACTATACGCCTCTGACGCCGCTCACTTTCCTGGAGCGCAGCGCCGCTGTGTACCCCGATCGGATCGCCACATTGCACGGGCCGTTGGCTCGCAGCTGGGGTGAGACTTATCAGCGCTGCCGCCGACTGGCCGGTGCCCTGCACGCCCGTGGCGTTGGGCCTGGAGACACCGTGGCCGTGGTGTCTCCCAATCTCCCGGAGATGTTCGAATTGCACTTTGCGGTGCCCATGAGTGGCGGTGTGCTCAACACCATCAACACCCGGCTGGATGCCGAGACCATTGCATTTATGCTGCAGCACGGTGAGGCGAAGTGGTTGTTTGTGGATCGGGAGTTTTCGGCGGTCATCGAGCGTGCCCTGGCCATGATGCCGGTTCGGCCCACGGTGGTGGACATCGACGATCCCCAGTTCCAGGGCGGGGACCTGATCGGGGGCCTGAGCTACGAGCAGTTGATTGCAGACGGCGACCCGGAGTTTGTCTGGGCCAATCCCGGCAACGAATGGGACGCCATCTCGCTCAACTACACCTCCGGTACCACCGGCAACCCCAAGGGGGTGGTGTACCATCATCGCGGTGCCTATCTGAATGCCGTGTCCAATGCCCTGGTGTGGAATATGGTCCGGCACCCGGTCTATCTCTGGACCCTGCCCATGTTCCATTGCAATGGCTGGTGCTTTCCCTGGACCATTGCCGCCATGTCGGGCACCAGCGTATCGCTGCGTCAGGTCCGGGCCGACGCCGTGTTCGACGCCATACGCGGGCATGGCGTGACCCACTTCTGCGGTGCACCGATTGTGCTCAATACTTTGGTGAACGCCGCCGATGAACTCAAGCACGGCATATCCCACCAGGTCCGGGTGATGACTGCCGGAGCGGCGCCACCGGCAGCCGTTATCGAGGGGATGGAACGCATGGGTTTCGAGGTCACCCATGTATACGGTTTGACGGAAACCTACGGGCCGGCAATAGGCTGCGCCTGGCAATCGGAATGGGATCAACGCGACGCGGCGGCGAAAGCCACACTAAAAGCACGCCAGGGTGTGCGCTATCCCATGTTGGAGTCGGTGATGGTGGCCGACCCGGAGACGATGGAACCGGTGCCGCGGGACGGCCTTACCATCGGCGAGATCTTCATGCGCGGCAATATTGTGATGAAGGGGTATCTCAAGAATCCCAGCGCCACCAACGAGGCATTCGCCGGGGGTTGGTTTCATACCGGTGATCTCGCCGTGTGGCACCCCGACGGTTATGTGGAGATCAAGGACCGCTCGAAAGACATCATCATCTCCGGCGGCGAGAATATCTCCAGCATCGAAGTGGAAGACACGCTGTATCGGCATCCCGAGGTCCTGGAGGCGGCGGTGGTGGCGCGGCCTGACGAAAAATGGGGTGAGACACCTTGCGCCTTTGTGGCCCTGAAGGAGGGGAGCGCGGCGACCGAGGCCGATATCATTTCGTTTTGCCGCCAGCAAATGGCGCACTTCAAAGCGCCCAAGACCGTTGTGTTTGGACCCCTGCCCAAGACCTCCACCGGTAAGATCCAGAAATTTCAACTGCGGGGGCAGGCTCGAGAACTGGATTGAGTGATCGTCCGCCCGGCTTGCGAAAGCGGCGTGCACCGTCTTCTGTTGCCCGATGCGCCTGCGGTTGCCTGGAAGTGCCGCCCTTGAATCGTGTGCCCGACGGGTCCCTGAAACCGGGACTGCTCGCGTTCGAAGTGCTTGTCCCGGACCGGGAAAAATTGCCGGGTAGCACTTTTTCCTGAATGGCGCGGCCGGTGTTGATGTGCCTCTTTGAAATTGAACGCCAGAGCAGGCAATTCGTCATTTCGCCGCCAGCCATCGGCTTTCCAATACTGATATCGTCAGGACCTGCGGCGGTCTTTCCGCTATGATCGCGCCCCGGTCGCGAAACTTGCAGGACCCACGGTCGATGCTCAAACTATCGGAGAAAATGGGGCGTCTCGGCACCGAAACCGCGTTCGAGGTGCTTGCCCGTGCCGAGGCACTGGCCCGCGGCGGGCGCGATATTATCAACCTCGGTATCGGACAACCTGACTTCAAGACGCCTGAACACATCGTCGAGGCCGCGATAAAGGCCCTGCGGGACGGCCATCACGGCTACACCCCCTCTCCGGGCATTCCCGCGTTGAGAGAAGCGGTCGCCGAGGACATCGCCAGACATCGGGGTGTAGAGGTCAGCCCGGACCGCATCGTGGTTGTGCCCGGCGGTAAAGTCACCATGTTTTTCGCGATCTTGATGTTCGGTGAGCCCGGTGTGGAAATCCTTTACCCCAATCCGGGTTTCCCTATCTACCAGTCAATGATCGAATTCTCGGGGGCAAAAGCAATACCGACACCTTTGTTGGAGGACAGGGATTTCTCCTTCGACGCCGAACAGGTGCTGAGCCTGATCACTCCCCGGACACGATTGCTGATTCTCAACTCACCCGCCAATCCGACCGGCGGTGCGATGCCGAAGCCGGAAATCGATCGGCTTGTAGCCGGGCTGGCTGACCATCCCCAGGTGGCGATATTGAGCGATGAGATATACGCACGCATGAACTACGACGGGCATCGGCATGTGTCTTTGCTCACCTATCCGGAGTTGGAGAATCGTCTGATTCTGCTCGACGGCTGGAGCAAAACCTACGCAATGACAGGCTGGCGTATGGGATATGCGGTGTGGCCCGAGGCGTTGGTCGAGAGCGCCACCCGACTCGCCGTAAATTGCCACTCCTGTGTCAACGCGTCGGCGCAGTTCGCCGGAATCGCTGCGCTGGAAGGGCCCCAGGACGCGGTGGATCAGATGGTGGCCGCGTTTGATCAAAGACGCGGTGTTATCGTCGACGGGCTGAATGCCTTACCAGGCATTCGCTGCCGACGGCCGGTGGGTGCGTTCTACGCGTTTCCGAATATCGAGGGCACCGGAATGGATGCGCGCACCCTGCAGAACCGACTCTTGGAGCAGGCCGGGATCGCTACGGTGGCTGGAACCAGCTTCGGTGCGTTCGGCGAGGGCTTTATTCGCTTCTCCTATGCCAACAGCGTAGACAACATACACCGCGCGCTGGATAGAATGAAAACCCTGCTGGATGAGCGCTGGCCTCGTAATTGAATCGTACCCGGCTGATTGCGGCGAAAAGGGGATTCAGCCCGGATGCGGAAATTCAGCTGTTGTCCACACCCAAACCCAGGCCCAGTTGGCGCGTAATCTGGGTCCCCGAAAACAAT
>JAHEDQ010000079.1 GCA_024641125.1 Candidatus Competibacteraceae bacterium | reverse complement strand
CGAGCGGAATTCATCAAGGCCAGCGGTCATAGGTCCGCATCAACAGGCCGGATATATGGTAGCAACCTTCTTCTTGTCTCGAACGCACATGTGTCTTGCAAACGGGATGGGTCCATATATGCATCGAGGAGTCCGAGGTCATCGAGAAGATCCTCACCCACCTCGACAAGCGAGATGCCTGGGCGGCAACTGCCCGGTTGCCGCCTTGCCGGTCACCGCCAAAGGCGCGTTTGTCCGACTGAACCAGCCCCCCGGGCAACACCCCCACAGGCTGCGACGCCAAGCGTCGCGGTTGCGGTGGCGTTCGGCCCAAAGCCAGGAATCGTCAAGAAATTGGCTGAACTGCACGATTTCTACCCACCCGCAAGGCGTGATTCTGGCCGACACCGCACCGAAGCGCGGGTTGGCGACTGTTGGATGATTTGGGCGTACTCGATCGACTTTCGGAAAAGGTTTTTGTTCGTCCTATTACTCTTGGCAGCAAAATTCTCCGAGATTTATCAGCGTCACATTGTTTCCTTGAGAAAGAGGACTAACGTTCGAGTTAAGTTGCGAGGCCGTATTCACTGATAGGGGGCTTAGCGTTGTCCGCCAACTTCCAGGCTCTGGCTCGATTGTCGGTACCGATGGTATACAGAAAGCGGCCGTCGGGCCCGAAGGAGGCAGCCTGGATATTCTGCAAGCTGGCTGGTTCCCGAGTGTCATCTGACACGGACCAAGCTTTGGCGGTGTTGCCCCACGACAAGCTTACGAGATGCGTCCCGGACCGATCGAGCGCGACATGATCTACAAAGCGCTAATGGTCAGGAGCGGAATCGTATGCCGTAAAACGAGTAACTGGTGATTCGTTTCCGGCGCTCCAGACTATGGTCTCGCCTTCAGCCGAACCACTTGCGACGCGATTGCAGTCAGGATCAAAGGTTGAGGAGCGCCTCGCCTGCTGACAGAGGGGCGCGAGCGGATAGCCCGCGCCATCCCATGTGACCAGCGGCTAAGTTACTCCTCGGGCCAAGCTAATCTTCGACGTGCACGGGGATCATGATGTGCGCGTAGGGTGTGTCCTTCCACATCGTGTAGGGGCCGCCGTTGAACGGATCGTCGGACAGGCCGGCCAGGGCTGCTTTCGGTGCCACTACCATCAGGTGGGGCCCCTCCTGAACCCAGACGTCGCCGTTGTTGGGGTCCGTTGCGGTTGGGTCCGAGTTGCTGACCATCGCGTCACCCTGGAGCATGTACGAGATGCCGATGCGGTCGGTCTCGAAAGGCGCGCCGGCTCCGGCTGCCTTCATGAGCTTCGCCCACACTTCGTCATTGCACATGGGATGGTCGTCGCCCGGACCAATGCCCGGCATGCAGACCCAACCATTGCTGCCTTCCTTCAGGATCATTCCGTCAACGTCCATGACGGTTGCGTTGTCACTAATGGCCGGATGCGCTGCGCTCATCGCGCGCGCTATTTTGTCGGCCGCCGATTCGCCGCCGAATGCGGCGCCCGAAACGAGTATCAAGGATAGAAAGACGGATTGAGTCCGCATGATCGCCTCCTATTTAAAGTTAGAACAATCAAGGGCATGGACGGGCAGTGTGTGTTAATGAACAAAGACCACCACCGTAATGAAATATAGCTCAGCTTTTGGTTAATACCAGGGAGGAGACACAAAAAAGTATTTGTAAGAGGGACAAATAATTTTTGTGAACCAAAAGCCCTGCGAAGGACGGCAAAGGCCCTTTTTCAAAAGTCGATTGAGTACCCCCGAGCCATCTATAAGTCGGCAACACGCGGTTCCAAATGGTTTCGGCGAACTATGTGGCCCAGCCGGAGGATAGACGTATGCTCGTGCTACGCAATCGATCGGCGTCATGTGACTTTGCATGCAGGCTTGGATCGAATGTGGCGATACCCGTGCAAAGTTGATCGGCAAGACATTTGCCGGGGAGCCGATAAAGGGGAAGGACTCCATCAAGACCGTTGGATGCAAGTCAAAGAAACATCACACAAAGCATCACGATCACGACGATACGAAGCACTAGGGGAAAGCTTTATGCGCCGATGTTGGGCTCAAGAGCGGCGGCCTTCGGGCCGCCGCAACCTGTCGGGCAACGAGTATGCGGTTGTGTTTGACCATCCCTCGGAGGTTGATGGTCGCTTTCAGCTTTGGGGCTGCCTGTCGCCTTTGGCACAACCAGTCACAGCTTGTGGCCGAAGGTGTCGGTTGTTTTGTGTGCTGGGGTGCTGATCGATGCGGAATCCCTCTCCGTCTGGGAAGACTTCGGCAGCCTGCTTTCACACCTGCGGTTTGCACGGAACTACCACAGACAGATCAGACGCATCGCCGCCGTTACCGACAGCAGCTTTCTTGCGATACTGCCGCGGGTCGCCGACCACTTCGCCGCTGCCGAGATCCGCCACTTCGAGTACCGGGAGCGCGAGATAGCACTTCCCTGGCTGGGAAGGGAGCAGCAGGAATCGTGACGGTCCCAGGCTGACAGCGCATTTCCGCCAGCCAGGCAGAATTCCGAGTACAGGCTGAACAAGAGCGCTTTTTTCAGAGGGAGGAGAGTGTTGGGTAAGCTCAGGTTTGGCCTGGTACTCCGGGCCTGGCGACCGGTCGTTTTTTCAATCTGACCCTTCATTTTCTGCCGGAGGCCGAGCGATATCCGGCCGCGTCCTGTGGCAAGCGCTCATCTGATAACACTTCGGCTGGTGAGGAGTCAGTTGAATGCGGTCGTTTGAGCCTGTGCCCGGCTTTGGGGCAGCAGGTCGTTTGGACCCGAGACGACCTTTTCCTGTAGACGGATGAGGATCTGGTCGATTACTGCCGGATCCTGGATGCAGGCGATCACTTTGACGGCGCCGCCGCAGACACTGCAGGTCTGTATGTCGATGTTGAACGCTCGCTTGGGCCGTTGTATCCAACTTATGGCGGCGTGGCGTTCGGCCAGCTTTGTCTGTTGCTCCTCACCGGGTGCTTTGAACTTGTTGTCCTTGGCCTTCCGGGGCGGTGTTGCCTGTGAAGGGTGTTTTCAACTCGTAGCGCGCCTCGCCTTGGGCAGTCAGCGACAAACGCTTTTCGGATACGGCCGGGCGACCCTTTCTACTGACAGTTGCCCAGGCTGGACTGTGTCCCCATCGGTTTGCTGGTGATTCTGATTCGACCGTTTCAAACGGCGGTCCATACCTATGTAGACTCTATCGGTGAAACCAAGGAGATGCCTCGCCCTCCTGCCATTCGGCTCTCGCCTTCGGGCTCGAATAAAGTCAGTTAGCTTTCGGGTACGGCATCCAGTGTCTTGACACGGAGTTCCGCCAGCACCGGTTCGGTCAAGTCTCGATGTTTTTCGAGATTTATCAGGTGTCCCGAGAAAGCGAATAGGGCGTCGAGCGGCGAGCGTCGCCGGATTCCCCAGGGACCGCTGTGGCAGGCACTGCCGCCAGTGGGAGCAGGATTGCCAACTGTCGTATCGACGGCCTCATGTCAACCACCTCATTCGCCTGCCACCCGGCTTCGGTCACCGGACCGTAAATCGTTCGGTGGACTCGTTGTAGCGCACCAGGCCATACCAGAGTCCCAGCAGGCTAAATAGGACCAGGTAGCTCAAACCCCAACCGCTCAGCAAATCAGGCAGATAGGCCTGATAGCCCAGCATCGTGATTTCCACCATGCCGTCCAGAAAGTCGAGATCGAGCCGCGGTGTCAGCACACCGAAATAGCGCAGGCCTGCGCTGAAAACAGACCCGCTCCAGCCGAAGAAGACAACGGCCACCACCAGCTTGAGATGGCCTTCACCCACCCGCCACAGGCTTCCCGAAGCACAGCCGCCGGCGAAGATCATGCCGACGCCGAAGACGACGCCCCCGATCAGTGAACCCAACCAAAAGGTGGCGGGGATCGCCAGGTAGGGATCCACCGTGCCTGTCTGCAGCAACAGTGAGCCGATGGTGATGCCCGTCGCCAGTGTCAGAATCATGGCTTTGGTCATGGTGCCGTCGCCGGTCATGAACGGTTCCCGGAACACCCGCGAGAAGCAGAAGCGTGAGCGGTGCAGAATGAATCCCAGAGCGAAGCCGGCGAGTACGATCAGACCCCGGCTCGCAAGCGCCGAATCCTCGTCCAGCAACCAAGCGCTGCCCCACCACAGCACCGCCGCCAGAACCAGGAACCCAAACAGTGGGTAGCGTGTTTTAAACATCGGTTCGGCTTTCATGGAGGGTGCTGTCGCGCCCCAGGTGATGTGTTCCATGGTCCAGATCAGGCCCTTGAGACCCAGCGCGGCCCCGAGCACCAATCCGCACAACATTGCCAATCCCGCAGGCGAGGCAAACATCACGGGGGTGAAGAATCCGCCCACCGTGCATCCCCCCGCCAGGGTCGCACCGATACCCATCAGGGTCCCGCCCAATGCGCCCCAGACATACTCCAACGGTGGTGGGTGATTGATGCGAAACTGGCTGGACAATAGCGCGGCCGACAGCGCACCGAGAATCAGGGTGATGTCCATCAGGGAGATACGGTGCATCAGCGGACTCTCAAGATCTGCCTCGATGCCCAAGGCCGGCCCCAGGCCGATGGCGTTGTTGAGATAGTCACCCCAAAGTCTGAGGCCGCCGAAAACACCCCAGAATAAGCCGCCGGCCATCAGGCACGCGGCCACCGTGACAAGCAGAATTCCGCCCAGATAGGGCGACCATTCATCAACCAGCACTTTGCGGTAGTCGTCCTGGAGTCCACTCAGCCACTTGGGACCGAAACGCCGGGTCAGCACGGAGCCCGGACTGGCAGTTGTCTGTGCCATGGTTTTTCGCCCTTTGAAAAGCCTGTGCCAGGCAGCGGGCGTCGACAACGCACCGCAGCGGGCAATCGCGTCACTGGCAGCCTGCCGGTGTGTCAGAATCCTGGGCGCCGTGAATCACGAAGGCCGCCAGGTTGGCGAACATCTCTTCATCCGGCATATCAATGAATTTGGCCGCGGCCTTGTTGGTGTCCTTGATGCTGGCGCGATATTCCTGGCTGACGTAGTAGCGCAGCGACGGATTGGCCTGGCCGTTGGCGGCGTGTTGATCCGCTGCCAGGTACTTCGTCCATTCCGCTTTGGTCCGGGTGGAGGGCGCTATGGACTCACCCGTGGTCTCCACGTGACATGCCGTACACACCATGCGGTAGTGAATGCGGCCCACCCTCCAATTTCCCTCAGCGGCGATTGCGGGCCCGGCCAGGAGTGCGGCCAGGGCGGACGCCGCCAATGGACGGAGCGAGGTTGAACATTGTTTCATGACAGAATCCCTCCTGTTCTGAAGAGCGTCCGGCAGCTTGGCTGCCGCGGCTCTCCAGGTTGGTCCGTGACCGGCCTGGTCGCAGTGAGGCAGGATGGGAATAGCTACCCTGGGTAGGTGCTGCGGCGCAGGGTCACGGAATAACCTACCGTCACTTTAGTACCCGCCGGTATGACGATATTGACATTGATCAATTCAACATCCGATCCCACCAGGATTGGATGCCGAATTGATATAGATCAAGTCGATCCGCGACCATTGGGCCCACTCGATACAAGCCCTCGCTTGCCTCCCTGCCCCGGGTGGCGGATGCTGGTTTCCAGCGTTGTGTTCGATCTTAAAAACTGAGGACGCATGCCATGAGTATCGACACACTTGTTGACGCCGCGCCCGATTCGCATGGTCACAGGTTACGCTTGCGCTGGAGCAGCGGGCGGCGGGATCTGGTTCCCGCGATCTGGCTGAGGGACAACTGTCACTGTCCGGCTTGTCAGGACGCCGGGAGCGGCCAGCGCCTTATCGATATCACTCAGGTGCCGCCGCACACCACTATCGAGCAGTGTCGCTTGGATGCATCCGGCATCACCCTGAGGTTTGCCCCGGAAAGGCACCAGACCCGGTTCGACAGCGCCTGGCTGCAGCGCCTTGTGGCCGGCGAAACGCCTTTGCCGACGGGCGATCGCTGGGATGCTGGTCTGGATCCCGCGCTGCGTACCGACACCTATCCCGCCCTGAAGCAGGACAGCAAACGTCTGAAACGCTGGCTCGGCTGGGTCCGGGACAGCGGCTTTGCGTGTTTGACCCAGGTGCCGGCGGAGGACGGCGCTTTACTCGAGCTGGTGGCATTGTTTGGTTATGTGCGGGAAACCAACTACGGGCGCTTTTTTGATGTCAAAGCCGTAGCGGATCCCATCAACCTGGCGTATACCGGATTGGGCTTGCCCGTGCACACCGACAACCCCTATCGGGATCCGGTGCCCGGGCTCCAGATTCTTCATTGTCTGCACAGCGACACCGAAGGCGGTGACTCGGTGCTGTGCGACGGGTTTGCCGTGGCGGACTGGTTGCGAACAGAGCATCCCGACGCTTTCGAGCTGTTGACCCGGACACCGGTTCCGTTTCGATTCCGGGATGCGAACAGCGATTTGCGTCACCGGGCCCCCTTGATCGAGTTGGACGCCGAAGACCGGCTGTCGACTGTGCGCTACAACAACCGGTCGGTGGATACGGCGGCCATGGCCATGGACGATCTGGGCCGGTTCTACGACGCCTACCGTCTATTTGCCGCGGCGCTGCAGGATGCGCGCTGGCAGATTCAATTCAAGATGGGGTCCGGCGATCTGTTCATGGTGGACAATCGTCGCGTGCTGCATGGACGCACGGCCTACCAGGGGGCAGGAACCCGCCACCTGCAGGGCGGCTACGCGGACCTGGACGGCCTGCACAGCCGGCTGCGGATTCTGGAGCAATCCGGGCAGCCATGAATTTGCGCTTGCCGTCCCCGGCATTATGTATTAGTTAATACCATTATCTGATCCGTATCGCCTCGGTGGCGCGGTAGACCATCGTGAAACCAAAGGGGGAAGTGGCAGACCGAAGCAGGCCGGTGGGCGGTTGCCTCGCTGCAACCGAGGCGGTGCCGGCACCAGTCTCCCCATTCCACGTCCACGGTCCAGCACAGCAACGATGGCCGAGTTTCTTCAATATCTGTTCTCCGGGATCACCGTCGGCGCGACCTACGCGCTGGTGGGGCTTGGATTCGCCATGATCTACAACGCCAGCCACGTCATCAACTTTGCCCAGGGTGAGTTTCTGATGATCGGCGGCATGATGACGGTGTCCATGCTGGGCGCGGGCGTGCCCATGCCGCTGGCGATTGTTGCCGCCATCGTACTGGCCACGGTGGTGGGTCTGGCGCTGGAAAAATTTGCGGTCGAGCCGGCCAGAAACGCCGAGGTGGTGACGGTGATCATCATCACCATCGGCGCCTCGATTTTCCTGCGCGGTCTGGCCCAGGTGGTGTGGGGCAAGGAGTACCATGCGCTGCCCCCGTTCAGCGGCGATACGCCCATATCCATCGGCGGGGCCACCATCCTGCCCCAGAGCCTGTGGGTGCTGGGCGTAACGGTGGTGGTGGTGGCTGCCCTGGCCTGGTTTTTCAATCGCACCCTGATGGGCAAGGCGATTCTGGCCACCTCCCACAACCGCGATGCGGCCCAACTGGTGGGGATCAACACCGGCCTGGTGCTGTTGATTTCGTTTGGCCTGTCCGCCGCCCTGGGCGCCATCGCCGGCATCATGATCGCGCCCATCACGCTGACCTCATACGACGTGGGCATCATGCTGGGCCTGAAGGGATTCGTGGCGGCGGTCCTGGGCGGGCTGGGCAGCGGTGTGGGCGCCATTGTTGGTGGTCTCATACTGGGGATTACCGAGGCCATGGCCGCTGGCTACATCTCCTCCGAGTACAAGGACGCGGTTCCGTTTGTACTGATCCTGCTGATTCTGTTTTTCCTGCCCAATGGGCTGTTTGGCGTGCGCGGAACGGAGCGCGTCTGAGATGGGCTGGATGCGGGCACCGCGCACCGGGGGCCTGATGCTTCTGGCTTTGATCGTGGCCGCGATTCCCTGGTTTTTGCCCAACAACTTTTACTTCGAGATGGCCATACTGGTGGGCATCAATGCCATCGTCGCGGTGGGGCTGAACCTGCTGATCGGTTACGCCGGCCAGATCAGTCTTGGGCATGCCGGCTTTTTCGGCCTCGGCGGCTACTGCAGCGGCATTCTGGTGGCCACCTACGGATGGCCGCCGGCCCTGGCGCTACTGCTCGGGGCGGTGGGTGTCGCCGCTCTCGCCTTTATCATCGCCCGCCCCATTCTTCGCCTTAAGGGGCACTATCTGGCCATGGCCACTCTGGGATTGGGAATCATCATCTCCATTGTGGTCAGTACCGAGGACTGGTTGACCGGCGGACCTGACGGCATGTACGTGCCGCCGTTCACCCTGTTCGGATGGGAACTTTATGGTGAGGCAGTGTGGTACTGGGTGATCGGCGGCTTGCTGTTGCTGGCGGTGTGGCTGGCGCTCAACATCATTGATTCGCCGGTGGGACGGGCGCTCCGGGCCCTGCACGGGTCCGAGGTCGCAGCCCAGGCCGCCGGGGTCGATACGACCCGAGCAAAAGTGCGGGTGTTCGTGGTCTCAGCGGTATTCGCCGCCGTCATGGGCAGCCTGCATGCCCACTATGCCGGGTTTGTAACACCCACTTCGTCCGGGTTCTTTCATTCCATCGAACTGGTAACCATGGTAGTGCTCGGGGGAATGGCGTCTACCTTTGGCGCGGTGGTCGGCGCCGCCATTCTCACCGTGCTGCCTCAATTGCTGAGTGGGTTCGAAGACTATGAGATGGTGGTGTTTGGTCTCATTCTGATGCTCACCATGATATTCATGCCTCAGGGGCTGGTGCCGACCCTGGCCCGAGTCTGCAAGCGGCGCGATCAGCGGGCGAGCCCGATACCCGGGGTGGATGAGGTGGACCCATGAGCCTGCTGCGGGTCGAGCAACTCAACAAGTCCTTCGGGGGTGTCCATGCCGTGCAGGACCTCAGCTTCGAAGTCGATCCCGGCACCATCCATTCCGTGATCGGCCCCAATGGCGCTGGCAAGACCACCTTGTTCAATCTGGTGACCGGCGTCTACACGCCCAGCTCCGGCAACATCTTCCTGGACGACCAGCCCACCGCCGGTCGCCCGGCTCATGTGCTGGCCCGTCTGGGTATGAGCCGTACCTTCCAGAATCTGCAGATCTGCATGAACATGACCGCGCTGGAAAACGTCATGGTGGGGCGTCATCTGCATTTGGACCGGCGCTTCCTGCCGGCCATGTTGCGCCTGCCGGGCATCGTGCGGGGCGATCGCGACTGCCGCGACAAGGCGGCCGAGCTGATGAACTTTGTTGGCACCGGGCGCTATCTGGACAGCGATGCTGCCTCCATGCCCTACGGAGCGCTCAAGCGCCTGGAGATTGCCCGCGCACTGGCCGCCGAACCCCGTCTGCTGCTGCTGGACGAGCCGGCCGCGGGACTCAACGCCAACGAAACCGCGGAGATCGATGTACTGATACAGAAGGTGGCGCAAACCGGTGTGACCGTGGTGCTGGTGGAGCACGACATGAAACTGGTGATGAACATTTCCGATCACATCCTGGTGCTGGACTACGGCAAGAAACTGGCGGAGGGCACGGCGGAAGCGGTGCGCCACAACCCGGATGTGATCGCCGCTTACCTGGGGGCGGCATGAGGGATAACGCGTGACCGAGGCAGTGCAGGTCATCCAGTCGGAGCATGCTGGCATCTGGCGCTTGATGGCCACCATCGACCAGCTCAATCAGTCCCTGGCCGGCGCCGACGTCGCCCCGGATCGGGATCTGTTCGGCGCGATTTTCGACTATCTCCAGAGTTATACGGACCGCATGCACCACCCCAAGGAGGACCTGTTTCTGTTTCGCGCCCTGCGTGAACGGGCGCCCGAGTCTCATCCGGTGCTGGACGAACTGCAGAAGGAGCACGCCCACGGCCCGGCCGCCATGGTGCGTCTGCGGGAACTGCTGGACCACGCCGGGTCCGGCGAAGCCAATGACCGTACGGCCTTTCGCGACGCGCTGACCACCTATGTTAACAATCAGCGTGAGCACATACGCAAGGAAGAGACCCAGGTTCTGCCCCTGGCCAAGGACGTGTTGACCGAGGCGGACTGGCGAGTCATCAACGAGGCATTCCTGACCAACGACGATCCCCTGTTCGGGCAGAGGGTCAAGGCCGAGTTTCGCGACCTTCACCGCCGCATCGCAAATCTGGCGCCCGCACCCATGGGTCTGGGGCTGAGCGCAGAACCCCGGAGCGAGCCCGCGGCCGCCGACCGGGCAGCGGAGGCAATGCTGGACATCCAGGATTTGAGCAGTCACTACGGGCGTATCCAGGCCCTGGATGGTGTCGAATTGCGGGTCGCGCCCGGTGAGCTGGTGGCCCTGGTGGGGGCCAACGGTGCCGGCAAGACCACACTGCTGCGCAGTATTTCGGGCCTGCAACCCGCCACCGGCGGCGCAATCCGTTTTCGCGGCCAGGACATCACCCGGGTTCCCGCCGCCCGCCGCGTGCGCATGGGCATCTCGCAGGTGCCCGAGGGACGCCAGGTATTCGGCCCGCTCAGTGTGGAGGACAATCTGCGTCTGGGCGCTTTTCACCGTGGGCGGGACAAGGGTGTGGCGACGGATTTGGAGCGCATGTTTGCGATGTTTCCGATCCTTGAACAAAAACGCAAACAACCCGCCGGGACCTTATCGGGTGGGCAGCAGCAGATGTTGGCCATGGCCCGCGCGCTCATGGCCAGACCGAGCCTGTTGCTATTGGATGAGCCCAGCATGGGGTTGGCCCCTTTGCTGGTCCAGGAGATATTCAATGCCGTCGCCGATCTTAAACGGCAGGGCATTACCCTGTTTCTGGTGGAGCAGAACGCCGCTGCGGCGCTGGCGGTGGCGGATCGGGGCTACGTCATTGAAACCGGCCGTGTGGTGTTGAGTGGCGCTGGCAGCGAACTGCTGGCGAATGAGGAGGTGAGAAAAGCCTATCTGGGCATGTAGTCGGGGCCCACGGGCCATTCTGGCCTGCCCCGCATGGTATGACATTAAAATGACCACAGAGCACTGAAAAGGAGTTACGCATGAGGGGCAAACACGTTCGTGCATGGCTGGCGGCATCCGCCGTCGCCATGGCATCCAGTGGCGCAATCGCGGCCGATACCATAAAGATCGGTTCTTTTCTGTCGGTGACCGGGCCGGCATCGTTTCTCGGCGATCCCGAGCTGAAAACGCTGCAGATGTACATTGACCAGATCAACGCGGAGGGCGGTGTCCTGGGAAAACAACTGGCGCTGGTGCACTACGACGTTGGCGTCGATGCCGATAACGCCCGCACCTCCACCAAGCGCCTGCTGGAAGACGACCAGGTCGATGTGATTGTCGGTGGCTCCACCACCGGCACCACCATGGCCGCGGTGCCGCTGGTGGAGCGGGCCGGCGTGCCGTTCATCTCCCTGGCCGGGGCCGTGGTGATCATTGAACCGGTCAAGAAATGGGTGTTCAAGACCCCCCACACCGATCGTATGGCGGCACAAAAAATATTTGAGGATATGAAAGCGCGCGACATCACCAAGGTGGCGTTGATCTCTGGCACCGGTGGTTTTGGCAAGTCCGGTCGCGCCCAATCGACCGCGGTTGCCGGTGACTACGGTATCGAGATCGTCGCCGACGAGACCTACGGCCCAAAAGACACCGACATGACGCCGCAGCTCACAAAGATCAAGAACACCGACGGCGTCCAGGCGGTGCTGAACTTTGGTTTTGGTCAGGGGCCGGCCATTGTCACCAAGAACTACAAGCAGCTTGGTATGACCGCACCCCTGTATCAGTCGCACGGGGTGGCGTCCAAGAAATACATCGAGCTGGCGGGGGACGCCGCCAACGGTGTACGTCTGCCGGGATCCGCGCTGTTGGTGGCCGACAAGTTAGCCGACGATGATCCCCAGAAACCGGTGGTGATCGGGTACCAGACCATGTATGAAAAGGCCACCGGAACAGACGTCTCGACCTTTGGCGGTCACGCGTACGACGGTCTGATGATCGCGGTGGAGGCCATGAAAACGGCTGGCAGCACCGACAAGGAAGCCGTCCGCGCGGCCATCGAAAACACCCAGGGTTTCGTCGGAACCGGCGGGGTGGTGAACATGTCCGCCGAAGACCATCTGGGTTTGGACCTGACCGCGTTCCGAATGCTGGAGATTCAGGACGGCGATTGGGTGTTGGTGGACTGACCCGGACAGGCATCGTTTTTTTGACTGCAGGGGGCGTCGGTCAACGCCCCCTTCCCTTTCAGCGCTTTGATTCTGGGCGCATCATGGCGCCAGTACCGTCGCCAAAAGCCGAGGTGCCGTGTCAGGACACCCGATGGGGGCGCCGATGCGCAGGTGCCGATTTATCGCCTAACAGCGGTTCCGTATCACGTGCAAACATCAACCAAAGCCGTTCTGTTGTCAGCCCTGGTGTTTCCAGGCGCAGGGCATCTTCTGCTCAGGAGGTATCGATCCGGATTTGTCCTGATCAGTGCCGCGTTTGTCGCCCTCTACTACCTGGTTTCAAAGACAATCGAGCAGGTACTGGCAATCGCTCAACAGATCCAGGCCGGTGAGATTGTTCTGGATGCGGGCCGGATAACGGAAATGGTATCGAATCAGCCCGTCGCCGCTGATGCCCAATGGATATCTGTGGCAACGGCGGTGTTCATGGTTTGTTGGCTTGTCGGTATTGTTGATTGCTACCGAATTGGGCGTACTCAGAACCAGGACCATGAGGATGTTTTGGGTGGATGAGCTGGACGGGCTGTCGATGTTTTCGTGAAACGCCTTCTGTCCCCCCAAATGCGTGGCTTTCAGCATGCCCATTATGTCAACCGAACCGGTGTTGCACATAAGGCTCACTCTGAATCTGCTCCCTAGAGCGCTACATTTTTTGACGTGTTCGGTTCGGTCGTGGATTGGCGTGGCGCGGGGCTTCAAGGCCTTTGCCGACCATCGGCGGGTGGGTGTCGATGCCACGGCGTTTGCCGCCGTCTGGCGGGTCCAATATCAGCCGGCTATAGAACGGTTACGGGCGGGATGCCTGGAGTTGGTGGCATTGGGTTTCAACGATCTCTTAAGGTATGCTCGACCGGTAGCCTCGTTGCATCCCATCGAAATTTCTCCATGTGCTTTTGAGAAGCCAGAACCTGCTGCCGGCAGTCTGCACTGCGCCGATGGGGGGTGCTTTTTGAATAAAGCCGACCTAAGTCAGTCGGAAGGAGCATACGGCGTGAACAAGCATTACCTGATCGTTGCCGGGTTGGTCATTGCCCAGAGCATCGCCCTGTCGGCATGGGCCGAAGATGATTTTTATGGCGTCGTAGAGAGTCGCCCTGAAACAAAGGTCGGAACCTGGGTTGTGGGCGGCCGAACCATAGAGGTCACAGAGGAGACGGAACTCGATGAGGACCACGGTGAGCTCACCGGCGGCGCCTGCGTGGAGGTGGAAATGGCGGACGGTGTCGTGGAGGAGATGGAGAGCGAGCCGGCCAGCAAGTGTCCTATGTAAAAAACACAGTCGTTTGGCTGTCTAACCTGCAAATTGCATGAAGGGTTCGGGAATCAGGGCGTGATGGGCAAAGCAGTTGGGCTGATCGGCATCAAAGGCATAGCTGTAGTTATGGTTTGAGGGGGATAGGCGCAAATGCACAGTCCAGCGCGGCCTGAGCCCGAACAGGACAAACCGTAACAATTAAAAGAAGGGCCGAATGCGCATCAGAAACCCGGAACCGATGCCGAAACAAAATCTACCGGTCCGCCTTCATGCAATTTGCAGGCTAATCCGCCGAACGGGTTTTGGTTACATGCAGCGGCTCGACATCTTCCACCTCGATGCGACGCCGATTCGGTTCCACTTCGGTCAGCGGCTCGGTTGGGCGCAGTGTGTCGCGGCTGCGGGCGGCAAGTCTCTGGTAGGTCCGGGTGCCTTCGATTTTCCAGGCGATTTCCTGATCGCTGAGCTGGCGGATGACTTTGCCTGGAATGCCCGTTACAAGTGAACGGGGTGGGATTGCCATATTGGCTTTGACGAATGCGAGGGCTGCGACAATGCTGTCTTCCCCGATTACGGCGTTGTCCATGATCACCGCATTCATCCCGACCATGGCATTGCGTGCGACCCGGCAGCCGTGCAGCACGGCGCCATGGCCGATGTGCCCGTCCGTTTCCACCACCGTATCGGTGTTGGGGAAACCGTGCATGACGCAGGTGTCCTGCAGATTGGCGCCGCATTGCAGGATCAGGCGGCCAAAATCGCCGCGCAGGCATGCGGCCGGGCCCACGTAGCAATCCGGGCCGACAATGACGTCGCCGATCAATACCGCGCTGGGATGAACAAAGGCGCTGGGATCCACCACCGGGCGGATGCCGTTGATCTCATAAACCTGGGCCAACGTATGTCTCCTTGCCTCTGGCTTAGTGTGAGCGCTTCGCGACCAGAGTGAGTACGTCGTACTGGGCCACCACGTTGTCGTTCTGATTGAGCACCGTCGTGTCCCAACGCACTTCGCCGTAGTCCTCGGTTTCCCGTGCGGTTTTCTGCTTGCAGGTCAGCAGCACGCGAATGGTGTCGCCCGGGTAAACGGGTTGCATGAAGCGCAGCCTGTCCAGCCCGTAGTTGGCCAGCACCGGGCCCGGGGCGGGGTCCACGAACAGCCCGGCTGCGGCCGAGACGATGAAGTATCCGTGGGCGACACGACCGTCAAAAAACGGGTTTGCCCGTGCTGCCGCCTCGTCCATGTGGGCGTAGAAGGTGTCACCGGTGAAATGGGCGAAGTGTTCGATGTCGTCCAAGGTCACCTTGCGTCCCGGGCTGGCCAGCGTGTCCCCGATTTCCAGGTCTTCCAGGCACTTGCGAAACGGGTGGGGTCCGCCCTCTGTCCGCCGTGCGCCCCGTACCCAGCAGTCCGTGACCCGGCTCAGCGTATCGGGTGAGCCCTGCAGAGCGGTCCGCTGCATATATTGAAGCACGCCGCGGATGCCCCCCATTTCCTCGCCGCCCCCGGCCCGGCCGGGGCCGCCGTGAATCAGATTCGGCAGGGGCGAGCCGTGGCCGGTGGAGGCCTTGGCCATATGCTGGTTGGCCAGCAGCAGCCGCCCGTGGTGAGCGGCTGCGCCCAACACCATGTCCCGTGCGAAATCATCGTCCTCTGTGAATACCGACCCGACCAGGCTGCCCCGACCGCGCTTTGCCAGCTCGATGGCCTGGTCGGGGCTGTCATACGGCATCAAGGTACTCACCGGCCCAAATGCCTCGATATCGTGCACCGCGGCGACCTCCAACGGGCTGTCGCAGTAGAGCAGCGTGGGGCTGAGAAAGGCACCCTGCTCCGGGTCGGCGCCGACCACCGGCGGTGGCTCGCCACCGCACAGACGATCGCAATGGGCCAGGAGTTCGACGATGCGGTCACGCACTTCCTGCCGTTGTCCTAGGCTGGCCAGGGCGCCCATTTCGACCCCATCCCGCATTGGATCCCCGATCACCAGGCGCCCCAGCCGATCGGAAACGGTCAGGCCTACCGCCTCGGCCAGCTGGCGTGGCACGATGGCGCGCCGTATCGCGGTGCATTTCTGGCCGCATTTGGCGCTCATCTCCCGCACCATTTCGCGGACGTAGAGTTCGAATGTCTCGCTGCCGGGTTCCGCATCCGGGCCGAGGATCGAGCAGTTAAGGGAGTCGGCCTCCATGGTGTAGCGCACGGAGCGCTCCACCACCGACGGGTGGCGGCGAAGCTTCAGGCCGGTGGCTGCGGAGCCGGTAAAGGTGAGTGCGTCCTGATAGTCCAGATGATCCATCAGATCGCCTACACTACCGCTGATGAGTTGCAGTGCGCCCGATGGGAAAATGCCCGATGCGATCATGTCGCGGAACATCAATTCGGTGAGGTAAGCGGTCTGACTGGCCGGTTTGACGATGGCGGGCATGCCCGCCAGCAGGGTCGGCGCCAGCTTCTCCAGCATCCCCCAGCAGGGGAAATTGAACGCGTTGATGTGAACCGCGACGCCTTCCAGCGGCAGGCAGATGTGCTGGCCGCTGAAGCTGTCATCCCGGGACAGGGGTTCAGGCTCACCGTCAAGATAGACATGACCATTCGGCAGCTCGCGCCGGCCTTTGCCGGAATAGGCAAACAGGGTGGCGATGCCGCCCTCGATATCGATCCAACCATCGGTCCGGGTGGCGCCGGTGGCGGTGGACAGAGCGTAGTAAGCGTCTTTGCGGTCGAGCAGATACCGGGCAAGCGCCTTGAGCCGAAGGGCCCGTTGATGGAAGGTGAGGGTGCGCAGGGCCGGACCGCCGACTTGGCGGCCGTGGTCCAGCATGGCGGCGAATTCCAGGCCCTCGCTGGTAATTTCGGCGACCGGTAGGCCGGTAATGGCGTGGCGCAGTACCTGCCCATCTGCCGTGCTCTCGAACCAACGCCCCTCGGCATAGCTCTGCAGTTTCATTCCGGTCTCCGGGCGGGCTGGCTGGGCGTCCCAGTCGACCGCATTCAGGCATCGAGCGGAGGCTCTCCGCCAATCAGCGGTGTTTGAATTCGGGCTTGCGTTTTTCCATGAAGGCGCTCATGCCTTCGCGCCGGTCTTCAATGGCAAAGGTTGATTGAAACTGGCGCTTTTCGAAACGCAGTCCCTCGGACAGCGAGGTTTCGAAGGCCCGGTTGACCGCTTCCTTGGCCATGGCGACCACAGGTTGCGACAGCCGGCCGATGCGCTCTGCGGTGCGCAAAGCCTCCTCCACCAGTTTTTCCTGAGGCACGATGCGGCTGACCAGGCCGCATCGTTCGGCCTCGCCGGCGTCCATGGTACGGCCGGTCAGCACCATATCCATGGCTTTTGACTTGCCTATGTAGCGCGCCAGCCGCTGGCTGCCGCCTCCGCCGGGGAGTGTGCCCAGCTTGATCTCCGGTTGGCCGAACTGGGCGTTGTCCGCCGCCAGAATAAAATCGCACATCATCGCCAGCTCACAGCCGCCGCCCAGGGCATATCCGGCCACCGCCGCGATTACCGGTTTGCGGCAGCGCTCGATCCGGTCCCAGGCGACGCCGATCCGGGTGGATTGGTTGACGTCCATGAACGACCAGTCGCGCATGACCTTGATGTCTGCACCGGCGGCAAACGCCTTGGCGCTGCCGGTGATCACCAGGGTGCCGACATTCGGATCCCGTTCCAGTCGATCCACCGCCTCGGCCAGTTCATTGCGCAGGTCAAGAGACAGTGCGTTCAGCACCTCGGGTCGATTCAGGGTGATCAGCCCGACGGCACCGCGGATGTTGACCTTGATGTTTTGATACTGCATTCAGTCCGCCTTGTCTCAGCCGGCCACCGCCGGCGGGTGCAGCGTGAGCGCCCCGAGTTCGGTGTGTACCCGCTCGCGCCATTTCGCCAGCAGGGTCTCGTTGCTTCGTTCACGCAGGCCGTAGCGGCAATAGCTCTCAAACCGGTCCGAATCGGCTTTGCCGAAACTGTCGGTCACCCGCGGGTACCAGTAGTTAACCGAGGCCTGGGCGTCGGTGACGTCGTGTCCGTTCTCCAACGCGCCGCGCAGACCCGACAGGCCCAGGTCCGCATGCTCGCTCTCCACCGGCAGAACTTGCTGCATAGCGTCCGCCAGCGGCTGATAGGAACAGTTGGACAGTTCCCCGAGCTGGATGGTCGTGGCACGTCCCATCAGCAGGTTCATGACCACGGCGTCCACCCAGCCGTAGATGGGGTAGTGAAAAACATTGAGCCGCATGTCCCCCTCGACCCGGCGGGTGCCTAGATTGGTGCTGCGGTCCAGGCGTGCGGCCCAGGGGTGGGCCGATACATACATCCGGCTTTTGGCGCCAAACTGCGCCATCACCTCCAGCACCGCCTGGGCGTGACCGAATTTTTCCAGCACCATTCTGGCGGCAACTCTGCGCTCACGCAGCCCCGGGGCAAGATTGATGCAGTCGGCAAAGCCCGATGCACCGGCCATTTCCGAGTCCACGAAAACGGCCATAAGACGCATCAGTTCCGCCCGGTAGCGGGCGGACACGGTCTCGGGTGAGTTCAGACGCCCGCCGCCCTCCAGGTAGCCGATCAGGCTCTCTTCGTCCTGCATTATCCGAGTCCTCGCTGATTACCGATCGAAGTCCACAACCACCCGATCGGTTACCGGGTAGCTCTGGCAGGTGAGGATATAGCCGCGCGCGATTTCGTAGTCCTCCAGGGCGAAGTTCGCGTCCATGTCCACTTCGCCTTCCAGCAGCAGCGCCCGGCAGGTGGAGCAGACCCCGCCCTTGCAGGCGTAGGGCAGGTCGGTGCCCTGTTTGAGCGCCGCGTCGAGCAGGGTCTCGCTGCCTTTCTCCAGGCTGAACGTGTGGGTGCGGCCGTCGACTCTGACCGTGGCCTCGCAGGCCGTCCCGGTGCTGGACGCGGACGCGGTCCGATCCGAATCGGGGCGCTGCTCGTTACGGGTCTGAGTGCCGAACAGTTCGAACTTGATCCGGCTCTTGTCCAGGCCATGGGCCCGAAGCGCGGCGGATACTTCGAGCATCATGGACTGCGGGCCGCAGATGAACGCGGTGTCGACCGTGCTCACATCGAGCCACCGATCGAACAGCGCATCGCATTTGGCCCGGTCGATGCGGCCGTTAAACAGGTCGATGTCCTGCTGCTCCCGGCTGAGGATATGAATCAGATTGAGCCGCCCCAGAAAACGATTCTTGAGGTCTTCCAGCGCTTCACGAAACATGATGCTGCTGGAAGCCCGGTTGCCATAGAACAGAGAGAAGCTGCTGCCGGGTTCGGTCAGAAGCGTGGTTTTTGCAATGCCCAGGATCGGTGTGATGCCGCTGCCGGCTGCGAAACCGGCGTAGTGGTTACGATTGGCCGGCGCCAGCGGCGTGTAGAAGTTGCCCATGGGCGGCATGGCTTTCACCAGATCCCCCGGTTTCAGGGTCTCGTTTGCCCAGGTGGAAAAACGCCCGCCCTGAACTTTCTTGATGCCCACCCGCAAAGCGTCGTCCTGAACCGCCGAGCAGATCGAGTAGGAGCGCCGGACCTCCTCTCCGTCGAGC
>JAHEDQ010000275.1 GCA_024641125.1 Candidatus Competibacteraceae bacterium | reverse complement strand
CAGGGTCTTGGCCGGCTCTGGCAACAGACCGAAACGGTCGATCATCTCCACCTGCAGTTCCCGCAACCCATCGAGGTCATCGGCATTGGCAATGCGCTTGTACATGATCAGACGCGTGTGGACGTCGGGCAGGTAGCTCTCGGGCAACAGGGCTGGGGCCTGGATGTCGATTTCCGTGCCCTGGTGGAGGGGCTTTTCCAACTCCGGTTGCTTGCCGGATTTGAGCGCCGCAACCGCCCGTTCCAGCAACTCGCTGTACAGGCCGAAGCCGATTTCCTGGATCTGCCCGCTTTGCACCTCGCCCAGCAGCTCGCCGGCGCCGCGAATTTCCAGGTCATGGGTGGCCAGCACGAATCCGGCGCCCAGATCCTCCATCGCCTCGATCGCTTCGATCCGTTTCACCGCATCCGGGGTCATGGCCTTACGGTCCGGGACCATCAGGTAGGCATAGGCCCGGTGGTGAGATCGTCCGACCCGCCCTCTGAGCTGATGCAGCTGGGCCAGGCCCAGTCGGTCGGCGCGTTCGATGATGATGGTATTGGCGTTCGGCACGTCGATGCCACTCTCGATGATGGTGGTGCAGACCAGGATATTGCAGCGCTGGTGGTAAAAATCGAGCATCACCGGCTCCAGCAGCCGCTCCCGCATCTGACCGTGGGCGACCGCTACCCTGGCACCGGGCACGATCTCCTGAATCTCCCGGGCCTTGCGCTCGATGGTGTCCACGTCGTTGTGCAGGACGTACACCTGGCCGCCGCGCTTCAGTTCACGCATGCAGGCCTCCTGCACCACCGCCTTGTTCCACTCTCCGACAAAGGTTTTAACCGCCAGCCGGTCGCTGGGCGGCGTTGCGATAATGGACAGGTCGCGCAGCCCGGACAGCGCCATGTTGAGTGTTCGGGGGATGGGTGTGGCGGTCAGGGTCAGCACATCCACTTCGCTGCGCAGCGCTTTCAGGCGCTCCTTGTGGCGCACACCGAAACGGTGTTCCTCGTCCACCACGATCAGCCCTAGATTCTTGAAACGCACCGTTTCCTGCAGCAGCTTATGGGTGCCAATCACCACGTCAACCCGTCCCTGCTGCAACTGCTGAAGGAGCGCGTCCTGCTGCTTTTTGCTGCGGAAGCGCGACAGCACCTCGATGTTCACCGGCCAGTCCGCAAAACGGTCGATGAAGTTCTGGTAGTGCTGTTGGGCCAGTAGGGTGGTTGGGACCAGCAGGGCCACCTGACGACCGGCCTGGACTGCCACGAAACAGGCCCGCATGGCCACTTCCGTCTTGCCGAAACCCACATCCCCACACACCACGCGATCCATCGGGCGGGGTGTGGCCATGTCCGCCAGAGTGGCTTCGATCGCGGTTTGCTGATCGGGCGTTTCCTCGAACGGAAAGGCCTCGGCGAACGCACGGTAGTCGTGGGCGTCGATACTGAAGGCGTGCCCCGGTTTGGCCTCCCGGCGGGCGTAGATGTCCAACAATTCGGCGGCCGCGTCCCGTGCCTGTTCCGCCGCTTTGCGTTTGGCCTTTTGCCAGTGATCGTTGCCCAGCCGATGCCAGGGTGCGTTCTCCGAACCGCCAGTGTAGCGGCCTATCAGTTGCAGCGACGCCACCGGCACATACAGTTTGTCGCCGCCGAAATACTCCAGGATCAGGTATTCGCTCGGGCAGCCGTCGGTCTCAATGATCTGCAGGCCGCGGTAGCGGCCGACGCCGTGATCCTCGTGCACCACCGGTGCGCCGATCTGGAGTTCGGTCAGATTGCTGACGACGCTGTCCAGGTCCCGTCGGCTGCCGCGGCGCCGGGTCCGTAACGCCCGCTCCTGCTCCAACTGTCCTTCAGTGATGACGGCCGTCGCCAGGCCCGGCAGCAGCATGCCGCGCTCCAGCGGCGCCACCGTGATGCATGGGTCGGTTTGCTCATCCAGGAATGCCCGCCAACCGGCCACCGGTTTGGCGGTGATGTCCAGGTTACGCAGGGTCTGCAGCAGGATCTCACGGCGTCCGGCCGATTCCGCCACAAACAGCGTGCGGCCCGGGAACGCCGCACGGAACGCCCTGAGTGCGGCGGCTGGGTCCTCGGCCCGATGATGAATCTCCACCGGCGGGCAGTCCGCCGCGTCCAGGTTCATCGCCATGGGCGATGGTTTGAGCGTCTCAACCCGGGTCTCGATGCGAGCCAGACCTGAGCACATGCGGTCCACATCCGACCAGGCCAGAAAGAGATTCTCCGGGGCGAGCAGAGGCCGATTCAGGTCGTGTCGCAGTTGTTCGTAGCGCTCGCCGGTTTGCGACCAGAAGCTGTCCACCGCGTCGTGGATGCCGGCATGGGTAACCAGGAGGGTGTCCGCCGGAAGATAGTCGAACAGACTCTCCGTCTGGTCGAAGAACAGGGGCAGGTAATACTCGATGCCCCCGGGCATCAGCCCGGCGGAAACACCCTCGTAAACCGGACTGCGCTTCGGGTCCCCCGGAAACTGCTGTCGAAAACGGCTTCGGAATCGGGCGATGGCCGCTTCGTCCGCCGGGAACTCCCGTGCCGGCAGCAGGTTGATGCTCTCCACCTGGCCGCTGGAAAGCTGGGACTCCGGGTCGAATAAGCGGATGGATTCGATTTCATCGTCGAACAAATCCAGCCGATAGGGCAGTTCGCTCCCCATCGGGTACAGATCGAGCAGTGAACCCCGCACCGCAAACTCACCGTGCTCCCGGACTTGGGACACGCAGCGGTGGCCCGATGCCTCAAGTCGCGCCCGGAATGACGCCAGGTCGAGTCGGTCGCCGGGTTGCAGCAGTACGCAGTGACCATACAGCCAGGCGCGGGGCGACAAGCGCTGCATCAGGGTGGCGGCGGGTACGATCAAGACCCCGTGGCGGCGGTCCTGTAAACGGAACAGCGTGGTGAGACGGGTCGATATGATGTCCTGGTGGGGTGAGAACACGTCGTAGGGCAGTGTTTCCCAGTCCGGGAACACCAAAACCGGAAGCTCCGGCGCAAAGAAGCCCAACTCGGCCTCCAACTGCACTGCGCTTGGGGTGTCGGCGGTCACCACCAGCATCAGACCCTTATGCAACCCGCAGGCGATACTCAGCGGCAGACCCAGGCCGGCCTCGCGGGTGTTGCCCCAGGTCACGGCTTGACCAGGTTGCGCAGGAAGAACCATGTCGCGCGTCGGCGGCGTTGCGGTCAGATCAGTCATTGGTCAGTCATCGCCGTGGGGCTGGACGGGGAAGCCGCGCATTGTCCCACAAGGGTGTTCGCAGATGCACCATTGATCCTGTGAGGGGAGCCGCCAACATCCGGCGTGCGCCAGCGGACGATAATCGGCCAATGATGTAAACTGCGGCGGGCTGCGTCACCGATAGCCCCCCGTTTTACCCAGTCCGAGGACGCTTCGGCAGATGTTTTTCCACCGAATCGTTCGAAACCGTGTACAAAGGTAGGCGGATTGGATTTGCGGCATGCCACCGGTCGGATATAGTCTTCCGATCATCTATCGGCTTTGTAAGAATATCGCTCACCCAGAACCGGGAATCGCGGATTTATGATCAGGGTAATGCTTGTTGATGACCACGCGCTGATTCGGGTTGCGTTGCGGCGCATCCTTGAGGAGGCGGGGGACATCGAGGTTGTGGCCGAGGCGGGAAACGGGGAAGAGGCGGTCGACATTGCGCGACGCCAGCCCGTGGACCTGGTGGTGATGGACGTGGACATGCCCGGCATCGGCGGCGTGGAAGCCACCCGGAAACTGAACACCATATCCGGTGGACCCAAGGTCATCGTGATTTCCGTGCACAGCCAGGACCCGTATCCCAAGCGGCTGCTCGAGGCCGGCGCCAGCGGCTATTTGTCCAAAAGTTCCGGGGCGCAGGAAGTGCTCACCGCCATCCGCACCGTCTACAACGGCCAGCCCTACGTGGCGCCGGAAGTGGCCGGGCAGCTTGCCCTGGCGAGCATCAATCGCACCGAGTCGCCCCTGGACTTGCTCACCCAGCGCGAGATGCAGGTGATGTTGATGCTGACCCGGGGCCAGAACGCCCAGGCGATCTCGCGCAACCTCAACCTCAGCCCAAAAACCGTGTGTACTTACCGCTACCGTCTGTACGAAAAGCTGGACGTACGCAACGATGTTGAACTGACCCACCTTGCCATTCGCCACGGACTGATCGAGGGCGGTAAGCCCTGAGCCGGATCGCGGCCGCTGGCGACTGGGACGCGGCGGTCGAAATTTTCTGTGCTGCCGCGGCGGCCGGGCGCAACCTTCATGGTGCGGCCAGCTTCAGATGAGCAAAGAGATATTCGACCGGGCCTGCCGTCGCTGTCCCCGTCTCGCCGCTTTTCTGGACCAGGTCAAGACCGAACACCCCAGTTACCACTGTGCGCCGGTGCCCCCGTTCGGGGATCCGAAGGCGCGCTTCCTGCTGGTGGGTCTGGCCCCCGGCATGCACGGTGCGAATGCCACCGGCAGACCCTTCACCGGAGACCACGCCGGCATTCTGCTGTATCGGACGCTGTATCGATTCGGATTCTCAAGCCGCCCCGAGTCCGTGGGTTCCGACGATGGTCTGCGCCTGCTGGACTGCCGCATTACCAACGCCGTAAAATGCCTGCCACCCGCGAACAAGCCGACCGGACCTGAAACCCGGACCTGCAATCCGTTTCTGGCAAGCGAACTCCGGAGTCTGCCCGAGGGTGCCGTGATTCTCGCCCTGGGCGGCTTGGCTCATGGTGCTGTGCTCCGGGCACTGGATCTTCGCGCCTCGGACTACCGGTTCGGGCACGGGGCGGCGTTCCCGCTGGAGGGCTTGACCCTTATCGATTCATATCATTGCAGTCGCTACAACACCAATACGCGCCGCCTCACGCCGGAGATGTTCGAGGCGGTGTTCAGGCAGGTGCGGCGATGTCTCGCTGCATAAACCGCCTCCGGTGCCGCGCGCACCTGCACGGCGCCGATTGACCCATGGGCGCCGACCCGCAAAACGCGTTCGACGCCAAGGCGTTTTTGCGCCGCCTGACCCAGCGTCCAGGCGTGTATCGGATGCTGGACGGCCGTGGTCGCGTGCTGTACGTGGGCAAGGCACGCAATCTCAAACGGCGGGTGTCCAGTTACTTTCGAACCCACCA
>JAHEDQ010000274.1 GCA_024641125.1 Candidatus Competibacteraceae bacterium | reverse complement strand
CAGCCCAACTGCTTTGCCCATCACGCCCTGATTCCCGAACCCTTTATGCAGTTTGCAGGCTAGTACTCCGTCCATCTAATAATGACGGATGCAGAGCGATTCAGATGATTCAAGCCAAGGCGCAGTCCACAGGCAATGGCCATCGCCCTTGTCAAGGACGGCAACGCCGGATTGGATCATCTGAGTCGCTCCCTTCGGGCGAGCCGGGAAGCGCCCGTCCGCGGTGTTGCGCCTCTCGGCAAGGGCGACGGCCATTGCCTTCGAGACGCGCCTAGCGGCCAAGCGCTTCCCAACTCGCTGCATCCATCATTATCAGATGGACGGAGTACTAGGCCCGTCTGCCCTGGTTCTGACGGAACAGCCCCTGGGGGTGGATTACCAGCATGGTCAGCAGCAGCACATAGGCCGTTGCAGTGGAGAATCCGGGTGGCAGATAGAACGCCGCGAACTGCTCCGCCAGCCCCACCAGCAGGCCCCCGGCGACGGCACCCGGGAGACTGCCAAAGCCGCCGAGCACTGCGGCCGCGAAGGCCTTGAGACCCACATTGCCCATTTGCGGATCGATCAGGGTCAGCGGTGCCAAGAGCACACCGGCTACGGCGGAGACCGCTGCACCGATACCCCAGGCCAGTGCCGACACCTGGTTGACATGGATGCCAACGTAACCTGCCGCCAGTCGGTTCTGCGACGCCGCGCGTATGGCGATGCCCAGCCGGGCATGGCGGAAAAAACCATACAGCAGGACGCATAAAAACAGGGTGGTGGCCGCAACCATCAGTTGCTGGGTCCAGATATGGGTGCCAAGAAGGCGCAGGCGCTCGCCGTCGAACGGTGTCGCGAATCCGGTGGGCTGATGGCCCCATATCAAGCCCGCCACCGCCCGCAGCAACAATCCCACGCCGATGGTCAAAATCATGAGCGCGGAGCTGGGTTGCCCCAGCATGGGTCGGAATACGATGCGTTCCAGGGCGTAGCCGAAGGCCATCAGGCAGACTGCCGCCAGAATGAGGCCCAGCCAATAGGGGAGGCCCCAGAGCCCGATGAAGGTATAGCCGGCAAAGGCGCCCAGCATCAGGAACTCACCTTGTGCCAGATTAACCACCCCGGTGGCCTTGTAGATCAGCACAAAGCCCAAGGCGACCAGTCCATAGACACAGCCTTGAGCGGCGCCGTTGATGAGCAGATTGAGCACGCTTTAGCTTGTCACCGGCAGAATGGACCGCATGCACTGTAGCAAAGATGGGATGAGTTCGGGCTTATCACCTTTGATGATCTATGCGGGTTGTGGGGTCTTGTGCCCTGGCGCCGCCTCCGACCGAACGGAATGCGGCAGCTTGTAGAGACACAGGGTGCCGGGTCTGCTTCTCAGACCCACGTTCGGCATGGGAATCAGGTGCGCAGCGGCTGTTCTGGCCGCTTCCGAATCGGGCAGTGCGCCGATGACGGCGTCGGAGGTGATCAGGGCTGCCGCCTCCTGGCGTGTCAGGCTTTCCAGGCGGCTGGCGATGTTGACCGTATCTCCGACCACGGTGAACTGGACCTGACCGGCGCCGCCCAGGTCCCCCATCAGCACCGGTCCCTGATGAAGCCCGATGCCGACGGAGATGGGAGCCATACCTTGCGCGGACCGCTCCTGGTTCCACGCAGCGATGCTATTCAGCAGTGCCCGTGCGGCCTGTAGGGCGTCCAACCCGATTGCAGGGTGAGTGTCAGGCACACCGAAGCAGGCCATGGCGCCGTCGCCCAGGAACTTGTCGACCATGCCATCGTGGTCGAAAACTGCACGTGCCACCAATCCGTGGAACTGGCGTAGCAGCCGCATGCTCTGGGCGGGATGCTGGTGCGCGGCCATTTCAGTGAAGCCGATCATGTCCACGAACATCACGGCGGCCACCTGCTCGCGATCGGCAGCCGCCTCCGGGGCGTTCTGGGCGAGGCGCTGGGCCAGGCCGGGGGCGAAGTAACGGGACAGATTGCGCGTCTGGTACTCCAGCTCGCGCCGATGTCGGCGCTCCATCGCGAGGCGCAGCGTCTCCACCATGACTCCGCTCAGGACAATGGCCGCCAATGGCAGAGAGTTATTGAGCAGAACGTGGTGTGTAAACGCCCACTGGCTGACGCCGAGCCACGTGCAGCCGAGCAGTGTTACCGCCGCGATTGACATCGGCCAGCTGCTCCGGCCCGCCAGCATTGCGGCCGCCAGTGCCCCCGATAGGATACCGGCGAGAGCGGCCAGATCCGTTATCGGCCCGCGGACCAGTCCGCGGCCGCTTAGAATGTTGTCTATGGAGGTACCTATGTGCTCGGTTCCGCTCAGGCTGCCGGAATAGGGCGTCACAAAGCGGTTACCGACCCCGGTTGCCGATGCGCCCACCAGAACCAGCTTGTCACGCAGCAGTTCCGGCTGAACGCGTCCTTGAAAGACATCCACAAGCGAGACGCTGGTCAGGGTCCCGGGTGGGCCGTAGGCGTTGATCATTTGCCGCATGTCGGCTGCCAACGGCAGGTGCTGTGGCCCGAGATGGATGCCGGTGCCGATAACCGGCACCACCGCTGTACGGTCGAGTGCCCAGAACAGCCGAACCGCGGTGATGGCCAGGGATGGATACAACAGCCCGTCGTAGGCTACGACCGGCAGGTCGTAACGCAGTGATCCGTCCACATCCCGGAGCACCGTCACATGCCCGAAGGAGACCGTATCCGGGATTTCAGGCAGCGCCGGTACCAGCACCCCGTTGGCCTCGAGTAGCTCGGTCACCGAGTGGCCGGGTGCTTCGATCAGACTGGGGTACGCACCGGGTTCGATCAGGCGTGTCGGCGATGGGACGGTGGGTTCCGCATTGCCAAACAACAGAGCAAAGGGGAGCACCGTGGGCGATCCCATTGCCAGGGCGTTCGCGAGATCGTCATTGCCCGACGGATCGTCGCCATGCTGTTCGAGAAAAAGCAGATCGAACGCCAGCACCCGGGGCGCAAAGCCCTGAAGTTGCCGTATCGCCTGGGCCAGAGCACGGCGGGGCAGTGGCCAGTGCGCGAAATATTCGATGGTCTGATCGTCGATCACGACCAGCGTAACCGAACCGCTGGGTACTAAGGGCCCGCGCAGTTGATAACGCCAATCGACCGTGAGCAGTTCCACCCGCCGCAACAGTCCCCCATCGCCAGCCGCGAGCAGGAGGGCGCCGATGGCGCCGGCGCAGAACAGGGTCAGCAGGATTCGGCTCGCCGGGCCAGGGTGCGCTTGCGCCGCTTTGGCCACCGGCTGTCGATCGCCCGGGATGCTGTTGGGCGGATCAGAAATCGATGCGTTCACGAAATGCATCGACCCGGGTCGCGCCCCAGGTGCGGGGTGGGCTGGCGGCACTGTTGAACGCAACGTCAGTACCCTCTCCTGGCCCCAAATTCACCTGCGCTCCGGTGCGGCCGCTGACCGTGACCACGCCATCTGAAACGAACACGGCGGTGTTGTCGGGTTCGGCGTCCATCATCCACTGGGTGGATCGTACCGAGGCCACGGCGGTGCGGGTTTCAATTCGGATCTGGGCGCCAGGGCTGTCGATACGGGTACGCAGAATGCCGTTCAATAGCCTGATCAGGCCAGACAAGACACCTGCCTCGGTTCGCTCATAGCGAGCAAGATCCAGAGCGGTATCGGCGCCCATGGCCAGGGTGGAGCCGTCGGACAAAGCGATTCGGGCCCGGGCACGGGCCTGAGTGACGAGGCGATCCGCGGCGAACACCGCCGCCCCGGCTGTCGCCGACAGTTCCTCTCCCTGTCGCAGAACGTGGACCTCTCCAAGCGTTGCGACGATGCGCCCGATGGGCGCCGCACCCATGGCTGGGCCGTTGGCCACAGTCAACAGCACGCAACACAACGCGATGGTCAGCCCACGCACAGTCGTCATAATGGAGTCCCCCCGATGTGTAGATCGCATCACTATAAAACAAGTCGAGGCGGGGGTTTGGCTGGCGGTGTGTCCGCATGAACCCGCGCTGGCTACACTGAGTGTCATCCACCGTGGGCGCAACCGTCTTTGGTCGGATTTGCCCGTACGGGCGCTGAACGGCGCTTGTCGTCAGGGCACCCATATCGAACAGGAGCAAAGCCATGCCTATGGACCTAATCGACTATTCCCAGGCGTCGGATCGGGTTCGCGCCGTTTACGACGACATCAAGGCGACGCGGAACCTGCCCGACGTGAACAATTTCTGGAAATCATTGGCGCATCACCCAGAGTCCTTGGAGCGAACCTGGACCAGCGTCAAACAGGTCATGAGCCCCGGTGCGCTGGATCCGCTGACCAAGGAGCTCATCTATTACGCGGTCAGCGTGTCCAACAACTGCCGATACTGCATGGCCAGTCACTCTGCCTCGGCGGTGGCCAAGGGCGCAGACAAGGAAATGCTAATGGAGGTCCTGGCGGTGGTGGGCATGGCCAATGAGACCAATCGTCTGGCCAACGGTTACGATGTGCCGGTGGACCCCGCCTTTGTCGATGCCTGGTGACCAACCGGCGCTTTGCTCAGCAGCTCGATCAGCCGGTGGTGCAGGCGACCGTGATGCGCAACACCACCACGCACCGGGTGAGGGCCTGGCCGATCTGGCGCTGCTGACCCGGAGCCAGGCCAGCGGCAACCAGGCCCGTGACGATGCCCAGGCTCGCGTCCAGTAGATTGAATATGGAGCCAATTCAGCCTGCAGTGGCCTGGCAGATGTTCAGATCGGAGATCAGTCGGTCACACCGGTGGAATTTTGCCCACTGGCATACCGGCCACGGCGCACGCTGGGGCGGCGATCAGGACGATGTCCCAACGGGTGTGCGCCACCGGCGGTTCGTGCGTTGCAGTGGGTACTCGTGGCGTCAGCGGGCGTCGGGCTGGCGCTGTGGCGCCGCCACGACGAATGCGGGTAGGGCCTGACAGGCCGATTCGATGCCGGTCAGCGTCGGGTAGTCGGTCAGCTCGCAGTCGAAGCGTCTGGCGTTGTACAGCTGAGGGGTCAGGCACAGGTCGGCCAAACCGGGCTCATCTCCATGACGGAATCGGCCGGTCGCCTCCGCGGCCGAGCGCCAGTAGTCCTAGAGCTTCATTGTGGGCCCGAATAGGGCACGACCCGTTGCGCTATGGCGCCGAAA
>JAHEDQ010000273.1 GCA_024641125.1 Candidatus Competibacteraceae bacterium | reverse complement strand
GGGGAGTCCATGCCATCTGATCTAGTCGTGAACGCGCATCTTGTAACTGAAATGCACGGCTTCATCGTTACAGATCTTGGGAATAGAACGACTATTCCACGCGATCTCCGCCTTGAATCTGCACATTTCATCCTCCAATCTACTTCGCCCGGAATCAATAAGGCTCCCAAGGATGCAGCGGCAATGATCTCATCCAGCGATTGTATTTTCTGTTTGATCGCCTCGGGCCAGGCGCCGGCGATTCGCATCCAGGAGGATGCGACAACGGTTGCCTTTATGGACGTGGCGCCGGCCAGCGACGGACATCTGCTGGTCATTCCGCGCAGCCATCACAAATCGATACTGGATGTGGACGACAGCGCAATTACCGATGTTGCTCGGGTGGTGCAAAAAATGGCGCGAGCGGTTCATAAAGCGCTCAGTCCGGAGGGCATGCGTGTCAGTCAATTCAATGGACGCGCCGCGGGCCAGACGGTTTTTCACTACCACGTGCACCTGGTGCCGATTCAGGCCGGCGAACGCCCCCCATCCCATGGCCGTGCCGCCGGTGACCCGGACCGGATCGAAGCCATCGCCGCCCGGATTCGCGCCTGCATTTGATCGTCTGCCAACGGTGCCACATGCTTCACCAGATCCCATTTAAACTTTTTACCCAAGGACGGGGCACCTATGAGTGCACAGCGCAGGTGCGGACCGCAGTAGCCACCAGTGGCGTTGAGACCGGGCTATGCCACGTTTTCTGCCATCACACCAGCGCGTCCCTCATGCTGTGCGAGAACGCGGACCCGAGCGTTCGTTCCGATCTGGAACGGTTCATGGCACGCCTTGCGCCGGACGGGGATCCCAGCTATGAGCACGATCAGGAGGGTGCGGACGACATGCCTGCGCACATCCGCACCGTACTGACCCAGACCGGGTTGTCGGTTCCGGTCACGGACGGTCATCTGGGACTGGGTACATGGCAGGGGATCTATCTCTGGGAACACCGCACCGCGCCACACCAACGCTGCATAACCCTGACGGTACAGGGTGAATGAGCATTGGACTCGACAGCATGAACCGGCCCTGCACCGGTGCTAAAGTGGTGACTGGCCCAACAGAGCAGTTTGATCCTGCCGGAGCCCGACGGAAATGAACTTCGAGAAGGTTGCATTCGGTTTTTTTATTCTGCTCGCCCTGACCCTTAATTTCGGGTTTTTCCTCGGCGATGTGGACAATCCCGATCATCACGATGTGTTCGAACTGTTCGCCGCCATCGTGGTGAATCTGATCGCCACCGTGCTCAAATTTGGTGATCGCACCCATATGGGGGCTGTCTTGCTGGCAACCAGCCTGGTGGCCGACCTGCAACTCATCGCCGCCGCGGCGGTCTGGGCGGTGGCGGTGCAGGTCAGCGATGCAGGCACCGACCCCGCCACCATTGCAAGCGTGGTTTCACTCTCGGGTGGCGCGCTGCTGGCCAATATCGCGTCGGTCACGCTGCTCATCGTCGAGACCGTCACCCTGCGACGCTGAAAGGCGCCCCTGTGGTCAAGGTTTTCATACTTTTCTTTCGGCGCATGCGGGCGCCGCTTCTGGTCCTGATCAGCGCCTATTCAATTTCCATTGCCGGGATGGTTCTGATCCCCGGGATGACCCCTGAAGGTGAACCATGGCGTTTCGATTTTTTCCATGCGTTTTATTTTGTGAGTTTTATGGCGTCCACCATCGGCTTTGGTGAGATCCCCTACCCGTTCACAGGCGCACAGCGCATCTGGACGTTGATTTCAATCTATTTGACCGTCATCAGCTGGCTGTACGCCATCGGCACGATTCTGTCCTTGATACAGGATCCCACTTTCCGACGTGCGGTGGCGGAATGGCGTTTCATTCGCAGCGTCCGACGCATAGGGGCGCCGTTCTACATTGTCGGCGGATACGGCGAAACCGGACGTCTGCTGGTTGGCGAACTGTGTCGACGCGGTATCCGGGCGGTGGTGGTGGAACGCAATCCCTCGGCTATTCAGGATCTGGAGCTGGAGAACCTGAGCTACGAGGTGCCCCATGTCCTCGGAGACGCCAGCGAATCCCACACCCTTCTCGAAGCCGGCATCCGACTCAGCAACTGCGTCGGCGTACTGGCACTGACCAGCGACGATCAGAGCAACCTCAAGATAGCCATAGCCGCGAAACTGTTGCGCAAGAAGCTCAAGGTAGTTTGCGTTGCAAGGTCCAGCGACACCATGGCAAACATGGCTTCATTCAACACCGATCACATCATCAACCCGTTTTATCTGTTCGCCGACCATATGGCCCGGGCGCTGCACGCGCCCCGCTCGCACATCATCTATCAGTGGCTGGTTCAGCCCGGTGGTCAGCCCCTCACTGAACCGAGAACGCCCCCGCGGGGCACATGGCTATTGTGCGGCTATGGCCGCTTCGGCAAGGCCATGGCACGGTACCTGCGGTACGAGGGCGTCTCGACGGTGGTGATCGAACCCTTTCCGGACGCTGCCGGCGCACCGGAGGGCACCATAATAGGTCGGGGCACCGAGGCGGTGACCCTGCGCGAAGCCGGCATCTATGAAGCGGCTGGGGTCATCGCCGGCACCGATGACGACGCCAACAATCTGTCCATCGTAATGACCGCGCGGGATATGACCTCCAAGCGTACGCGCCCGGAGGGAAGCAGTTTCGTCGATGAAGACGATAATTCCCCGGCCGCGGAGGGGGTGAACGCTCAGCACCAGAATGACTCCGGGCCTGAATCTGGCGAACCCAACAGGAATGGCGCAGACGACCATGAGCGGCCAAAGGAAAGCCTGTACCTGATCGCTCGCGAAAACCGCCACGACAATCACTTGCTGTTCGAAGCGTCAGGGGTAGATATGGTGATGCAAAGCAGCCGCATGATCGTTTGGCACATTCTGTCGTTGATCACCACACCGCTGCTGGATCGTTTTCTGCGTCAAGCCCGCCACCGCAGCGAGCAATGGGCTTCGGACCTCGCCATCCGAATCCGCGCCACCTGCGGCGAAATCACGCCGGACACCTGGGCGGTCACCGTGGTTCGAGAGACGGCACCGGCGCTGGTGGACGCCATAGATGCGGACCATGAGGTCACCCTCGACACGCTTGGGCGACATCCACGGGATCGAGGAAAGATTCTGCCAAGCATTCCCTTGATGCTGGTGCGCCAGGGTGAAGAATCATTGCTGCCGGCCGATCATCAGGCGCTGGAAATCGGCGACGAAGTTTTGTTCTGCGGCCACCCGAGGGCAGAGGACCTGATGCGCTGGGCAACCCTCAATAGCCATGCTTTGGACTACCTCAGGGGCGCAGGAAACGGGCCTCAGTCGAGTATTGGTCGCTGGATCGCGGCGCTGCGGAGGACATCGGCCGCGAGGACCGATGCCCCTCACAGTGGGCGCGATTAATCCGGATCAATCCTTGGCCGGCAGACCGTGACGGGGCAGGTCCTCAAACCGCAACGCCGGGGGATCGTCGCCTATGCGCGAACCCGCATTCTCCCAGCGCCCGACCTGAGCCACACCCTCCGCCTGACGCTCCCGGGCCAGTAGCAGGGCCTGGTGCAGCGCGCCGCTGTATGGAAGGCGATAGGCACGGGGTGCCGTCATCAGGGCGTTCATTGTCCGCGCCCAAATGAAAATGGCGCCCGCCTCCGCGGTCCGCTTGTCCGGTTCCTGCACCTCGACAGCCACCAGCACGAACGGATCAGGCGGCAACTCGGAAGCAGGCCAGCCGCTCAACTCGTGCCACGCAAAGTAGGTCAACAGGTAAAAAATGCCGGTGACGGCGATGGCCCCGGCCTTGATCGGCCAGGCCCAAGTGCTTCTGAGATTGAGGCTCAGCAGCAGAACCGCGATGCCCACATAGGCCAAGGTCAAGCCGACGATCCAAACCGTCATACCGGGTCGAGCCCATAGGGGGTCAGGCGCTTGGGCAGTGTGTTGGTGCCCAGCACGGTACCGTCTCCCGCCAGGCTGAAACGGATTACCGTTCGCTCCGTGTCTTCCGCCTCCAACACGACTCGCTCCGCGTACACCAGCTGCAAGGTTGGGTTGACTTTTTCCACTTTCACAACCGCCTCGACCGGAGCCAGCGGCTCAGCCTCGTAATAATACAAGTTGACCACGTACTCACCGGCAACCACGCCACGTATGGTGACCACCTCCTGGTTTATGGGGTGAACCCGCGGTTCTCCGTTGACCCATATGGTGTCATTGATGTCACCCCGGTCATCCCGATCCAGGTGCAACCACCCTGCTTCGCGTCGAAGATAGGATACGATCTCGCCATTGGGATCCTCGACCCAGAGATCGACGTCGTCCCCACGATCCTCCGGCCATTCCACCGAAATGATGAATTCCGCCTTGAGATTGATCCGACCCAGCTTGCTGACCGGGTTCAAGAACAAGATGGTCAGCAGAAACAGGAAGGTGAAACCCAACAGTGCGTTGAACAACAAATCGGTGAATGGATCGGTATAGTAACGGCGCGGCCCCATTCTAACTCGCCTTGCTGCATTCTGACGGGACGCGCCCAAGCGCCGGTTTGAGCAACACCTCAGACGCCTCGGCAATGTCCGCCAAGAGCAGGTCCGCCGTCCGGTCCAGCATGTGAACCTGCACGCCAAGCAGCATGCCGCCAATGAGGCCGGCCAAGGTGGTGTAGAGGGCGATGCGCATGCCGCCGCTCATTTTGAGCAACAGGCCCTGAAGGGTACCAAGATCCACCGCATCCAGGCTCACCAGAGACCCCAGCATGATGACGAACCCCACCACGGTACCCATCAACCCAAGCTTGAACATGATGTCTGCCACCAGCCAGCCGTACTCATGGCGACCCTTGACCCGTTTTGTCATCACCTCCATAAGCGGGCCCTGATCCAGCGACGCGGGCGACTGCGCCGAGGCATTGGCCTGCACCAGTTGGCGCCAGTGCTGCTCGAGCAGCGTTGCACCAGACAAGGGCACCCCTTGATACTCAACACCTGCGGCTGTCAACGAAAGGCTGTCCGGCGCCGCAGCGACCCGATCGATCACATTCCAGATGCTTTCCCGTGCGCGCGAAAGCTGCCAGGCCCACACCGCTGCCTGGATACTGGACAGTGCGAAAAGCAGCAGGATCGCCAGAGACAGGTAGCTG
>JAHEDQ010000078.1:1271-19126 GCA_024641125.1 Candidatus Competibacteraceae bacterium | reverse complement strand
CACCATCTGGGCCAGAGCGTTCAACGCTCGCATACAGGCCGTATATAAGGATGCAGTCCAAACCAACTTCCATCCGCTTTCGTCTTTGCAAATGAGGGGGAGTCCATATAAGAGGCTCCCTGGCTCTGCGGTGGCGTCGGCATCTGTTGAGCCGATACCCGTTGCGATACGGGTAGGGGTGGGTGCTTTGCGGCTGGGCCCACCGCTTGCTATCGAAGCTGCCAGTCCTCTGCCATTGGCCTGGCGCCAACCAGTTCGCCATAGCCCGCACCGGTCGTGCCGATGGGATTCGGGCCGAAATAGCGCGTGACCAGGTCGGCCGATGCCGCCTGATAGCGCACGTCGCAGCTGAGCCGCACACGGTTCGCCGGAGAGGTACTACTGGCTGAAGGGTGAACCCCGCGACGTGCTTGAAGACCCAGTCGTCACCGCATTCCTGCTGGAATTCAAAACGCCGTCGGCCAAGCTGGGGCCGTGCTGCGGCCGCTGGGTAAAGCTCCCGCGCTGGCCGGCCAGTGAGATGCAGCAAACCACGCTCTATATCGGCGACGCCGGATTGACATCGATGCCCGGTGCGGCCGGTCCGAATGCGGTGTCAACACCGCAGCATCTGAGCTAAGCCTGCGGATATTTCTGCGCCGGTATGCGCATCGATGACGAACTGCCTGGTGACCTGCGTGACGATGACGCCCTCTCCGTGTGCTTCGACAGCAAGCCGCTGGACCGGGACATGGTCTTGCTGGGTGCACCAAGACTGAAGCTGCGTTTCGCCAGCGACAAGCCGGCGGCGCTGCTCGCCGTTCGGCTCTGTGCCGTTGCGCCCGACGGCAGCTCCGAACGGATCACCTGGCGCCCCATCAACCTGACACACCGGCAGTCCCATGCGGAGCCCGGTCCTTTGATTCCGGGGCAGCGCGCCGACCTGGACATTCTGTTCAACGACATCGGCTTACACGTTCCCGGGAGGTCACCGCTTGCGGCTGCCGATCTCCACCACCTGCTGGCCGATGCTGTGGCCTAGCCCCAAATTGGCAACGGTGACCCTCTATCCGGAGAGCGCTTCGCTGTCTTTGCCGCAGTTGGTGGAAAGTGGCAACAGCCTGCACATTTCATACCCTGTGGCGCCCCTCTACCCGACACCGGAGAGGGTGATACTGCGGCCACCGTCGAATTGGCAGCGGGCGAGTATGCGACCGGAAGACTGCGCCCGGGTATTCGGGAACGTGACGCCCTTCACCGAAAGTGCTTCGATCCGCGAGACAGCTGAAGGTGGGCGTGGCGCTGCGGCTCAGATCAAACCGGGCCAGAACGCGAGATTCAGATGCGTCCAGATCGCCCTAATGAAAGCGGCCACCGGCGTCGCTGGTCGCCAGCCCCCGGCCCAGCCATAGGCGACGCGCAGCGTTGAGCCGGCGAGGATCATCCAGACCGCGCCCATCAGCTCCCAGCGCAGAATGGCGCGCGCCCGGCGTACTAGACGAAACCGCGCGGGATCGAGATGTCCCAGCTCTGGCAGCGAACCCGGACGCCGCTCTCGTAGGCGTCGAGCTCTGCCGTGATGCGGAAGGCAGTTGCACTGGCTGTCAGCACCGTCCGTGTAACGGTCCGCACCGACCAGTCGCCCCGTGACAGCCCGCGCACATGCTTCGTCTCGCCCCGGGCCGACAGGAAGTCGTCGGCGATCGTTGAATACCGCTCCCAGGCCCGATTCTCGACGGTGAGGTCGATGTCTTCGAGATACACGACGCCGTTGTCGTTGATGACCTCCAGCGTCGAGGCGTCCTGGGCGAGATCGCGGTGCACGAGCCAGTTATGGTGGCCCTCGTTCACGATGCGCCGCGGCGCGGGGGGAGCGCCCTCGGGCGGGCCGAAGGCGCGGAACGCCACATCCTCGGCGCGCGGCCCACGGACAGGAAGGGAGAGCGCGCTTTGCCCCATGTGGACCGTTAGCCGTGTGGGCTCGGGCGGGAGCCAGGCGAGCGGCCAATAGGAGGTGGACAGCGACAGACGGATCCGATGCCCCGCCGGGAAGCTCTGGGCGATGTAGTTCATCCCCATCCGGATCCGCTGGGTTTGGCCGACCGGCATGGCCTCGGGATGCTCGCCCGAGTTGCGGTGGGTCAGGTTCAGCATCCCGTAGGTCACCCGGGTCGCCTTGTCGTTGGGCGCGACATCGGACAGGCGCACGGCGACCATTGCGATGGACCGGTCGCTCGAGATTTCGAGTTCCAGCTCTGGGGCGCCGAGGATCTCAAGTGGTTCGGTCAGGGGAGCACTATCGAAGACCAGCGCGCCACCGTCTTCCTCCCGCTGGTCGTGGGCGAGGTCCGGTCCTGCAGCGTAGGAGCACCACTTTCCGGCGAAAAGCCCCAGCGTCAGGGGCGAGCAGATCGATAGAGCGGCTTCGGGCGGCGCAGCGTCTTCTGGAAGGAGTTGGTCGGGTGCGAGCGGGAGGCGCTGCCGCACGACGTTGCGGGAGGGCCAGGAAGGTTCGGCGACCCAGCGGCCGGGGCGGTGGGCGTAGCGCGTGGTCGGCGGCACGCTGTCTTGCATCCAAACCCGGAGCATGGGCTCGTTCATCAGACCTGTGGCCTCACCCTTCAGCCAGTGATCCCACCAGCGTACGCTTTCCTGCAGAAAGCCGATGGCGGGGCCCGGGATCGCGATATGGGGATACTTGTGGCTCCACGGTCCGATCAGCCCTTTACGCGGCACGTCGAGATTAGCGAGCAGCCGGAAGACGGCGTTGGAATAGCCGTCCGCCCAGCCGCTGACCGCCATCACCGGGCACCGGACAGCGGAATAGTCCTCGGCGATCGAGCCATGCCGCCAGTAGCTGTCGCGACGCTGGTGTCTCAGCCAGGTTTCGAGCCAGAGCCCGCTGCCCTCGAGCCGCGCTTGCCACATCTCGCGCCAGCGCTCACCAACGATTTCAGGGTCCGGGGGCAGGGAATTGTAGGCCAACATGACCGAGGCCCAGGACAAGTTGTCACCCAGCAGGCAACCGCCCATGTGGTGGATGTCGTCAGCATAGCGGTCGTCGGTCGAGCAGAGGCTGATCAAGCCTGCCAGTGCCGGCGGGCGCATCGCCGCGATCTGCAGCCCGTTGAACCCGCCCCAGGAGATGCCGATCATGCCCACCTTGCCGCTGCACCAGGGCTGTTCGGTGAGCCAGGCGATCACGTCATAGCCATCGTCGAGCTCCTGCTGGAGATACTCGTCGGTCAGAACCCCGTCGGAGTCGCCACTGCCGCGCAGGTCGACGCGGATGCAGGCATAGCCGTGCCCGGCGACATAGGGATGCATGATGGAGTCGCGTTGGCGGGTGAAGTCGCGCTTGCGGTAGGGGATGTATTCCAGCACCGCAGGCACGGGATCGTCGGCGGCATCCTCTGGTAGCCAGAGTCGGGCGGCTAGCCGCGCCCCGTCGCGCATCGGAATCCAGAGGTTCTCGACACTCCGCACCTTGCACGGAAAGTCGGTGCGGATTTGCAGTTCGTCGGTCATTCCACCTCCTCGAATACGAGCCCAATCGCTTCCCATAGCGCCGCAAAGTCGCGGCGGAGCGCCCGGCGCGACTGCGCCCCCATGAAGACCGCGGCCAGTTCGTAGCTGTACTGGTCGCGGTGCTTCATGTCGCCAAGCCGCATATTATCGGTCACGTGGAGCATGATCTCGCTGCCGGGGAAGGCCGCCTCGATCTCGGCACGCCGGGCTGTATCGGGCACGTTCCGGACGCGCCAGTTGTCATGGCGGCCGTAAAGCCGCGGCATGAACTTGGCGGCGTAGCGGTACCGCCCGCGGCGCGCCGGGTAGTCTGGCCGCTTGCCAAGCGCGACGTCCAGCATCACCTCCTTGTGCGGTACGCCCTCGACTTTGTCGAAAAGCGGGCTGTGGGATTTTGAGATCCTGGCGTTGACCTCGAGCAGCGAGATTGCGTCGCGCGCGGCATGGTAGAAGAACTCCACGTTGAAGGGGCTGTCGTCAAGCCCAGCATCGGCGATCACCAACTTGGCGGACGCGATCATCCTCGCCTGAACCTCGCGCGGCAGGGCCGAGGGGTATTCATAACGCTCCAGGCTCGACCGATTCGAACCGCGGATCGAGTCGACAATGCCATAGACCTCTATCTCGCCCTCAAGGACATAGCCCTCGAGCGTGCATTGCCGCCCGTCCGAAATGATCTCCTCGGCGATGCAGTGTGCCCCGTCTGCGGCGCGGATCTCGGGCGGTAGGTCGGCGTAGCCCATAATGACATCCATCGGCTCGGCGAAGCGGTAGATGCCCCGCCGGATCTCTGCGAGCGCATGGTCGAGGTCGGACCGCTGCGCGATCCGGAAGCCGAGGAGCGAGGAGTGCGCCTTGATCGGTTTGATCCAGAATGAATAGGCGAGCTCGATCTTCTCTGCCGCGTCGGGGTCGAAGGGATCGACCAACTCGAAACGCGGCACCTCGTTCGGGACGACCGCATGCTGTCGGAGGCGGGCCCAGTACTTGTGCTCGAGCCGCAGCACGCTCTTGAGGCTCGGCCCTCTGAGTCGGAACTCGCGCCGCAGGATCGGCATTGTCAGGACGGTCGGAAAATCCCAATATCCCACGATGGCGTCGATCTCGCCCGGGAAGCCCCGCAAGATCCTGCGCGCCTTGTCGAGAAGCGCTTCGAGATCGAAGCGGCTGGACGCTGCGATCTCCACGTAGGATAGGAGCGCATGAAATGTGTAGCCCTCGGCATTCCGAACGCCTTGCAAGAGCCGGAGATTGAAAGGCTCGAGACCTACGACGAAGATGTTCTTCTGCCGAGTGTCGCTCATTGCGCGAATCCCTTCTCCAGCGCGGTGCGGGCGAGGGACCGGAAAATCGGAGCGAGACTGTTGTTCGCGGGTCGGCGGGCGGAACCGATGCAGTAAGGCATTAGGGTCCTTTTCTTGCTCGAGCGCGTAGTCAATGCTATCGCGTCGGGTCGCCCGCGGCCTTGATCCGTATCAACCTGGGCGGACAATGCGAGCGCGGATCGCGTGGGGTCGCCGGCGGGTCGGGTGCGAGCTACGGACTGAGAGTAACGGCGCTGGTTCATCGCCCGGCTGGCCGCCTTTGTGCCGAAACCGTGCGCGGGTGACGCCGGCCAAGCGGATTCAAGATTGGGGTCGGACCAAGACAACCTACGGAATCAAATAGCTTTTGGTTGTCTCAATGGCCCATTTTCCGCTTTCAGGCTGCCGTTTTGGCGCTTGGAAGATAGTCTATGGCGCAGATAACTTCCGCAGACTGTGCATACCCGCGTCCACTTTGGCTTGGAACAGCCAATGCCGCCAACGGAATCGGTCCCGTGCAAACTGGACCAGGACGTACTGATCATGACAGCGGTGGGTGATATGCCAGATTTGGCCAGGAGCGGAATCACGGTTTGCAAGCGGCATGGGCCACGTTCGTTGAAACCAATATTTTTTTAGATCGAAAATGGGGCTTCTAAGCCCCAATCGGGGACCCGTTTGGCCAGTTATGTTCATCTTTTCATAGGCTTGGGTTGGTCCGACGCCAATAGGTGCGTGCACAACTGACCGAGCCCTTCAGGATTCACCGGCTGACGGACCGGGACATGGATGCCGAGGCCCGTCGGCTTCTGGATATGGTGGGATTGCCGGGGCATTTTGGCGATCGTTTTCCCCACCAGTTGAGCGGTGGTCAGGCCCGCCGTGTCGGTGTGGCGCGGGCGCTTGCCATCAATCCCAAGCTGGTGGTCGCCGACGAGCCCACGGCGGGACTGGATGTTTCCGTGCAGGGGGAGGTACTGAATCTTCTGGCACAGCTTCAGGGAGAGTTCGGACTCAGTATTATGGTGATCACGCACAATCTGAATGTCGTTCGTCATATCGCCGATCGCATGGCGATCATGTACCTGGGCCGTTTTCTGGAACAGGGACCCACCGAGGAGGTTTTCCACCATCCCCGCCATCCCTACACACTGGCGCTGCTGTCCGCGAACCCGGAACCCAACCCAGACGCCGTGATCGATCGTGTCGAGCTCAAGGGCGAAGTGCCCAGCCTGCTCAACCGCCCGACCGGATGCGAGTTTCACACGCGATGCCCTTTTGCGCAGAGTAAGTGCCGGACCGAGTTCCCGCCAGCGTCACGGGAAGTGGCCGATCACAGCTATTATTGCCACTATCCGCTGCAGCGCGACGCCTCGTCCGCCTGAGATGCGCTCGACTGCCCGCTGACCGTCGGCTGGCCCGACGCCACACCGGTGAATGAGTCCATCAAGCTCTACCGGGCGTGGCGCATCATCACTACGAATCCGCTACGGCCCGACGCCACCCGCGTCGCCGTGCAGGGCAACACCATCAACATCAATCATGGAGTGCTGACCGTCTTGGGGTCCGTCACCCGGGAAGCGGATTTCCGGGTTCGCATGGTGCCGACGCTTCAAGTCATTGACACTTCGCCCGGGGCCGCGGTGGAACGCACCCGGGCGCATGCCGATCGGGGAATGAGCAACTGTATCTGGGTTCGGTCAATCCGAGGGCTTGGCGTATGCCCGGTCAGAGAGCGCTCACCACCGCCAGCATGTTTTGCTGCACGCGCAGATGATGGATCGTATCCAACTCGCAAAAGTCGCCGACTTGGGAGGCCCGGCGTGCCACTGTGACGACCATGTTTTTCGTCAGCGCACTGCCTTCGACACAGTCATGACATCGCTCGCTCTTGGTCCGACTGCTGATTGAAAAAGGAAGCGCCCTTGGGAAACTCCGGCGTTTCCACCACAAACGACTCGGCACGGACACGGTGTGGGTCGCTGCCGCGAACGAACAACCCCTGGTGTTGGGTCGGAACCGGATTGGGGCAGCAAGGTATTGCGTCGCCGGCCGAGTAGACGCAGATGAACAGCGTCCTGGGCTTGGATGATCCGTTGGCGGCCGACCCGTGGGCCAATCGGGTGTGCATCAGGCAGACCGCGCCGGCTGGGCCGCAACACTGTATTGCCGACGCCTGCATTCGCGCCGCCTCGCCCTCGGACATGGCGCCGGTGAAGACGCCGTTGTGCCAGAGGCTGTGCAACGGTCCGGTGTGGGAGCCCGGCGCCGCTTCCAGCGGGCCGTTTTCCCGCGTGACACCATCGATCATCAGCAGCGCGGTCACCAGATCCGAGTTGGTGTGCGGCGTGTAGGGGAAGTCCTGGTGCCACTTGACCTGGGTGTCGGTGCCGGGTTGTTTTGAGTTGATCTTGGTGTGGTGCAGTTTGACGTCGGGTCCGATCAGGTCCGCCACCATGTCGGTCATGGCGCTGTCGGCCATGGCTTCGTAGTAGGCTTTGGAAATCTCGGTGGGGGCCTGGACCCGGCGCAGACCCGGAGCGTCGGCCGAGTGTCCGGGCTGAAGATCGAAGCGGGGCCGGCCGTCCAAAGCCTCGCCATAGGGGGCGATCTGCTTGCGGCTTTCATCCACCCAGACCGCGAAGTCGGCGCGCAGCGCCGCCAGCAGGCGGGGGGTGACCGCGTTTTACACTGTGATTACGCCATCCCGGCGGAATTGCGCGATCTGGTCCTGAGTTAAAACGGCCATGTCGGTCGCCTCCCGAATGCGTTGGATCAGTCCGGAATCACCGCGGTCGCATCGATTTCCACCAGCCATTCCGGCCGGGCCAGGGCCACAACCACCAAGCCGGTGCACACCGGGTGTACGCCGCGGATGTATTCACCCATGGTGCGGTAGACCGCTTCACGATGGCGCACGTCGGTCAGATACACCACCAGCTTGGTGACATGTTCCATTGTCCCGCCGCATTCCGCCATCAGTTGCACGATGTTCTGCATCACCTTGTGGGTCTGTTCAACCGGGTCACCCGGCGCGACGCTGATCGCGCTGTCCAGGTCCTGGGGGCACTGGCCACGGAGAAACACCATTGAGCCTCGAGCGACTACGGCCTGGGCGAGATCGTTGTTCAGCTGCTGATCCGGGTAGGTGTCGCGGGTGTTGAAGGGGCGGATGCGGTTGTGGGTCATGGGCAGGTCCCGACGGTGTCTGGATATGCTGTTCTGGGGTCAGGGTGTATCCGGCGCGGCCATGTCGGCCTCCTGCCGGGCGAACCATTGCGTGACCGCGCCATCGCCAGGTGGACGCTCACCTGGGCCGGGTACCCGGTCTGACAGTCCCGCTGCCTTGCGCACGAAATCCAGCGGGCCGTCCCAGTCGAAGTTGCGATAGACCGCTGCCAGATGGGCGAAGGGCGGGGATTGGGCGAACAGCTGAAAGGTCAGTCTGTGGCCGGCGTAGTCGGAGTTCAGCAGGTCCCGGGCGAAGGCCAGCAGTTTGCGCCGGTCGTCCGCCACCCACTGGTCGTTGATGGTGTAGAACTTCTCCATCCAGGGTTTTGTGTCGGGGTGTTCGAAACAGGCTTTATCCGGGGTCACGCAGATCTGTCCACCGCACAGTTCCCTGGCGATGTGGATCATTTCATGAAGTTGTGAGCAGGCCAGCACGCGTCCGGTGTAGAGCAGGGACTGATTGGGCATCATCAAGCCGGCGGGTGAACGCTCGGCCAGCGCGATGGCACCGGTGAGGTGCGCGTTGATTCCCTCCCGGTAAACCGCCAGTTGCGCCAGCTTTTCCTGCACCGCCTGCTGTTTGTCGAGACCGGTCTGGCGGGCATTGAACAGGGCCGCGCCGATCAGCATGTCCGCCAGCTTGAGGTTGCGTTGTACGAAGGCGAACGCGGAATAGCGGTGCAGGGTGGCACGGATGAACACCGCTGCCTTGGTGTGGCGATAGAACAGCACGTTCTCCCATGGAATCAGCACGCTGTCGAATACCACCAGGGTGTCCACCTCATCGAACCGATTGGACAGGGGATAGTCGTCGGCATCGGCCCGTCCGCTGAAACCGGTCCGGCAGATGAATTTCAGATTGGGCGATCCGAGATCGCAGATGAATCCCACCGCATAGTCCGAGTAGGCCGCATCGCCCCAGTTCGCGATGGTGGGTTTGGTGAACGCCTGATTTGCGTAGGCCGCGGCGGTCTCGTACTTGGCGCCGCGCACGATGATCCCCTGGTCGGTTTCGCCCACCACGTGCAGCAGCATGTCCGGGTCCTGATCCTGGGGCGCTTTTGAACGGTCGCCCTTGGGGTCGGTGTTGGCCGACACGTGGAACGGGTCCGAGTGCAGCACCTTGTGTATGTGGCGCTCGATGTTGCGCGAGAATTGAGGGTCGACCTCGTTGAGCACGTCCTGTCCGTCGTAAAGGGACCACATTTCGCCCACGGTTTCGTCGCCGACCCGGGTGACCACGCCGCCGATGTCCTCCAGGACCGCGTCCGTGGCCCGTCGCTTGGCCCACCAGTCCGCCTGGGAGTAGGGCAGGGCGTTGCCGACCGCGTTGATCTCCCCATCCTGTTCGACCGTCATCACCGGTTGGGTGGCCGGGTCGTGTTGCAGGTCGTAGATGCGGGCGCGGATGTCCACCAGCGGTTTGAACATGGGATGGGTGGTGACGTTCTTCACCCGCTCGCCGTTGACGTAGACCTCGCGCGTATCCCGGATGGAATCGCGGTACTCGGCGCCGGTTCGGATCATCGTTTACCCCTCAGTCTCTGACTGCGCTGAATCTCTCACTGCGAACGACGGTCCGTCCTGGGTTGCCGCCCTGTCGATGGCGCGGGCCGAGTTCGCGATGCCATGCGGTGCCCATCCGCATCCTAGTCCATCCGGAGCGGCATACCCAGAAGCACTGTCCGGCAGGCGTTCAGGCCGGCTTGCCGCGCTCCGACAACCAGATGCCGCCCAGCACCAGGGACAAGGCCACGGCATGAAAGCCCTGGAACGGTTCCCGCAGAAACACCACCGCCAGGATCGAGGCGAACACCGGCACCAGGTTGACGAACACACCGGCCCGCCCGGGCCCGATCGCGGCGACGCCATTGATGAAAAAGATCTGCCCCAGGAACGATGGAAACAAACTGATCAAGGCGACGATGACCCAACCGGTGGGCGTCGGCCACTGCAGGTGTCCAAGGACCGCCTCGGCCAGCAGCAGGGGAATCGAGGCCAGGAAAGCGGCGGCCGCCATGACCGTGAACAGGCCGAGGGCGGAAACCTCTGGTCGGCGCCGCAGCGCGACGGCGTAGATTGCATACAAGACACAGGCGATCACCATCATGAGATCACCCCGATTGAGGTCCAGAGACGCCAACTGCTCGGGATGCCCTCCTGTGCCCACGATGACGACGCCCGTAACCGTCAGCAACACGCCGGCGATCTGCACACCGGTAATGGGTGTGCGGTAGGCGGCGTATGCACCGACCAGCATGAACATCGGCAGAGAGCCCTGGAGGATGCCGATGTTGACCGCACTGGTGTAATGGGCCGCGGCGTAGAACAAGGCGTTGAAGGAGGTGAAGCCGAGGGCGCCCATGCTGGCAAAAAACAGCAACTTGGGGCGCAGCACGGGCCAATCACGCCGGACCGGCTCGCGGGCGAAAAAAACCAGCAGCAGCAGCACGCCGAGCCAGCGCAGGGTCACCACCGCCATGGGCGATACTTCGCCGACCGCCAAACGTCCCAGCACGGCGTTGGCCGCCCAGCACAGGGTGGTGACGGTGAGCATCAGATACGCTCTTGTGCTGACCTCGGGGCTGGTCTGGTGGCCAGTCACCATGGTTTTCTCAACCGTCCGCGACCTCGTTTGCCAGTCGCTGCAGCGGTTGCACAAGCGCATCCAGCTGCGCACCGTCCAGCGTGCGCACAGAGGCGTGACCCACCTTGCGGCCCGCACGCGGCGCTTTGTCGTAGGCATGCAAGTGCGTGTCGGGCAGGGTAAGAATCGCGGCCGGTTCCGGCATTGCGCCGATAAAATTGACCATGGCTGCGTGTCCCACGGCAGCGGTGGAACCCAGGGGCAGTCCCATAACGGCCCTCACATGATTCTCGAACTGGCTGGTCTCCGCACCCTCGATGGTCCAGTGTCCCGAATTATGCACCCGGGGTGCGAACTCGTTGGCCAGCAGCCCTTCGGAGGTCTGGAACAGCTCGAGGGCGATGACGCCCACGTAGTCCAGATCGTCCACCAGACGGCCCACCAGGGTTTCAGCCGTTTCCTGCTGCGGGTCGCCCGGGCGGCTCAGGGCCAGTCTGAGAATGCCCTCCCGATGGGTGTTCTCGGACAGCGGATAAAAGGCGCGGTTTCCGTTCGGCGCCCGCACCGCGATCACCGACAGTTCGCGTTCGAACGGTACAAACGCCTCCAGGATACAGGGCACAGCACCCAGCGCCTCCCAGGCCTGGTCCAGATCACCGGGCACCCTGAGCAGTTTCTGACCCTTGCCATCGTAGCCCAGCCGACGTGTTTTCAGTATGGCCGGCAGACCCAGCTCCGAGACGGCCCGCTGCAGGTCGGCGGGGTTGCCAACCGCGGCAAACCCCGGCGTCGGAATGCCCAGCTTGCGGAACAGCTGTTTCTCAAACAAACGGTCCTGCGCGGTGGCCAACGCCCCGGGACCGGGATGGATGGGCCCGTGTTCGGACAGCACCCGGACGCTCTCCGCCGGAACATTCTCGAACTCGTAGGTCACGACATCGGTGCGGCCGGCCAACTCGGCCAATCCAGAGGGGTCGTCATAAGCGCCCTGTAAATAGTTCGTGACCGGCGCCGCGCATGCCGCAGGTGCCGGGTCGAGACACGCCACCGAGATACCCAGAGGGTGCGCGGACAGAGCCAGCATACGCGCCAATTGACCGCCGCCGAGAATGCCCAGCCTCATGGCGTTGTGGTCCTTGGATCCGGGTTGGCCAGCACGGCTTCGGTTTGACGATGGCGGTAGGCCTTTACCGCCTCACGGAACTGCATGTGTTTTATCCCCAGCATCGAGCCGGCCAGCAGGGCGGCGTTGACCGCCCCGGCTCGACCTATGGCCAGTGTGGCTACGGGAATGCCGGCCGGCATCTGCACAATGGACAGCAGCGAGTCCACGCCATTGAGGGCCCTGGACTCCACCGGGACGCCCAGCACCGGCAACGGGGTTTTGGAGGCCGCCATGCCTGGCAGGTGGGCAGCGCCGCCGGCGCCTGCAACGATGACCTCGATGCCCCGTCCCTCGGCCGCCTCCGCGTAAGCGAACAGCTTATCCGGCGTGCGATGAGCGGACACCACCTCCACCTGGTACGGCACGCCCAGTTCATCCAGTGTTTCCGCGGTATGACGCATGGTCTCCCAATCCGAGGCGGATCCCATGATGACGGCGACCAGCGGCTCCATAGATATCTCTCCTGAGTTCCCCGACGGCTTCCGGGTCGTGGATGATCCGTGGGCGCGATGGTTCCATCTTGCCCGGGTGGCGCGTCTGGGTTCTGTCAGGCGCCTCTGATTCATTCTGGACGAAGCAGTCAGTTAACGTTAAATGTGCAGATTCAAGGCGCAGATCGCGGGTAATCGTTGTTCTATTGCCAGGATCTGCAACGATGAAGCTGTGCATTTCAGTCCTAAGATGCACGTTCGCGAATAGATCGGAGGCCCATAAGAAGCCGGTTTGCGCAAAACCGGAACTTCACCACAGTCCCGCTTGGATTTCCATCGGTGCGCGGGGGCGCTGCAACTCGTTCCCAAACGGCGGATGCGGCATAGTGATGCCCTGTTGTTGGTCGGTGAGGTTGCAATGCTGGAGATCGAAAGCTGGATCCTGGCGATCGGCGTGCTGCTGTTGCTCGGCGTGCTGGCAAGCAAACTCTCCGATTGGTTGGGTGTGCCGGCACTGTTGCTGTTTCTGGCCGTGGGCATGCTGGCCGGGAGTGAGGGGCTGGGTGGCATCGCGTTCGATTCGGCCGAGGTCGCCCAGGCGGTCGGCACCGTGGCCTTGGTGGTGATTCTTTACTCCGGCGGACTCGATACCAACTGGTCGGCGGTGCGGCCGGTCCTGGTGCCGGGTCTGCTCCTGTCAACGGTCGGTGTGTGTGTCACCACCCTCGTGCTCGGCGGATTTGCCTGGTTCATGCTGGGGGAGTTTTCCAGCTTTGACATTGGTACCGTCGGCCTGACCTGGCTGGAAGCGTTGTTGTTGGCCGCCATCGTCTCCTCCACCGACGCGGCCGCGGTGTTCTCGGTGTTTCGCACCAGCCCGGTTCAGCCGCTCAAGCGTATCCGCTACCTGCTGGAGTTCGAATCCGGTAGCAACGATCCGATGGCCGTCTTGTTGACCACCGTCATCCTGGGATTGATGACTCAGCCTTCCACCAGTACGGGCCAGGTTCTCACGACTCTGATTCTCCAGTTCGCTGGCGGCGGCATAGCCGGCTTCGCCATCGGATTCGCCGGTGCCTGGGTGGTCAATCGCATCGGCCTCGCCGCCACCGGTTTGTTGCCGGTTCTGGTGCTCGCCTTCGGTCTGCTGACATTCGGCATCGCCGATGCAATCGGTGGCAATGGGTTTCTCGCCGTCTATGCTGCCGGGCTGGTCATTGGCAACCGACTCAAAGTGGGGCGGGAGTTTGTCGCTCCGTTCCACGACGGCCTGTCCTGGCTGATGCAGATTGCCATGTTCATCGTTCTTGGCCTGCTGGTGTTTCCGTCCGGCCTGTTTCCGGTGGCCGGCGTGGCCATTGCCATGGCGCTGTTTCTCATGTTCGTGGCCCGGCCGGTCAGCGTTTTTCTGTGCCTGCTGCCGTTCGGAAAACCCCGCAATGAAATCGGCTACGTGTCCTGGGTCGGGTTGCGCGGTTCAGTGCCCATCGTGCTGGCTACGTTTCCCGCCTCGTACGGAATCGCGGGGGCGGACGCGGTGTTCAACGTGGTTTTCTTCATTGTCTTGACCTCAGTCCTGCTGCAGGGACTGACTCTGGTGCCCAGCACCCGGTGGTTTGGTGTGACCCAGGATTGAGTGGCCTCCAATGTGGGTCGCTGGGGGGAATCTGGGGGAGGCCGAAAACCGCCGTCGAAAGCGTGTTGGCTGAGCCTGGTCGGCGGAGCGCGGCGGTTGCTGGCATGGTTCATCGGGTGCCGCTCTCGACCGTTGCCGCTGCCCATCCATACTGGTTTGTATTCCGGACGGTTTGACCGTGTCCACGCTTCTACGGGGCGCCGGCAGAGGGCTTTGCTAACTGCGTTCCCCTACGCTCTTGGGCACCTCAATGCAACCCGACCACGTCGCATTTCGAGACGCGATTTCGCGCCGAATTGTTCGACGCGGGCTGGTGTACGATCCTTGCCTGGACATTGGGGGTATCGCCATGGATTACGTCATGATTATCGGTTTCGTCGCCGCTGGTCTCGTCATTGCCACCCTATCGATGCGGACCATGGTTCCGTTGCGTATAGTGGGTATCGCCAGCAACCTTGCGTTTGCCGCGTACGGGCTTTTATTTGGTAGCCTGCCGACGGTTGTGCTTCACGGGATTCTTTTGCCGCTCAACATTTATCGCCTGCACGAGATGCGCAAGCTGATCAAGGACGTAAAGACGGCGAGCCGCGGTGATCTGTCGGTAGATTGGCTCAAGCCTTTCATGACCAGGCGGCCTGTCGCGGCCGGTGAGACGCTTTTTCGAAAGGGAGACGAGGCAAACGACATGCTGTTCCTCGTCTCGGGGCGACTGCATCTGGACGAGATCGACGTGGATCTCCAGCCCGGTGCCGTGGCCGGCGAGTTGGGTTTTCTTGCCCCTGGACGTACCCGCACCCAGACACTTGTCTGCGTCGAGAGCGGGTCGGTCCTGCAGATCAGCTATGACAAGCTCGAGGCGCTCTACTATCAGAATCCGACCTTCGGCTTTTATTTTCTCCGCCTTGCCACCTCTCGCCTGTTCGAAAACATTGCGCAACTCGAACGGACCCTGAGCGAACGGGACCACGAAATTCTGCGTCTCCGCGAGTCGGCTGTCAGCTAACGCACCCAGATGCTGCCAACCTTACGCTGTGGATCGGCAAACGGCCTCATCAGCGGCAACCACCGGTGTCAGTTACATTTGTTAAAGTAGGGTTTCTGGCATGATCTCTACCGCGGAATAAGGATGCCCATGGATAGACGTCTGGCCGCATTTCTCGCCGCCGACGTGGTGGGTTACAGCCGGCTGATTGAACGGGATGAACTCGGCACCGTGGAACGTCTTCGGGCCGATCTGTCGGATCTGGTGAAACCCGCGATCGAGGGACGCGCCGGCCACGTCGTGAACATGGCGGGCGACGGCCTGCTGGCGGAGTTTGCCAGTGTGGTGAACGCCACCCAATGCGCCATCGATATCCAGCAGGGCATGAAGGCCCGAAATGCGTCCCGTGCGGAGCATGAGCGCATCGTTTTTCGCATCGGCGTCAATGTGGGTGACGTGGTTCAGCAGGACGAGGCGCTTTACGGCGACGGTATCAACGTATCGGCTCGCCTGGAGGCGCTCGCCGAGCCCGGCGGTATCCTGGTATCGGCGGAGGTGGCACGTCACGTCGAGGGCAAAGTCAGCGTTCCGTTGGCGTTTGTTGGTGAGCGCACCGTCAAGAACATCCAACGCCCGGTGGGCGTTTGGCGGGTACGGCTAAGCGGTGTCGAGGCCGGCGAGGCGCGCGGGCCGGCAGGCTCAGGATCAAGCACATGGCGTCGACTGACCCTGCCGGTTCTAATCCTGGTCTTGATCGCCGGTATCGCGAGTTTGTTCTGGTACGGATCTCACCGGAAACACGGCGGACCGCAGTCCGCGCCAGGGAGCGCCGTACAGCTAAAGACGCCCACCATTGCGGTGCTGCCATTCGAAAACCTGAGCGACGATCCCGCACAGTCTTATCTCAGTGACGGGATCGCCGACGACCTGATCACTGAACTTTCACGGCTTTCCAGCCTGGTGGTCATGGCGCGCAACTCGTCATTCTCTTACAAGGGCCAGGGCGCGACTGCTCAGGAGATCGGTCAGGGTCTGGGCGTGAGTTACCTCCTGGCGGGCAGCGTGCGCCGTGCCGGGGATCGGCTGCGGATTACGGCGCAGTTGGTGGACACCGGGAGCGGGCAGCAGATGTGGGCCGAACGCTACGACCGGAATCTGGCAGATGTGTTCGCCCTGCAGGACGAAATCACGCGCAAGATCGTTGCGGCCCTCAAAATCCAACTGATACGGGATGAGGACATCGGTCGCATGGGACTTGAGACGGGCAGTTTCGAAGCCTATGCGGCCTTTCTTCAGGGGCGCGAGGATTACAGCACCCAGACGCGGGCCGGTCTGGAACGGGCCGCGGCGGCCTACCGCAAAGCCATTGCCCTCGATCCCGGGTTCGGGCGGCCCTACGGCGCTTTGGCGGTCACGCTGGCCTGGGAAGTGCTCCGCGGGTGGTCCGCGTCGCCGGCGGAGGCCCTTGAGCGCGCCCAAAGACTGGCCGAACAGGCCGTTGCCATCGCGCCGGAATCCCCACAGGCGTTTTGGGCCTTGAGTTGGGTCTATCTTCAGCGCCGTCAGTACGAGCAAGCGCTTGCGGCGGCTCACGAGTCGATTCGCATCGCACCCAGTTACGCCGACGGCTACGGCCTGCTGGCCCTGATCAGCAATAACCTGGGCAATGCCCGGGAAGCCATGGCTTACATCGAAAAGGCGATAGCACTCAATCCGCACTACAGCTGGGACTATCCCTATAATCTGGGACGTGCTCATTACCAATTGGGCGATTTCGCCGAGGCGATTGAGTATCTCAGGGACGCTATCGAGCGCAACGAGTTCAATCCGTTCCCACGGCTTTACCTGATTGCCAGTTACACGAGATCGGATATGACGTCCGAGGCGGAATGGGAAGCCATGCAACTGGAGGTCCTCACACCGGGTTTCACCCTTTCGCACATCGCTCAGGCGCTGCCCCTGGAAAACCAAGCCGTGCGGGATCAGCTGTTGGCCGATCTGGCCGCGGCCGGCGTGCCCGAGTAGCGGATCGAATGGCCTGGAACTTGGGTCGGCCTGTTGGAAACTAACCCTCATCCGGGGATGAAATCTGCATCCCGATTGCAAACAACACGGTGGACACGATCATGTGGCGCGACATCACTCTAGCCGCCGTCGCCTTTGGCCTCGGTACCTCGGTCGGGGCCATTGCCTTTGGCCAGTCGGGTACAAACGAGCCGTCTGAGGCGGTTCGGGTCGAGGCCGCCGTCGAACCCACAGCACCTGCGCCGACGCCGGAACTGCAGGCCGTCGATTTGCCATCGCAGTCTGATCGCCCACTGGCCGTCACGATGGTCTCCACACCACCGGATCTGCAGCAGCAGTTCGATAAAATGTCCGAGCGTTGGCGTGCCCTAACCGATCAGGTCGAACGGCTGCAGACTCAGGTGGCGTCTCTGCAGTCCCAGTTGCCGGGCGCATCGGCTTTGCCGGAGGCATTTGACCAAAGCGTGCCGATACAGCAGCAACCTGAGACGCAGGACCCTCGCGTCGCGCTGTTGACCGCCGGCGTGCCCGACGCGCTGGTGGACGATCTGGTCCGGCGGGAGGCGCAACGGGATCTGGATCGGCTCGAGCTGCAGGATCGGGCCAGCCGGGAGGGCTGGTTTCGCAGCGACCGGTATTTCGAGGAACTCGAACAGCTCGATGACGATGACTTCGACATCAGAGCCGAGATCGGCGACGCATCCTACGACCGATACCTGTACGCACGCGGTCAGGTGAATCGGGTCCGGGTCAGCGCCGTCATCCCGGGGTCCCAGGCGGAACGATCTGGGGTGCTGCCCGGGGATGTGATAGAGCGGTACAATGGGCGGTCAGTGTTTGGACCAGGCGAGCTGCGCACCGCCACCACCGGGGGGGTGCGGGATGAATTTGTGGCGGTTCAGATTCGCCGCGGCGAGACCCGCGTCGACGCCTGGCTGCAGCGGGGCCCGCTGGGGGTTCGGATCAGCGGCGCGAGGGTTGAACCCT
>JAHEDQ010000078.1:0-1171 GCA_024641125.1 Candidatus Competibacteraceae bacterium | reverse complement strand
ACGCTCTGCGCATCGGCGCCATAGGCCAGCAGCAGTTCGACGACGCGCTTGTGGCCCATGACCGCGGCGTTGTGCAGGGGTGTCAGCCCGTTGTAGTCCGACACCGAAACCGTCGCGCCCTGCTCCAGCAAAGCTTCGACCGCCACCAGGTCGCCCCGCGTCGCGGCCCGATGTAAGGGCGTGATCCCCTGAGCGTCTGCGGGATTGACCTCGGCGCCGGCTGCAATCAGGGTCAAGGCCATGGTTCCGCTGGCCTCATGCAGCGCCGTTGTTCCCAGCGCATCCCGGGCATTGACGTCCGCGCCCGCCGCCACCAGCCGCTCTACCGAAGTCTGCTGTCCGCGTTGGACCGCAGCGTGGAGGGCGGTGGATCCCTTGTGGTCCGTCCCATGGACATCCGCGCCCGCCGCCAGCAATTGTGCCAGAACTTCCGGTGGAGCCACGTGCAACGCCGTCTTGCCGCCGCCGCTGCGGCCGTTGACATCGGCGCCGCCGGCGATCAAGGCCGATACCAGTGCCCGGTGCCCACCACGGGCGGCGAGAAACAGCGGTAACGAATCGGACGGGTCGCGGTCGTTGATGCTCGCACCCAGGGCGAGGAGCTGCAGCGCCAGATCGGTTTGACCCTGTTGTGCGGCCGTGTGCAGAGAATACTCTTCGCAACAGGCGACACCGGTCACACAGAGCTGCAGAGCACCTACAACTGCTGCACCGAGAGCGGCCCTTCGCCCGATCATCCGCAACCCCCTGGCAGGTTTCCCCTGCCGGCGATCCGAAGCAGTGGAACCGACCGCCGCCCACGCCTCGTTGTGGCCGGCGGTCTCTATCCGGAGCTTAGTCGCTTGGGCGTCGAATTGCTCGTTGCAGCGGCCCGTGCCAGGGCCTCAGGCCGGCCCCAGAAGCGCCTTTCCCGAGCCAAATCCTTCGCCCGGATGCACCGTGAGCTGTGGGAAGGGGATGGTCCAACCCTGTTCGTTACAGGTCGCTACACAGGCCTGCTGCATCAATCGGCCCAGTTTGAAGTAAAGCCCGGCCGCTTCACCATCCATGGAGGCCAGGACCAGATAATCCAGGGAACTGGCGCCCGCTTCCTTGAAATCCACCACCAGATCCCGCACCTGCGGCCACACACCCGCCGCTTCAAACGACCTCTGAACGCCTGCCCGCAGTG
>JAHEDQ010000272.1 GCA_024641125.1 Candidatus Competibacteraceae bacterium | reverse complement strand
CTTTTCGAGGATGGCGTTGGCCGTGGCGGTCCAGATGAACCTTGTCCCTCGGCGTCTCGCGATCGATCTGGCGCAGGAACTTCAGCCACTCAACATGGGTGTGGCGCTGCTGGCACTGCCCCATCAGGCGGCGCACCTGTTGCGCAGAACCGCGCTGGTCGAGGGGATTCATCAGGCTCCGGAGAAGCCGGTGCTGCATGGCGACAACGGCGCCACGCTGAAGGCGACCACGGTACTGGCGATGCTGCATTGGCTGGGCATCAAGCCCTCGTATTCGCGCCCGCGGGTGTCGGATGACAATGCCTATGCCGAGTCGCTGTTTCGCACTGCCAAGTACCGGCCGGAGTTTCCTGCGAAGGCTTTCGCCAATCTGGATGAGGCTCGTACTTGGGCTGGGCAATTTACCCACTGGTACAACGTCGAGCACCGTCACAGTGGCATCGGCTACGTCACCCCGGCGCAGCGCCATGTCGGGGATGACCACGACGTGCTGGCCGCCCGCCATGCGCTTTATACGCACGCACGTGCCGCTAACCCACGCCGCTGGTCGGGCGCCACGCGAGACTGGACGCCGCGCGGTGCCGTCACCTTGAACACCGAGCGCGACTCGGATATCGATGCGGCAATCGCCGGCAAGCATCAAAACAAAGAAGTGGCATGACTCAGGCGACAACTACCTTGACACGCGTCGACACAGCACCAGCGCAGTGCGCCGGTCACGTTTCGCCCGGCGAGCGTCGGCTTCCAGCCAACGCACCAGTTGCCCTTCATACGACGTGAGCTTCGTGGGGCGACGTTTGCGCCGGTACTTTGGCTCGGTGCCGGTCTCCGTCTTCAGCCAGCGTTTGACGGGGTTTCTCGACAACCCTAATCATCGTGCGATCTCGCTGATCGGCACGCCGCCGCGAAATCGCATTCGTCGAATCTTGCTCAGTAGCGTCATGGTAATCATCTCCCAAAAGTAATTGCTCAAAAAATGAGCGGCGGAGTGAATCACCCTGGTCAATTTTCGTCGCGCACAACCTCCAAAAACTGGTCAATTTTCAACGCGCAGCAAGACGGCCAAGGACCGCTTCACCCGCGCGCTGCGGGAGATCGGTGGTTGGTGTCGGGCGCATCGACACTGGCCGGTGGCGGCCCAGCAGGCGGCTTTACGTCGCAAGCTCCAGGGTCACTATGCCTACTATGGCATCACCGGCAATGGGCGGGCGCTCGAGCGTTTTCTCCACGAAGTCGAGCGTCTGTGGCGCAAGTGGCTTGACCGCCGCTCCTGGCATGGGCGAATGACGTGGGAGAGGTTTGTCCGTCTGGCTGCGCGCTATCCGCTCCCCCAGCCGCGTGTGGTTCACAGTATTTATCGCCGTGCAGCGACGCCATAGTCCGAAGAGCCGGATGCCCGAATCGGGCACGTCCGGATCTGTGGGAGCCGCGGGCAGGCGACTGCCCGCGGCGACCCAGCGGCGCTATTCCTGAAAGTGCATCCTGGCACTGAAATGCGCAGCTTCATCGTTGCAGAAGCTTGGCAATAGGCCAACTATTACCGGCGATCTGCGCCTTGAATCTGCCCATCTCAACCTCCAATCTGCTTCGTCCAGATTAAATCAGACCTTCGTTAGAGATAGCGGGCGGCCTCGGCAAATAAATCGGGCTTGGCCGGAAAATCGCTCACCTGAAACGAACAGGGAAGAATGATTCGGGTTTGCCCGTTGTCGGAGAACAGTTCCAAGAGTTCGAGGGTGTTAACGTTTCCAGGCGTCCCGGCATCGACCTTAAAGTTCATGTTGTCCACGACCAGTGTGACCGGGCGGATTGACAAGACTGTGTCCGCGTGCCGCAGGGCATGCTGAATGATCTCCATATTCCGACCGAGTACATCCTGGCTTTCGCCCAACTCTGACATTTCGGCCTCCAATGCCTTGATCTCCACGCTTAGAGCGTCCGGGTCGTTTTCGGTCTCGTTTGCGGCCTCAGTGTTTTCCCCCAAAACCCCGCCAAGACCCCATTTGCCTGCCCGCATCGCAGCCAGTTTGCGTTCCAGGAACTTGTGCTTTTCGGTCAGAGCCACCCGTTTGGATCGTGCCGCAACGATGTCCTCCAGGCCCCTTTCGATAAGGTGGTCGAATCCCCCTCGCTTTAGGGAGATGCCGATCTCGGCGGGTGACCGTGCAATCCCGCGAAAGTTGTGATTGGAGAAGTTGACTGAGGTTTGAATGACGTCGCGCTGGATTACGTCGCCATGCATAGCGCTGCCCGGTTTTCGGACCTCACTCTTTTCCATGATCAGAAGGCCGTATATCCGATCAGACGGACTCAACGCGTTTTGCTCGATGAAGTCCCGGAGGTTTTTCGCGGTTCCGATTTTTTCCTGGAAACGGGCGAAGGATCCAAAAAAGGCCTTCAGCCTTGGGTCCGACGCGCATGTTGCCCGGTTGATCTCGGTGGGTGCCGGCAAGCCGTCAACCAGTGCGATGATATGTTCGGCCGCTGTCACAACCGGGCCACGCAGCGCAGTCTTGTATCCGGAGTAGCTTCGCAGCCGCTTGTCGGTGCCCTCCAGTACCCGTTCGATTGCCATTTGGATCAAAGCCTCGTCGAAAGTTGAGGCCGATTGTTCGGGCGCGGAGAAGAGTGAACTCAGAAACTGAAACATACCCGATGACCAGTGTGGAGCGACGGAGTCTCTAGGCTCGTCAGGATATCAGAGTCCTGTTATTTCGCCAGGATGCAAGGCGGATCCAACACGACTTGAGCGTGTCAGGATGGATTGTCCCAGGCCGTTTTCTTTCTGGTTGGCTCGTTTGTGATCTAAGTCAATTGGGCTAAGGATTTCCATGTTGCCGGTCTATGATCGGAGGATAATGTTAAAAGAGGATGGTCCTTTTTTTGGGTTTTGCCAGGGGTTAAAAATAAGAAAGGCAGTTGTTGACACGCGCGGTCGGCGGCACGCGCTGCGTGGTCAGCCTGATGTCGAGGGACTTGCCCAGACTTCTGGTGACGAAGGAGGCTGTCATGCGTTACTGCGACTCTTTTCTGTGGAGAGCGGCGGCACTGTCGACATCGTTGCTGCTGGCAACGAGCAGCTTTGCAGATCCCTCGTTAGAAGTTGAGCCGAACAACACCTGTTTGACTGCACTCGAAGTGCCCGGTACCGCGCCGCCTGGCACGGTGCTTGGACAGTTGTCCAACACTGATGGTGATATCGGCGTGGATTTTTTCTTGTTCCGTCTGGTTCCGGGGCAATCCGTCCGGGTTGATTTGCAAGGACAGGGTTCTGGGAATGGCACACTGAGCGATCCGTATCTTGGATTGTTTGGCAGTGGATGCAATCTGCTTAATTCAAACGACGATTCAAGGGGCCTGGATTCTTCTCTGCGATTCCAGGTGCCGACTGATGGGGTGATCGTGCTGGCGGCGACCAGTTGCTGCGATTCGAACTTTGCGGGAGGGCATGGTTCCTGGGGTAGCTATGTCCTGAGTCTGTCCGAGTTGCAGCCTCCCATAGAAAGCATCACAGGGCGTGTGGTTGATCGTATTCATGGTCAGGTGCTCTCTGGAGAAGCGCCGTACTGGACCAGCGTCACTCTGCGGACGCCCGAAGATGAGTGGATTGCCTCTTCCCAGGTAGATCAGAACGGCCAATTCACATTTCGTGTTGATGACGAAGGACAACCAATAGAGCCGGGCACGTACACTGTTTACGCGGAAGCCTACCACTACAAGGAGCGAAGTTCGGACCCGTTTGATGTCGATGTAGGTGGTTACTGGGATGTTGGCGAGATCGCGTTGGTTCCACCCGCGGTGACATTTACTGACGTACAGGCCTGCGATTTTATTCCCCCGGAGGGCGGCGGGTGCGCTGTGTCGGTGCGGTTGGTTAGCAATCGCTACGAGGACATACGTGTTGAGCCCTGGATCATCGTGCAGGGCGGTGTCAGTTTCTTTAACTACAGTTACACCCAATTCGAGATTCGCCCAAAGGGTGCAGCAATCGTGAAACTGCCGGCGCTCGGTAGCCGCGTTGTTGAGTTTCGCTTCGGCATTCCAGGTCCGCACCTCCGCGACCTGTGGCTCGGAATAGAGGGCTATGTGGCTCGGGCGAACACGCACAGGTTGCGTACGTTTCACAATCGTAGCTTGGTCGATGTTTACAGCGATGGTGAAAAGTACGTAGTGGAAGTCAACCCCGGCTGAGTGTCCATGGTGCAATCAGGTTGCCGAGAGCCTCCGACGGTCGTTTCCAGGCCGTCGGGCTTGTCTGTTTTCTGGAGCAAACCCGGCGCAGCAGGTCTGTGTGGATGCGCGTGCTGGGCATTATGACGGCCGGGTCGATGAGTCGGATTTCAATCAGAGTTCGGGGAGCCCCCGGAGAAACGCCATGACCGCCTGACCTGCATCGGGGGGCCAGGTGTGGGGATAGAATTTTCCCCGGCCATTGTAGTCCTTGCCGTGGGGGCACCACAGCACGGGATACTTGGTATCCGTTGGACCATACAGTCGACAGTTGAACTCGCGTGGCTCGAACGCGATGGATGTGTCCGGCAATCCGTCTTGCGCCCGATAACTGTCTCGGGCCCGTTCACCCTCCTTGATGCTCACCAGTTTGTCCTTCGGGTTATGAAGGACCATGGCTGCGACCCGTCCGGTGCACTGAGCGCGGATAATTCCTCCGCCCAGGGTCACTGCGGCCCGGATGCTGTCGCCCCGCGCGCAGGCCAGACTGTTGGCAAACGTAGCGCCCAGGGAGTGACCCACCACGAACACGCTTTCGAGATCGATGCAGTATTTGCCGGTGAACCGTTCGTGCAGGGTGTCGAACAGCGCGTAGTCCCGCAGCGCGTCGGCCGGGTCACCCCTTCGCCACCAGCTGTATCGCTCCGAGTCGTCCTCTGTCCCGCTGGGGTAGATGAAAATCGTGTCTGTTGGATCTCCCTGTTCCAGCCGATAGTAGCTTCTCACCTGGGCGTTGGAATTGGTGCGCCCGTGGAAGGCGAAGATCAGCTTGTACTGGGTGTTCGGGTCATAGCCCTCCGGGATCACCGCGATCAGCGATCTTTTCTCGCCGTCCAGGGTCAGGGAGGAGGGTGGATCGGACGGCGGTGCGGTCCCGCAGCCATCCGATGGCTGGGCAAACGCCAGCTGAGACAGCAGCAGGA
>JAHEDQ010000077.1 GCA_024641125.1 Candidatus Competibacteraceae bacterium | reverse complement strand
CCTCGCACCGTCGATGTGCCGGCTTTTGCCAAGCACGCCCCAAGGCCTAACCACGGCCCGCCAATGCCAACCGCATGGCCCGCAAACGCTGCATGACAAGCGATCTGTCCGCGTTCACACTGTGACGGCTGCCGTTCATCAAGGTTGTGATCCCTCAGCATCGAGGTGCAGGCAATGCTGTCCACGCGCAAACCGCCGTTTTCCCGAGATGAGTACCGGATCCGGCTGAGCAAAACCCGCGCCGCCATGAACGAGCAGGGCATCGAGCTGCTTGTTGCAACCGATCCGTCGAACATGGCATGGCTCACCGGCTACGATGGTTGGTCATTCTATGTCCACCAGTGTGTGCTGATACCGTCGGAGGGCGAACCGGTCTGGTTCGGGCGGGGCCAGGACGCCAACGGGGCGCGGCGAACCGTCTACATGGATGACGAGCACATCGTCGGCTATCCCGATCACTACGTACAGTCCACCGAACGCCACCCGATGGACTACCTGGCCCGCATAATCGAAGATCGCGGCTGGCGCGGGACCTACATCGGCGTCGAGATGGACAACTACTACTTCAGTGCGGCGGCCTATGCTGCCTTGCAGCGCGGTCTGCCCCGCGCCCGTTTCGTCGACGCCACAGCACTGGTGAACTGGCAGCGCGCCATCAAGTCAGACGCGGAACTGGGCTACATGCGGACCGCGGCACGTATCGTGGAGAAAATGCACAGTCACATTTTCGATCGCATCGAGCCCGGATTGCGCAAAAACGAACTGGTCGCCGAAATCTATCACAGCGGTATCCTTGGTGTTGATGGCGCCGGCGGAGACTATCCGGCCATCGTTCCACTGCTGCCAACCGGCACCGACGCCGCTGCGCCGCACCTGACCTGGGACGATGCGCCCTTTGAATCCGGCGCCGGAACCTTTTTCGAGATCGCAGGCTGTCATCGCCGCTACCACTGCCCGTTATCCAGAACCATCTTCCTCGGCAAGCCCCCAAAGAAGTTTCTGGAAGCCGAGCAGGCAGTGCTCGAAGGCATAGAGGCCGGCCTGGAGGCGGCCAAGCCCGGCAATCGATGCGAGGATGTGGCTGATGCGTTGTTCCGGGTTCTCAAGGCTCACGGAATCGAGAAAGACAGCCGTTGCGGCTACCCCGTCGGCCTGAGTTACCCGCCGGACTGGGGCGAGCGGACGATGAGCCTCCGCCCTGGAGACAGCAGCATTCTGCAGCCAGGAATGACCTTCCATTTCATACCCGCACTGTGGATGGATGACTGGGGACTTGAGATCACTGAAAGCATTCTGATCACCGAAACAGGCGCCGAGCCGTTCTGCCAGGTGCCGCGGCAATTGCTGGTCAAGGGCTGAACGCCATGCAGGAATCGCCCATAAGCACCCGGATCGACTTCGATGCCGACGGGGTCCAACACGGTCACCTGAAGCTGCCCTATTCCCGGGACGATTCCGCCTGGGGTGCGCTCATGATTCCGATCACGGTGGTGCGCAACGGCCCCGGCACGACGGCGCTGCTGACCGGCGCCAATCATGGTGACGAATACGAGGGCCCGGTGGCTTTATGCAAACTGGCCGCGGGGCTTGAATCCGAGCAGATCCGTGGCCGGGTGATCATCGTTCCATTCATGAATCACCCGGCCCTCAAAGCCGGGCGCAGGACTTCGCCAATCGACAATGGCAATCTGAATCGCATGTTCCCAGGTCGCCCTGACGGCACGCCGACCGAGAAGATCGCCGACTACTTCCAGCGCTATCTGCTGCCAATGGCCGATGTGGTGGTAGACATCCATTCAGGTGGCCGAACACTGGAATTCATTCCCTTCGCCGCCGCCCACGTCTTGGATGACAAGGCCCATGAGGCACGCTGCATGGCGGCAATGCACGCTTTTGCCGCGCCCTGGTCATTGATCATGCTGGAGATCGATGCGAGCGGGCTGTACGACACTGCCGCCGAAGCCCTGGGCAAGACCTTTGTCACCACCGAACTGGGCGGTGGCGGCGGCACCTCGCCGGAGACAATCGCGATAGCCGAACGTGGCATACGCAATATTCTCATCCACGAGAACATCCTCCAGGCGCAAGCCGAACAGGCGAAGACGCGATTATTGGAAATGCCGGATGACCGGTGCTACGTCAGCGCGGAGCATGATGGCCTGCTGGAGCCGTGCATCGGCCTCGGATGCGAAGTTCAAACCGGCGAGGTCCTGGCGCGCATCTACTCCACCGCCCGAACCGGTGTCAAACCGGTTGAGTACGCGGCCACAATAGGCGGCATTGTGTTGGCCAGGCACCATCCCGGTTTGATCCAAATGGGTGACACGCTTGCGGTGATCGGCGTGCCCGCATAACGACGGGATTTTCAGATCTGCCATCATGGAAAAGGGATGCCATGGCCGGGTGCAATCGAGTGGCTATCGGTCACCGCGGACAGGGTTCACCAAGGCGGCAAGCGTGTGCGCTCGACGACGAAAATTGGTCCGTCCACCGTGGCTGCCGGCATACCCCAAAAGATCGGCAGCCGTCATGTATTCAAGAGCATTCTGTTCAGAGAGCATCGCCACCAGCAGAGACGAATTGAGACGATGACTGGGCCGATGCGCCAGAATATGCCCGACAAAACGGGCACCTAACAGGCTCATATCACCCAGTAGGTCGAGCGCCTTGTGACGCACGAATTCGTCGGCGAAGCGCAGTCCTTCGGGGTTGACAACGCTGCCATGATTTACCAGCACCGTATTGTCGAGCGACGCCCCCAAGGCACGGCCACTGGCGCGCATGGGCTGAACATCCGCCAGGAAACCAAAAGTTCGGGCCGACGCCAGGTCGCTGTTGAATGCTCCCGGAGTGAGTTCTATTCGACACTTCTGGTATCCGACAGCGCGGTCCGCGAAATTGATGCTGACCGTGACGCCGGGTACAGAATCCGGCAAGACCACGGCGTAGCTGTCGCCGATACTGATTTCGACCGTGCGGCGTATCACGGCGTAGTGCCTGGGCCGACTCTGGGCCCGGGTTCCAACCGATTCCACCATCCGTACAAAAGGCATGGCACTGCCATCGACGGCCGGCACTTCGGAACCCCTGATCTGCACCACCGCGTTGTCTACCCCGCAGCCGGCCAGCGCCGCCATCAGGTGCTCCACGGTGGCGACACTGACGCCCATCGGATTACTCAGTACGGTGCAGAGACGGGTGTCGCTTACGTTGCTCCAATGCGCCTGGATAATGCGCTTGCCAGGCGCCACATCGACGCGTTCGAACTGAATGCCTGTGCCGGAGGGCGCCGGGTGGATCACCATGGCGGCCGAGCGACCTGAGTGCAGACCGATCCCAACGAAATGCACCGGACGGTTGAGCGTCCGCTCGTGGGTTTGATATTCCGGAGTTTGCTGCGGCATGTTCGTATCCAACCGGCGTGAATGCCTATCGCCTCGTTTACTGCGTGCTACGATATGCGCCGGATCGGGAATAGCCGTTATCCCGTTCCGCCAACCGCTTGGCCCCTCAGCAGGCGACAGCAGCAACGGACAATGCGGGAAACGGCAACCGGATCAGCGAATCGAACTGCCAAACGGAAAATGCGCAGTGATACCAACCACCATCTCCTCTTGGGCTCTTGCCATCGCGCGGGCAGCCGAATCCTATGGCCTGGAACGGGACACGCTGCTGGAGCAGGCGGGCCTGGACCCGACGTTATTGGATGACCCCCTAGGTCGTTATCCGGTGGCGGGCATGGCACGTCTTTGGGCGATCGCAGTCGAGGCAGTGCGCGATCCTGCATTCGGCCTGGTGGTGGCTCGCTATTGGCACCCCACCACCTTTCACGCCCTGGGATTCGCCTGGATGGCCAGCGACACCTTGGAGCAGGCGCTTTTCCGCCTGCGGCGATACTTTCGACTTGTAACGACGGGTGCGGTTGTCCGGATTGTCGAGCAGCCGGACACCAGTCAGTTTCTGTTGGCCCCAGCGCCTGGCCTGACCGCAGTCGAGCCACCCATCGCCGATGCCGCGGCAGCGACCCTCAATCACATGTGTCGACTGCTGTACGGCGAGCAATTCTTCCTGCAAAAACTGGAATTGGTTCGCCCGAAACCCGCCAGCATGGCCCCCTACAAAGACACGTTCGCGTGTCCAATAGAGTTCTCGCGACCGGAAATCGTGCTCCATTTGAACCGGGGCATGCTGCAGGAACGTCTGCCAACGGCCAATATCGCGCTGGCCCACGCAAATGACCGTCTGGTAACCGAGTATCTCGCCCAGATCAACCAGCAAGACCTGCCAACGCAGGTCAAGACCAAACTGATCGACATGCTGCCGTCGGGGGACATTCGGGAAGAGCAGGTCGCCCAAGCGCTCAATCTGAGCTTACGCAGCCTGCAACGGCGCCTCAATGCGCACCGGCTGACGTTTCGCATGTTGTTGAACGATACCCGCCGCGAACTGGCGCTGGTTTACGTGCGCAGCCCGCGCATGTCGTTGGCCGAGGTGTCATACCTGCTCGGCTTCTCGGAACCGGCCAACTTTACCAGGGCATTCCGACGCTGGACCGGCGCCACGCCGACCGAGTATCGCATGACCGTGTGCCGCCGGTTGAACTGAAACCGAGCCGTCGTACGCCGCAGACAGGTCAGCGCGCACAGACCAAGAGGGCGGATCAATGCAGCGGGGTTTACCGCATCGCTGCCTGGGGCGGCGATCGCACCCCTGATTTTCGCCTCCGGTCGCAGTCCGTCCTTTGCCCGTTCAGGCCGCGCGCCACACGCCCTCGCGCAGCAATTCATCCGATATGAAGTCCAGCGCCGCACGAGTTTTCACAACCAATTCATCCACTTGTGACGACGTCATAAGCAACGGCGGTGCGAATCCCAGAATGTCACCGTGCGGCATCGCCCGGGCAATCAGCCCCTGACCATGACATGCGGCCGCCGCTCGGAGACCCACCTTATCCGCCGGCTCGAAACGCTGTTTGCGTTCGCGGTCGGCGACAAGCTCCAATGCGGCCAGCATGCCCACACCCCGCACCTCGCCCACCAACGGATGATCCGAGAACTCGGCGCGCATCTGCTGCTGCAAATAAGCGCCCGTGTCCCGGGCATTGTCGATCAGCGACTCGCGCTCGATGATGTCCAGATTGGCATTGGCCGCGGCCGCGCAGATCGGGTGGCCCGAATAGGTATAGCCATGGCCGATCGGCCCATACTCATCGGAGCCGTCCTCCAGCACCGCCCAGACGCGCTCACCGACGATCACACCGGACAAGGGCAAGTAGGCACTGGTCAGCCCTTTGGCGATGGTGATCAGATCCGGCTTGATGTCGTACATGTGGCTGCCAAAAGGGGTACCGAGACGACCGAACCCGCAGACCACCTCGTCTGCGATCAACAGCACCTCGTACTTGCTCAGCACAGCCTGGATCGCATCCCAGTAGCCCTGGGGTGGCGGGATGATGCCACCGGTACCCAGCACCGGCTCACCGATGAAGGCGCCCACCGTCTCAGGCCCCTCCGCCAAGATCATCGCCTCCAGCCGATCCGCGCACTGGCGGGAAAATTCCAGCTCACTCATGCCCGGCTCCGCACCCCAGTAATAATGGGGGCAGTCTGTGTGCAGAATCGGACCCACCGGCAGATCGAAGGCGGTGTGGAACAGCGGCAAGCCGGTCAGACCGCCGGACATCACGGTGCAACCGTGATAACCGCGCAGCCGCGAAATGATCTTTTTCTTTTCCGGCTGGCCAATGACATTGTGGTAGTACCAGACCAACTTGACGTTGAGTTCGTTGGCGTCAGAGCCGCCTAAGCCATAGTACACCTTACTCATGCCTTCGGGGGCCATCTTGAGCACCCGTTCAGACAGGGTCACAAGGGGCTCGTTGGTGTGCCCCGCATAGGTGTGGTAGTACGCAAGCTTCTTGGCCTGATGGTAGATTGCTTCGGCCACTTCGGCGCGCCCGTAGCCGATATTGACGCAATACAGTCCGGCAAAGGCATCGAGCAATGAGTTGCCGTCGGCGTCCGTTACATAGACCCCCTTGCCGCCCTCCATAACACGGGGCGCAGGACCGGTGCCATCGGCATGGGCGCGCAGATGAGTGGAGGAATGGAAAACGGTCTTCCGATCCAGGGCCTGCAGACGTTGTGTCGCGTCGCTCATGGTTTGGGGACTCCAATCTGGTTGATCAACGCATGAGATGCGTGATGGGTGAAACGCGTACCGGTCATGGTCCAACCACGCCAAGCAAAACGCAAACGGACAATCAGATCATTGGCCGATTCGTCCAAAAGCTGTGGATTCAGGGGGCCTCTCACTTATGCTGGATCAAGCAGATTGGGGGGGAAATGTGCAGATTCAAGGCACAGGTCGCGGGTAACAATTGTTCTATTGCCAAGGTTTGCAACGCTGGGACTGTGGATTTCAACCTCAAGATGCACGTTCACGAATGGATCAGGGGCTCTTCAGCAAAACGGCGCCTGTATCAGGCGGTATTTCCATCGGAGCCGGTACCCGGTGTCTGGAAGCCGCTCAGGTTCCCCCGCCAATACAACAGTGGCCGCCGGCCTTGGTCGAGATCGAGCCCCACCACCCGGCCAACCACAATGGCATGGTCCCCCCCGGGATACACAAAGTGTTTCTCACACTCGATCACCGCCAGCGCACCGGTCAGCACGGGCGTGCCGGAGGCCCGGATGAGATGGGGCGCAGCGAGCCCTTTGTCCCGCTCGGATCCGGCAAACTGCCACGCCAGGTCGGTCTGATCTTCGGCCAGCACATTGATTGCGAAGTGCGGTTCCCTCTGCAGGTGGGGAAAGCTGTCGGTGTCATAGGCCGTGCAAAACAAAACCAGAGGCGGATTCAGGGAGACCGAGGTGAACGAACTGGCGGTCAGTCCGGTAATGCCGCCGTGTCCATCCGCCACACTGATAACAGCAATGCCGGTGGGGTACTGCGCCATCACCCGCTTGTATCGTTCCTGCTCAATCATCCCGTACCCCACACTCGTACAACGTTGCAGCTCGATCAGCCGCCATAGCCGCTGGCTTTCGCACTTAACCGGGTTCCAGCCTGGGCATGCCGGCACCGGCGCGGATCATGCGCTACTCGCGGGATCCCGCAAAGTATTCCCTATTTTCCGGACACAGCATCAACTTGTGCCTTGGCAACATTTCTATATTATCCGACATATGGACATTGATTCCGCCATCAAGGCCCTCTCCGCACTGGCGCAGCACGGTCGCCTTTCGGTGTTCCGACTGCTTGTCAGATCGGGCGCCGACGGACTGGCGGCGGGTGAAATTGCGCGTACGCTCAATGTGCCCCATAACACCTTGTCCACCCAGCTCACCATCCTGGCCAATGCCGGCCTGGTACGCTCGCGGCGCGCGGGCCGTTCGATCGTATACACGGTGGACTTTGAAACCATGCGTGGACTCCTGGTCTTCTTGATGGAGGATTGCTGCCAGGGCAATCCCCAAGTCTGCGCCCCGCTACTAAAGACCCTACTCCCCGACTGCCAATGAGGATACTGATCTGAGACGACTGCATGTGAATCTATCGGTGGAAAATCTGGACCGGTCGGTGAATTTCTGTTCCACACTGTTCGATCAGCCGCCCACCGTGCTGAAGACGGATTACGCGAAATGGATGTTGCAAGATCCCCGGGTCAACTTCGCCATCTCGACCCGGTCCGCCGGTAAAGGCCTGGATCACTTGGGCATTCAGTGGAAGACCCGACTGATCTGGAGCAGGCGACCGGGCGACTCAAGGCCGCCCAGGCCCCGGTTATCGAGCAGGGTGCCTCGGTATACTGCTACGCCCAATCAGAGAAAACCTGGAGTTTCGACCCTGAGGGCATCCCCTGGGAGACCTTTATGACCACAGGCGAAAGCGCGGTCTACGGTCTAGACACCATAGATCCCGCCGCAGCAGGCGCCTGCTTCCCGCATGGCCCTAGTGGGCCATGCGGGAAGTTCGGTCATTCACAGATCGCCGCTGATGGACCAAGGTAAGGCGCACACCGCAGGGAATGGCAGGCCCTTTCCAAGGGTGCAACGCAACATTGGTTCATCAGCGACGCGCCCTCTGGGCCAGTCCACAAGCCACGTTGGCCGCGTTACACTCGCTGGAATTGGCGACGGCCAGTCCTGCGCTCGCGTGCCTTGCCAACCCGGCTTGTGGACTGGCTGTGGGTTGCCGAACTTCCCGCATGGCCCACTAGTAGCCCGAAATCAAACTGCTGCTGATCGGTTTAGGTGTAATTCAAGATGACGTTCACACTGTGACAACCGCCGGAGAAGACACAAATCCATGAGCGCGCAGTGTGAAACCACCGGGCGCCGGGCGGCGCGGCAACACATGGGCCTGTTCGAGCGTTATCTCAGCCTTTGGGTGCTGTTGTGTATTGTCGCGGGCATCGGTCTGGGGTCGGCTGCGCCGTCCGTGTTCCAGGCCGCAGGGCGGATAGAGGTCGCACAGGTCAACCTGCCGGTGGCGGCATTGGTCTGGTTGATGATCATTCCAATGCTGCTCAAGATCGACTTCACGGCGTTGCGCCAGGTGGGACGTCATTGGCGCGGCATCGGGGTCACCCTGTTCGTCAATTGGGCGGTCAAGCCTTTCTCAATGGCGCTGCTGGGCTGGTTGTTCATCCGGGTCGTGTTCGCCGACTGGCTCCCTGCCGACCGGCTCGACAGCTACATCGCGGGGCTGGTGTTGCTGGCGGCAGCGCCCTGCACCGCAATGGTGTTCGTATGGAGCAACCTGAGCGACGGTGACCCGCATTTCACCCTCAGCCAGGTGGCGCTGAACGACGTGATCATGGTGTTCGCGTTCGCGCCCATTGTCGGCCTGCTGCTGGGCCTGGCCAGCATCATCGTACCCTGGGCGACCCTGTTGCTGTCGGTGGTGCTGTACATCCTGCTGCCGGTCCTGGGTGCCCAGATGTGGCGTCGCAATTTGCTCGCCCGAGGGGGACAGGCCCGACTGGATGCGACCCTGCGCCGCCTTGGGCCGCTGTCCCTGTGCGCTTTGCTTGTGACGCTGGTGCTGTTGTTTGGCTTTCAGGGCGAACAGATTCTCAATCAACCTCTGATCATCCTGATGCTGGCCGTGCCCATACTGATTCAGGTGTATTTCAACTCGATGCTGGCCTATGGACTCAACCGCGTGGTCGGTGAGGCGCACAACGTCGCCGCACCCTCGGCCCTGATAGGAGCCAGCAACTTCTTTGAACTGGCGGTGGCAACGGCCATCAGCCTGTTTGGATTCGAATCCGGGGCCGCACTGGCAACGGTGGTGGGCGTTCTGATCGAGGTTCCGGTCATGCTATCGGTGGTAAACATAGTCAACCGGACCCGGGACTGGTATTCGGCCGGAGTGGGCACGCCGACGCGCTGAACGCCATGGTCTGGACCGCTTCGATCGATACTCTGGAAAACGGCCGGGTTCATAGATACCGGCTTTTGACCGAGGACACCCCCATATCCTGGGCGCAGGTACTCCGTCTTTGGGCTCGGGATGGTCGGTTTGCTGACTGGTTCGGTGCCTTGCTCGCGTCCAGCCCGCTTCGCGCCTATTTCTGGGAAACGCCGCCCTTATCGATATCGGCGCTGGCCAACCAGTTTGAGTTCGTGCTGGCAGACAGTCCGGCGTTAGATGGCGTGGATGCCGACCCGGCGCCGTTCAAAGCGCACCTGTATTCCACCGAACCGGTAGTGGAATTCGCGAATCTGGGCAGAGACGCAGTCCTTATTGTGCCGTCAGACTCGGGCTGCCCCAGTTCAACAGCACACTTGGCCGATTTTGTCAGAATAGGGCCGCCCGACGTCAACCGCGCGCTTTGGGCGGCCGTCGGCAAAGCGTTGCAATCACGGGTATCGGACGCGCCGCTCTGGTGCAGCACCTCGGGTCTGGGTGTGTACTGGCTGCATATCAGACTCGACCGGTTCCCCAAATACTACACCTTCGCGCCTTATCGGCAACGGCCCTAAAGACGCAGCCCGGCCCGTCGGCCGTCCAGGGCATGCCAGGCTTCAGGACCTGAGGTGTTGATTTCGGAGATCATCGGGCGAAACGGCGACCCAGTGCCTGAAGTCGAGGGCAGCGTGCAGAAGTTCTGCCGCTACGCCCAATCTTCGGTACGTCAAGGATCCGCCTCAGAAACCGGAAACCGATTCCAACCGGGCTATGGGCCGGCGCGCCGGTTTGGCTTTCTGAGGCGATGGCGGTACCTCCGGCGAATGATTCCGTGCAAGCCCAAGCGCGTCATCGATAGGTAACCGGCAATAGCCATCCGCCACTCTCCACTGGACCTATCAGGACTGGAATGCAACCGGTCTATTTTGTGTGGGGCGAGCGCCCAACTTCGTGAGCGATGGTCCGCTCGCCGCAGCCATGTCAAGGGCCGATCATGTTCCAAAAGCGGTGTGGTGGGGTACAATCCGTGCAACCGGCGCGAGCAGCGAGCGTTAGGGCCGTAGGATCGGTCGACAGGATGCATCGAATCCATCCGAGACACTGACACAAAAACACCAGATACCGGAGAGAACACCCGCGAAGAAGGTGGGCGAAGCCTAGCCCGTCGACCACTCCACGGTGCTCAAAGCTGGGCCACGTGGATTGTGAGCGTTTGCAACGCTCGTCTTTTTCCGGATAAACACTCGGCATCCGGCCGTAAGCCATTGAGTCATGGCCCCTTTCAGCCAAACGTTTGAAACGGCGATGACTGGGATTGAATCGACGGTGTCAGGCCCTGAAACGATGAACCCCCATGCCGACCAACCCACGTCTCTGGTTTCGCTTGCGAAAAGTGTGTTTCGTCATCGCGAACTCATACTGCAAATGACCAGGCGCGACGTCGTCGGACGATACCGCGGATCCGTGATCGGACTGCTCTGGTCGTTCCTCACCCCAGTACTGATGTTGACTGTCTACACCTTCGTATTCTCTGTCGCCATGAAGGCCAAATGGAACGTGGGCGGCGAGGAGAGCAAAGCGCAATTTGCGGTTGTGCTATTTGTTGGATTGATTGTGCACAGCCTGTTCTCAGACGTCATAAATCGTTCACCGGGCATCGTTCTGAGCAATGTCAACTATGTGAAGAAGGTCGTTTTCCCGCTGGAGATTCTTCCCATAGTGTCGATGGGCGCATCGCTTTTCCACAGCATGGTCAGCCTATGCGTTCTGTTGGCTGCGTTCGTGCTTTTGAACGGCTTTCTACACTGGACTGTTATCTTTGCCCCGGTGGTGATCGCGCCGCTCATCCTACTGACCTTGGGCATAGCCTGGATGCTGGCCTCAACTGGCGTCTACCTGCGTGACGTGGCCCAGACCACTGGGATCATAACCACGGCGATGCTGTTTCTGGCGCCGGTATTTTATCCGCTCTCCGCGTTGCCAGAGCAGTATAGGATCCTGCTCAACCTCAACCCATTGACCTTCATGATCGAGCAATCAAGACGGGTGTTGCTTTTTGGACAACTGCCAAACTGGACGGGCCTGCTCCTGTACGGAGTGGCGAGCTTGATGATTGCCTGGCTTGGATACTGGTGGTTCCAGCGCACTCGGAAAGGATTTGCCGATGTGCTCTGATGTCGCTATTCGAGTTCAGAACCTCAGCAAGTCCTATCAGATCTACGACAAGCCGCACGACCGGCTTAAGCAGTTCGTGGTTCCTCGGCTGCAGAGCCTGCTGCGACGTCCAAGAGCTCGTTACTTTAGCGAGTTCCGTGCCCTGGAAGACGTGTCTTTCGATATTGAGCAAGGACAAACCGTAGGCATCGTCGGCCGCAACGGCAGCGGCAAATCCACATTGCTGCAACTGATCTGTGGAACGCTTCACCCCACCAGCGGCTCGGTACATACGGTTGGCAGGGTCGCGGCACTGCTGGAGTTGGGTTCTGGTTTCAATCCCGAATTTACCGGGCGAGAGAACGTATATTGGAACGGTTCGGTCATTGGGCTAAGCCGGGAAGAAATCGACGCGCGTTTCGACGACATCGCGGCGTTTGCAGATATTGGTCACTTCATCGAGCAACCGGTAAAGTCCTACTCCAGCGGAATGACCGTCCGGCTTGCGTTTGCGGTTGCTATTAATGTGGACCCGCAGATACTGATCGTGGACGAAGCCCTTTCCGTGGGCGACGAACTGTTCCAACGCAAGTGTTTTTCACGCATCGAGGCGATCAAAGACACCGGCGCGACAATCCTTTTCGTATCCCATTCCGCAACCACCGTTACGCATCTGTGCTCAGAAGCACTGTTAATCGACAGTGGCGAGTTGCTGCTGATGGACTCGGCGAAAAAGGTTACTCAACTGTATCAACGACTGATCTTTTCACGCCCGGCTGAATATGACGAGATCCGCGCGTCGATTCGCTCTGGTATTGCGAGCACTACAGACCTAGGACCTAGCTCTGTAGCCAAGGCCAAAACCGAGCAAATCACACCTGCGCTGTATGCAGATGACTTGGTTCCGAAAGGACTCTTTAAGTATGCAACAAATGGTGGCGAAATAGTTGAATGGCATCTGGAGGACCGCTCAGGCCAAAAGGTTAACGTCGTCCCGTCCGGCTTTCCAGCGCGGGTGCGCATCAGGGTACGCTTCGATGCTGCCTGTGGCGATGCCATCTTTGGGTTTCATATAAAATCAGTCAGCGGCATCGAGTTGGCCGGCTTGGCGCATCCTTCGTTTCAGCAAGGATCTGTCGCGGTTGAGGCTGGGACGATCATGGAAGTGGCATGGGATGTAAGGTTGACATTTTTCCCGGGCACCTATTTTTTTACTTTCGGAATACGCTCAATCGGCGGAACCGATTTCATCAACAGAGTAGTCGATGCCATGGCTATCAAGATCGTCGGCCGCGAGCATTCGGCCGCGTTCGGGCTATTCGACATCTCGGACGTCGAAGGGTCCGTTTTGAGGTGCATTAAGGATGGGGGTCGCGATGATTAGAGCGCTGCCCGAGGACAGTGAAGTGAGCGCAGAATCTAGTCAAGCGCCATTCGTGGGACGCGACGGTTCATACCAGGAAGAATTTGCGGACCTGCAGTCCGGCTCCACCTTAGCCGAAGGTCTCAAACCATCCACTTTCCCGCTGGGCATGACTTGCGGCGTGGTCCGCGCCGAGAAGGATTTTATCGAATCTCCGGAATCTAGAAACTACACCCAGGCGAAAATGGACCACCTAGCCAAGGAAACGGGGCGTCAGATGACCTACATCGGCGACTGGAACCACCCGCAGGGACAGAAGCCCTTGCGGTTTGACATCAGATGAACCGGCCACCATACAGCGATCGAAAGATTGTTGCAGTGCTGGGTATGCACCGTGGCGGCACCAGCGCGGTCACACGAGGACTGACCGCGCTTGGGGTCGAAGTGGGATCGAGCCTGGTTGAGCCGGGTTTCGACAATCCGACCGGTTTCTGGGAAGACCGGGAGATAGTCGCTCTAAACGATCGATTGCTGCACAAGATCGGAATCACCTACGAGTCGGTGGCCCTAGTCCCCGACGACTTGACCACTGACCCAAATTTTGAAGCGCTGCACGCGGACGCCACCAAACTGGTACGAAGCAGACTGGACGTCAACCCGGTCTGGGGACTGAAGGATCCACGCCTGTGCCGATTGCTTGCGTTCTGGAAACCGATCTTCAATCAGTGTGCTGCGACGGTTTGCTACGTGATTTCGGTGAGGGATCCACTCAGCGTGGCCCACTCCCTCCTGACACGAAATCAGTTCCCGATTCAAAAGTCGTTTGTGCTATGGCTGGAGCACTATGTTGGCGCTGTCTGCGGGACGCACGGGCAAACCCGCGAGTTTGTGGAGTTTGACGCGCTGATCGATCAGCCTGCGGTAACGCTCGAGCGCGTCTCGAGGACTCTGGGCCTAATCTCGACACCAGAACGCGCTGCGGCTATTGGTCAGTTTGCTGGATCATTCGTGTCTGCGGAACGCCGCCATCACCAGTTCAACAGGGAGGATCTGGCCCAGAGTCCGTTTGTGTTCGACGCCGTGCTGCAAGCCTATGATCTACTGTTGGCGGCGGCCCGACGGCCTGAATTGCGCTCCGACAGTCAGTTCATAGCATCCTGGGACACGCTTGAGGCTGATCTCCGCCGAATCGCACCCATCCTGGCATTCTTGGGGGAGCGCGATTACGCCGCGCTGGTGCGTGACATCGAGCTAGGCGGGCTTCGAACGGCACTGGCAACCCGGGAGGACGAACTCAGCCGCGTGACGGCGGAACTGGACACGATTGTCGACAGTCACTCCTGGTTGTTGACCAGGCCACTGCGGGTACTGCGTAGAACGCTGATAACAAAACCGTATTCGTACTGGCAAGGCCGCCGCACGCTGTCGGAACATGCCCGGCGAATATGGCATTCGCTGCCCATCTCCATTCGCAGCAAGCAACAAATCAAAAACACCCTGTTTCGTCGGTTTCCGCATGTATTCGGCTGGAGTCAGGCATACCACGACTGGCAAAGCCTGTCGGCGCCCACCTCCAGAGCGACCGGCGTCAGCGCCACAATACGGTCGGATATAAACGCCACTGGGAATGGGGGTGCCGTCTATGTGCCTCTTTTTTACGGCAAACCCCTTGAGGACGCGCCGGCACGAGTGATTTGCTTCTATCTGCCGCAGTTTCATCCGATCCCCGAGAACGATGCCTGGTGGGGCGAAGGGTTTACCGAATGGACCAATGTGCGGCCGGCACAGCCACAGTTCTCCGGGCACTATCAACCCCATGTGCCCAGCGAACTGGGTTACTACAGCCTGCTCGACACGGCGATTCAGCAGCGGCAGGTCGAGCTGGCCAAACTGTGCGGGATCGAGGGCTTTTGCTTCTATTTCTACTGGTTCAGCGGCAAGCGGTTGTTGGAGGCACCGGTCGAAAATTATCTCAATAAACCTGATCTGGACCTGCCTTTCTGCCTGTGCTGGGCCAACGAAAACTGGAGTCGTCGTTGGGACGGTCTGGACAGTGAGATTCTGATTGGGCAACAGCACTCGCCGGATGATGACGTGGCCTTCATCGAACACGTCGCGCAATACATGCGTGACTCTCGGTACATTCGGGTTCAGGGGAAACCACTGCTTGTGGTTTATCGGCCCAGCCTCCTGCCCTCGGCCAAGGCGACCGCGCGACGCTGGCGCAAATGGTGTCAGCACAACGGCATCGGCCCAATATTCCTGGCCTACACCCAGTCATTCGAGGTGGTGCATCCCGCGAAGTACGGCTTCGATGCGGCGATCGAGTTTCCACCCAACAATTCAGCCGCCCCAATCATTACCGACAGCGTGGAACCCCTGCGGAATGATTTTCAGTGCACCGTGTATGACTGGCGCGTATTCATCGAGCGCAGCCGGCATTACAAGAAGGCCGCCTACACGCTGTTTCGCGGAGTGTGTCCGTCCTGGGACAACACGCCGAGACGTAAAAATACAGCCACGGTGTTCCTGAACAGCGCGCCGTCGCTCTACCAGGAATGGCTGGACAACGCCATCCGCGACACGGAAAAGCACCAACCGGATTCAGACCAGAGGCTGATATTCGTAAATGCATGGAACGAATGGGCGGAAGGGGCCTATCTGGAACCCGACGAACGTTACGGGTATGCATACCTTCAAGCCACCCGCAACGCTCTGCAGCGCAGCGGCGATCAGGTGATAGACTCTCTACTGCTGGTGACCCACGACTGCCACCCACATGGCGCCCAGTTCCTGTTACTTGAAACGGCCAGGCGATTGAGCAAGTGCCGCTTCGATGTTTCGATACTGGCCTTGGCCGGCGGCAAGTTGCTGGACGATTTCTCGCGAATCGGACCCACTCTGAATGCGGAAGATTCGGATACAAACGGCGTGCAAAAGTTCCTTGCAGACCTGCGTGATAAGGGAACGGTAAACGCGATCACCAGCACCGTAGTCAGCGGCGTGATCGTGCCCGCACTCAAGCAGAATGGCTACCGGATTCTCAGTCTGATTCACGAGTTGCCGGGCATCATCCACGCCATGAAGCAGGAGGAAAATGCCAAAAGCATTGCCCAACTTGCCGATACGCTGGTCTTCCCGGCTGAAATGGTGTTCGAGCAATTCTGCACCGTCGTACCTGTGGCCCGTGAGAAGGTGCTCATCCGACCGCAAGGTCTGCTGCGAAAAAACCCGTACAAAGACCAGCCCCAGGAGGCCCACCGCGTGGTATGCGAGCGGCATGGCCTCGCTGCAGGCACCCGAATCGTCTTGAGCATCGCATTCGTTGACGCGCGCAAGGGTGCGGACCTTTTTGTAGAAATCGCCCATCGGGTGCTCACCGGGCGCGACGATACTGTCTTCATCTGGGTCGGACACGCCGACCCAGCCATGATGCGGACGGTTACATCCAGGATTGAGGAACTGGGTCTGGTGGACAGGGTACTGTTCGTCGGCTTCGATGCAGCACCGTTCGAGTACTACGCGGCCTCCTCCGTTTACGCGCTGCCGTCGCGCGAGGATCCATTTCCGAATGTCGTGCTTGAATCCTGCGAGGTGGGCGTCCCTGTGGTCGCATTTCGGGAGACCACGGGCGCCGCTGAATTCATTGTAGAACACGGTGGCCGCCTCGCGGATCATCTGGATGTCGAAGATTTCGCCGCACAGGTTTGCTATTTACTGAATTCGTCAGCGCCGTCACAAACCACCACTGTGCCGTCGTTACACCAGTATGCCCTCGATTTACTCCATGGCCTTGGCGCCCTGCCAAGAATCTCGGTGGTTGTGCCGAGCTACAACTACCAGCAGTACATCGTTGAGCGGCTGGAAAGTATTCGACGCCAGAGTTTCCCAATCTACGAACTGATCATTCTCGACGATGCCTCGACGGACGGCAGCGTCCGCACGATCCAGAACTACCTTGACCGCACCGGCCTGGATGCGCGCTTGATCGTCAACGATTCGCGTTCCGGTTCCGTGTTTCGTCAGTGGCAAAAGGGCATCGATCTGTGCAGCGGCGACCTGGTTTGGATCGCCGAAGCGGACGACCGCGCCGAGGATTTATTCCTGCTCGAAATGGCAGCCGGGTTCAGCAATCCGGATGTGGTTCTGGCCTACAGTCAGTCCAAGCAAATAAACTCGGACGGCGCGATTCTGGCACATGACTATCTGGACTACACAGCAGACGTATCCGACCGCTGGCAACATGACTACTGCGTCGATGGCCGTGACGAGATCGGGGAAGCACTGAGCATCAAGAATACAATCCCCAATGTAAGCGCTGTAGTGTTCCATCGCACGGCACTTGCGACCGCGTTAGAGGCAATTGGGGATGAGCTGTACGATTACCGCGTCGCGGGGGATTGGCTGATATATCTCCATGTTCTGACACAGGGCCGTGTCTACTACCGAAACGACGCACTCAATCTACATCGGCGGCACACCCACAGTGTTACCGGGTCGACACAGACACAGCGTCACCTCGAGGAAGTGCGCCAGATGCAGTCGATCGCACGCAGCCTAAGTACCCCATCCCAGGGATCGCTCGCCAAGGCCAACGCTTATGTCGCCCACCTCGACCGGTATTTCCAGATCTCGAACAAGAACGCAAAACGCCCCAAACGAAAATCCGACTTATCAACCACTCACAAGTAATGATCGAACTCATTGCTGCGGAAACGTTAAGCCTGAGCAAACTTCGTTTTACTCACTCGGACCGGGTTTTCTGGATACCAGAACATCCAAATACTCTGCCCGAATCCCCATATCCAGATCGTCCATAATAATCGCCGTGGTTGGCGTGGCTGCCGCTTCCATGATGACTTGCTGGATGTCGTAGCCCCAATCCATGGTAACCAGCGAGCCCTTCGCGTCAACCGGATTGCCGTGATACTGCGCTTCCTTGAGATACTCGATCTGGCCGGTGGTGGCGCTCCGAACCGCCCGCGGCTCCGATGCGTTGAATTTGTTCACGATCGGCACGGTGAAAATATGCACGCCACCCGGTTTCAAAACGCGCGCGATCTCACGAAATGCCTTGTCCGGGTTGAAGATATGCTCCATAACATCCTGAGTTATAAACAGGTCAAAAGAATTATCGGAAAACGTCATTTTTTCCAGATTCTGGCACTGAAATCCGGAAGCATGATATTCGCCCGGCGCCAAATCGGGATAGTACTGCGAGGCCGTGTAATTCGGGCAGTTGCGGTGCAGCTTCACGCTTACTCCCCGCCCTCCTGGTGAAGATTCGTGAACAACAAGATCACGCCAGTTTGGACGGTACTGGTCGACAATAATCATCAGCGCCCGTTCCCTGGGTATTGATCCGCATGAAGAGCAGAAAAAATGATCCCTTAGCCAATGCTGCTCGGAATAGAATTCAACCGATTCCTGACAAATCGGGCAGTAGCCTTTTTGATAAAGGTAAAAAGTCTTTTTGTCGCGCATCAATCGAAGCTTCCTCGTCAGGCTGGCAAACCGATTTCCAAGCCGGGAATAGACCATCAAAGAATCACTCCACTCCTCAAAAAGTACGCACGGTCACCATATCTGAGAGCTATTGTCTGGGCCAAGGCTGGTCAAATGCCGGCAATCCGACTGCAACAACGTCCTGGTGATCGGCCCAGGCACGTTCGCCGTAAAGGAACAGTCGAACGCCGGGAATACTCTCCACGATCTCGATCGCCTTATGCGGCTTAACTAAAGAAATGCCATAACCTTCGGGAATAAATTCGTGCGACTCTTCCCTACGGTAATCGCCATAGCCATACCCGTGCGAATTGTATTGGTCGACGATGCCGCGCCAGCGGTCTTCCGCTATGTACGGTGCAACCTTGTGCACGCTCTCTGACCAGCGACCGTGCAAGGTCGCCACCAAGATTCCGTTGGGTCTTAACAGTTTCGCTAGTGTACTGTTTTCAAAATGGCTTTACACTTTGATACCTTTGTCAGGATCTGCTCGACCTTTGCCGTCCACACGAACGGTTTCGGATCTCGGTTGTGTACTTCAAGATATTCATCGATTGCCTTTTCGAGGTCCGGCACACTTCGAAATACACCGCGTCGGATTCGCTTGTCGGTGATTTCACGAAACCAACGCTCCACTAAGTTCAACCAGGAAGAACTGGTCGGTATGAAATGCAACTGAAACCGCGGGTGAGCCTCCAGCCATTTGCGCACATTGGGGTGTTTGTGGGTGCCATAGTTATCG
>JAHEDQ010000271.1 GCA_024641125.1 Candidatus Competibacteraceae bacterium | reverse complement strand
AGGAGCCGGCCAGACCCAGTCCAAACCCGAACTGGTAACGGGCCTGCAGACCATATTGGTTTACGTTTTTTTGCTTCCCGGAGCAAATGAGCGGGGAGTTCGCGTTTCCGCTCTGACACAGACCTTGATCCTTGGCTTCCTGCTTCAAGATACCCTGGGTGGTGCTGTCCCCGTCCAGGCCACGATAGGCCGCGCCGAGGAACAATGAGCCGTTGTCGTAAATACCGGCGACCTGATACTGGTCGACGCCGGTGTTGCCGCCGATGTCGGTCAGGATACCAGCGTGCAGGGTGAAGTTACCGAAAGAGGGGCTCTTGTACAGGATCTGGTTGCCCGAACGGGTGGAGTCCAGCTCGTTGTAGCCGGCGGCCTCGTAGTAGCCGTTGGCGCTGTAGAAGCCGTTGAACACGTCGACTTCACCGCCGACGGCGAAGTAATAGGGGTTCCACTGCGTACCCATGGTGACCTGGCCCCAACCGCCCTTCAGACCGGCATAGGCCAGACGGTTGTTGGTGCCGCCGATGGTCACGCCGTCGGCAGGGTTGACGCCGAATTCGTAATGGTAGATCGCGGACATACCATTACCCAGATCTTCCGCACCCATGAAGCCCAGGCGAGATGCGTTGTTCTGAACGTCCCAGCCCTTGATGTCGTCACGGTTTACAACCCCAATAGGTCTGCCAAGATCGTCTCTGATTACTCTCTCGTTGAATTCGGTCTTGCTGTAGTTCTCAGAAATTCGGACGCTGCCATACACGGTGGTGTCGGCCGCAGCGATGGTCGGCACGGCGACGAGGCCGGCCAGAGCCAGTGCAATCGCGGTCTTCTTCATTGCTAGGTCTCCCTGTCGAGTTGCGAAGAGACAACAATCGAACATTCGTTGTTGTACCTGGATAGTTTATAGAGCCTGAGAGACCAAAATGCAACACATTGATGCAAAAAAATCACAGACTCTTAAAAATGTATCCAAAAAACAACATTTGCCGGGGTCGCTCCGGCTCAGCTCAGAGCCGCCAGGGCGGCCTCATAGTCGGGTTCGTCGGCGATTTCCGGCACCAGCTGGGTGTAGAGCACAGTGCCGTCCCCGTCGATGACCACCACGGCCCGCGCGGTGATGCCCGCAAGCGGCCCGTCGGTCAGCAACACACCATAGTCCCGGGCAAAGGCCCGTGACCGCATCATGGAAAGGGGCACCACATTGGACAGGGACTCGCCGGTACAAAACCGGCCCTGGGCAAACGGCAGATCCGCCGACACGATCAGCACCACGGTGTTGGAATGCTCATCGGCATATTCATTGAATTTACGAGTGGAGATGGCGCAGGTCGGCGTATCCAGGCTCGGCACGATATTCAACAATCTCTTGCGGCCGCTGAAGTCGGCCAGCCTCACGTCCTGGAGATCACCATTGACCAATGAGAAATCCGGTGCCGCGCTGCCCACTGCCGGCAGATCGCCGTTGGTATTCATTGCGTTGCCCTGAAGTGTCACGCTCGCCATGCTGATCCCGCTCCTCAGATGTGTGTATGAACGATCCGGTCAATCCACAATGATAGACGCTGTGGAGCAAGAGGCCACCCTTGCAGCCACTGTCGCGCTTCACCCAGCCTGTCAGTGTCCCGCCCCATGCCGGATCGGTATACTCATGCGGAGCTGGCCCAGCGGCCGCCCCGACGCGGATCTCCGGCCCCGGAGACCCGCCGCGCCGCATTCAGGGCCACGCTGTGGACGCCGCCGAAGAACATATTTCGTTGTTCCCACATCCGGTGTCTGGGGAACTGGTCGGCAAGCCAGTTTTGAGTCGATTCCGGGTATCCGGGCTCGACATCCAGAAACCCGTTCTCGTGGTGAATCCTGGGCGCCTCCACCGCCGGCTCCAGGTCCATCCCGAAATCAAGCAGATTGACCAACACCTGGATGATGGCGGTTCGGATCCGATTGGATCCACCCGAGCCCAGTGCGGCAATGCGCCCATCCGGCCAGCGCAACACCGACGGGGCCATCATCGACGCGATCCGGCTGTCCAGCGGCCAGTTGTTAAAGCCGTGGGGATTGATGTCCTCCTCCCCCAGCATGTTGTTCATCATGATCCCGGTGCCCGGCACCAGGTAACCCACGCCTTCGCCATTGGACAAGGTCAAACTGGCGGCCTGCCCCTGCAGATCGATCACGCTGATATGGGTAGTGCCCCGATTGGCCCGTCGCCGATGCAGCACCTCATCACGATAACGGGCCAGAAAAGGGGGATCGAGCAGAGCGCCGGCCTGTTGGTCTATGGGCAAATCCCGCAGGCCACTTTCGATCCGGGCCTGGTTGGTGAGATCCATGGTCCTGGCCAGCAGATCGAGATGCTCGGGACTGCCAAAGCCCCGATCGCCGGGATCGGCAGCCTCCAACAGCCGCAGTGCGAAACCGATCAGCAGCCCACCGCTGGACGGGGGCGGATTGGTCAGAAGCCGGGCGCCACGATACTCAACCGACAACGGTTCCCGCTCGACCACACGGTAGTGCTTCAAGTCATCGGCGGTCAGGAACCCGCCCCGGTTCCGGGCATCGGCCACCAGCGGCTGCCCCATCTCGCCTTCATAGAACAGGCGATCGCCTTCGATCGCCAGACTCTCCAGGGCGTCGGCGAAGGCCGGCAGACGAAAGGTCTCGCCTTCGCCCAGCATCTCGCCCGCCCGTTCCCGGGATCCATACACGGCCAGACTCTCCGATGTACTGGCATAGATCGGCTTGGTCACCTGCAGCATGTACTCCTGGAATGCATTCACGGTGACGCCTCGCCGCGCCAGGGTCAGCGCCGGCTCGATCAAACGGCGCATGGGGATGGAACCCAGTTCCCGATGGACATGGAACAGGCCGCGCAGCACCCCCGGCACCGCCATGGCGCCCAGGCCGATATGAAACTCCTGCTGGGTGCCGCCGAAATCCGCGACAATGGGATAAAACGCGATTTCGTCCAGAGGTCTGCGGCATCTGGGGGTCTGAGTGAAGAAATCGTACAAGCGGGTTTGACGATCCCGGGCGGCCATGAGGAAACCGCCCCCCCCAAGGGAGGCCAGCACCGGTTCAGCCACACAGGCGGCGCACAGGGCGGCCAGCGCGGCGTCAAAGGCGTTGCCGCCCGCCTCCAACATGAGGCGGGCGGCTTCAACGGTTTCGGGATGGCCCGCCGCGACGGCGCCCTTGTGACTCATGCCTGTATCCGACCATTGGTGGGGGGCGCATTATAGCTTGACGGAGGCCACGTGCCAGACAGCAAACAGATCATGGTCGGGCTGGTGTCGGACACCCATGGCAGCATCGACCCGAGGGTGCTGGACGCACTGGACGGGTGTGACCACATTGTCCACGCCGGCGATGTGGGCGACGCCTGTGTGCTGCGGCAGTTGAGCGGAGCGGGCCCGACGCTGCATGCCGTGCGAGGCAACAACGACCCGCCCAGGAACAGTTCCGGGGCCGACGCGCGCATACTGGAGACGCTGCCGCTGGAACTGTGCCTGCCTCTGCCCGGCGGTGAGTTGGTGGTGTTACACGGCGATCGGGTGAAACCGGCCGCGCGCCGACATCACCGTCTACGGATGCGCTACACCCGGGCGCGGGCGGTCGTCTATGGCCATAGCCATCGCTTGGTGGTGGACCAGGCGGAGCGCCCGTGGATACTCAACCCAGGGGCCGCGGGCCGGGCCCGCACCTTCGGCGGCCCGTCCTGCCTGCGCCTGGTCATCGATGGACCGCGGTGGCAGGTGCAGACGCTGCGCTTTCCGCCAAAGCCTGTCCGCTCCCGAGCGCAGCCTAAGGCGCCGTTGTGACGCGGGTTTCCCGGCGGCCCATGAGGTAAAGCACCAGCAAAACGGCGGGCAGCCCCAACGCGGCGGCATAGAGAAAGAATATCGGGTAGCCGAATCCATCCACCACATTGCCGGAAAACCCCCCCAGGAATTTGGCCGGCAGCAGCATCAGCGAGCTGAACAGCGCGTACTGGGTCGCCGTGTAGGCGCGGTTGGTGAGGCCGGACAAATAGGCGATGAACACCGACCCGGCTACCCCGCCGCTGAGGTTGTCGGCGCTGACCACCAGGGCCAGCAGCATGAGGTCCGCATTCTGGGTGGCCAGCCAGGCAAACACCAGATTGGTGAGCGCCACCATGATGGCGCTCACCAACAACAGACGCATGACACCGTAGCGGGCCACCAGAACCCCGCCCAGCGCCGCCCCCACCATGGTCATGATCAGACCGAACACCTTGGTGACGCTGGCGATATCCGCCTTGCTGTAACCCATATCGATATAAAACGGGTTGGCCATCACTCCCATGGTGATGTCGCTGATGCGAAACACACAGATAAACGCCAGTATGCCCAGGGCGATGCGCCCGTTGCGGGCGAAAAATTCGGTGAACGGACAAACGATGGCGCCGATAAACCAAGCCGCCATCTGACGGTAACGCCGGGGAAGATGGGCTGAGCGCTCGAGGAATTCGACCACCCGAGCCTCCTCCTGCCAGACCGCCTGGTCGATGCGGTGCGTGGGCTCGGCAATCAGCAGGGTGGTGACCACACCCACCACCATGGCCGTCGCCATGGCGGTATAGGCCCAGGACCAGGACTGGTACTCGGCGATGTAGAGTGCACCCGCACCAGCCACGATCATGCCCAGCCGATAACCCATCTGGTAGGTGGCGGCCATGGCGCCCTGAAGATCCACCTCGACCGCCTCGATGCGCCAGGCGTCGATACTGATGTCCTGGGTAGCGGAGGAAAACGCCACCAGCAGCGCGCAACCAACCAGCAGCCCCAACTCGGTCGCAGGGTCGCGCTGCCCCATGGCCAGCAAACCGACAATCACCCCCAGCTGGGCCAACAGCATCCAGCCGCGGCGTTGTCCGAGCACGCTGGTCAGACCAGGCAGGGGCAGCCGATCCACCAGGGGTGCCCAGGCGAATTTGAGCGCATAGAGGGTGGCGACCCAGCTCACATGACCGATGGTGCTGCGGTCGACACCCGTTTCCCGCAACCACGCCGACAGAGTGCCGAATACCAACAACAAGGGCAGACCGGCGGAGAAACCGAGGAACAGCATGGCCAGCACACGAGGATTGGTGTAGACCCGGAAAGCGGCACTCCAACCTGCAGACGGATTGCCTAGATCCACCGGTGAGCTCCTG
>JAHEDQ010000270.1 GCA_024641125.1 Candidatus Competibacteraceae bacterium | reverse complement strand
TGCTATGCCTGCGCATCGGCGCCTTGCACTGGTGGATGTGAGGCGCTCTGCAACGCAACGAACTTACGGGACAGCACACTAGGGCGAAGCCTTGATAATGATCGCGCGAACCTGGACTCGAGCCAGTTTGGAGCGAATCCGATCCACTTCGCGCTTGCTGGTGTAGGGGCCCAGTCGAACGCGGTGCCAGACGCCGTTGTCACCCTCGGTCAGATCGATGCTGGATTCCAACCCGCTCATGGCGAGCTGGGCACGCAGGGCGTCGGCCTGGCTGTACTGCCTGAACGAGCCCGCCTGAAGCAGCCAGGGTCCGGCGGCCAGGCGCTTGGCCTCCCGCTCCCGGGCCGGTTCCAGGTCCTCGCTGGATATCTCCACTTCCCGCTTGGGTAGCAGGGTGTAGAAATCGTAACGGGGTTCGCTGGACTCTGCGACGGCCGGCGCCGTATCCGCGCGCGGCGTGGGCGCATCCGCTGGCGGTTGCTGCACCGTTAGCGCAGGCGGCGCGCCGTGGCGATGCAAATACATCAGCATCGCCGCGAACAGACCCGCCATGAGCCCGGTCGTCATCCACAGCCAAGGCGGCGCACCGCGTTTTACCGGGCGGCGGCTCTTGGGGCGGGTTTTGTAGTCGCGTCGGGTACTCACTGCCCTTACATACTCTCAGGCGCGGATACACCCAGCAGGCGTAATCCGTTGGCCAATGCCTGGCGTGTGGCCAGTATCAGGCACAGGCGGGCGTTTCTCAGGTGGGCATCCTGCACCAGGAACTGCTGCGAATTGTAATAGGCATGAAAGTCGCCGGCCAGTTCGCGCAGGTAGTGCGCCAACAGATGCGGTTCCTCGTTCAGCGCCGCCGACTCGAGCATTTCCGGATAACGAGAAAGGCTGTACAGCAGTTCGGTCTCATGAGCCTGTGTTAGGCCCGAAAGGCCTGCGATGCCGTCCAGCTCGTCGAAGCTCAAGCCCTTGTCCGACAGTTGCCGCATGACACTGCACACCCGGGCGTGGGCATACTGTATGTAATACATCGGATTTTCGTTGGACTCTGATTTGGCCAGGTCCAGGTCGAAATCCAGATGCTGCTCGCTCTTGCGCATCACATAGAAAAAGCGGGCTGCGTCGGAGCCCACCTCCTCACGCAGGGCGCGCAGGGTGACGAAACTCCCGGATCGGGTGGACATTTGCACCTTCTCGCCGCCCCGGTACAGATTGGCGAACTGGACCAGAAGCACATCCAGGCGGTCGGCGTCTTCACCCAGGGCGCTCAATGCGGCTTTCACCCTGGGCACATAGCCGTGATGATCCGCGCCCCAGACATCTATTACGCGTTCGAAGCCGCGGTCGAACTTGTCCATGTGGTAGGCAATGTCGGAGGCGAAGTAGGTGGTCTGGCCGTTCTCCCGTTGCACCACCCGGTCCTTCTCGTCCCCGTAGGCGCTGGACCGGAACCAGAGCGCCCCGTCCCGCTCATACACCTGATCGGCGTGGCGCAGGCGGGTAAGTGCTTTGCCGATCAGGCCGCGCTCGCTCAGCGATCGTTCGGAGTACCAGCAGTCGTAATCCACCCCAAACTCATGCAGGTCAGCTCGTATATCCTCCAATATCCCGTTCAGCCCCAACTCAAATACCCGACGGTAGCGGTTGTCCCCCAGCAACGCCCTCGCCTGCTGGATCAGCCCATCGATATGGGCCTCTTTGTCTCCCCCGAACGGTTCATCCAGAGGCAGCCCGCTGAACACCGCGTCGGCCGCTGCGCGGTAGCCTTCACCCTGCTCGTCCAGCAGGACCCGGGCGAAGTCGATCACATACTCGCCGCGATAGCCGTTGGCGGGAAAGTCGAACCGCTCGCCGCAGAGTTCCAGATAGCGTAACCACACGCTGGTGGCGAGGATATCCATCTGCCGCCCGGCGTCATTGACGTAGTATTCCCGCTGTACGGCAAAGCCCACTGCCGCCAGCAGATTGGACACCGTGGCGCCATAGGCGGCGCCTCGTCCGTGTCCCACATGCAAAGGCCCAGTGGGGTTGGCCGAGACGAACTCCACCTGCACCGGGCGGCCCCCGCCAAGTTCGCTGCGCCCAAAGTCGTTCCCCTGATCCAGGGCGTCCTGCACGACGTTGTGATAAGCCGCGGGCGCCAGCCGGAAATTGATGAAGCCCGGCCCCGCGATCTGCGTGCTTTGCACCAGGGCCGAATCGGGCAGATGGTCGATGATTTCCTGGGCGATATCCCGGGGCTTGCGCCGCGCCACCTTGGCCAGCGTCATGGCCACGTTGCAGGCAAAATCCCCGTGGCTTCGATCCCGGGCCCGCTCCATTTGAGCGGCTGGAGCGTATTCCGCGGGCAATAGCCCGGCGCCCTGCATGTCCTTGAGGGCATGTACTACGAGCTGTTGCAGATGTGCTTTCAAACGCAGTGTATCCTGTCCGGTGCCGGGGGCGGTCCAATGGGCGCGTTATTCTGACACCTCCGGGCGGATTCGCGAACCCCGGCAGTCCGGCATCGGGATATGGCTGCCTAATACATCTCCATCGGGTCCACATCCAAGGACCAACGCACCCGACGCGCCTCCTTGAGCGTTTCCAAGCCCGGCGCCCAGCCGTCCAGAAACCGATGCAGCAGGGCGCGTTCGCGGGTGCGAATCAGCAGTTGGGCCCGCCATCGGCCCGCACGTCTTTCCATCGGGGCTGGCACCGGTCCCCAAAGATCCAGGTCCGGGTTGCGCCCCGCCAGGGCCACGGCAGCGGTCAGGAAAGCATCGGGTGCGGCGCGGTCGGTGGCTTCTGCCCGCAGCAGCGCCTGTGCCGCGAACGGCGGAAAGCCTGCTTCTCGCCGCTCGGCCAGAGCGGCCTCGCTGAAACCGGGGTAACCGGTTTCGATCAAACGCAACAGCAGGGGATGCCCGGGATGATGGGTTTGCAGCATCACCGTGCCGGGCAATTCGGCGCGCCCGGCACGCCCGGCCACCTGTAGCACCAGTTGCGCCATCCGCTCACTGGCTCGAAAGTCCGCGCTGAACAGCCCCTGATCCACATCCAGAATGACCGCCAGCGTCACGCCAGGGAAATGATGTCCCTTGGCCAGCATCTGTGTGCCTACAAGCAGGCTGGCCTTGCCGCTTGTAGCGGCATCGAGCGCCTGCTCCAGGGAACCGCGCTGTCGGGTGCTGTCCCGGTCGATCCGCACCAGATGATGATCCGGGAACAGAGCGGCCAGATCCGTCGCGATACGTTCAGTGCCATGGCCGACCGGGATCAGATCGTCCGTCCCGCAGTCCGGGCACACCACCGGCAAGGCGCGCTCATGTCCGCAGTGGTGACAGACCTGCCGCTGCCGCAGGCGGTGGATGGTCATGTGGGCGTCGCAGCGCGGACAGCTTGCGGCCCACCCGCAGGCGTGGCAGAGCAATACCGGGGCGAACCCCCGGCGGTTGAGAAACACCAGGACCTGTTCACCCCGGTCCAGATGCTGCCGAACCTGCATGACCGAAACCGGAGCCAGCCCCGCCTGCATCCGGCAGCCGCGGACGTCTATCAGCTGCATCGATGGCGCCGGGGCGCCGGTGGCACGGTGCATCAGCAGGAGGTGAGCGTAGCGACCCCGGTTCGTGTTATCCAGTGCCTCAAGCGAGGGAGTGGCCGAGCCCAACACCACCGGCACATTCCGTTGTCGGGCCCGCCACACCGCCAGATCGCGGGCCGAATAGCGAAAGCCGTCCTGCTGTTTGTACGAGGCGTCGTGTTCCTCGTCCACGATGATCAGGCCCAGATCGCGGAACGGTGTGAAGACCGCGGATCGCGTGCCGATGACCAACGGCACGCGGCCATCACGTGCGTCCAGCCAGGCGTTGGCCCGTTCCCGATCCCCCAGCGCCGAGTGCAGTACCGCCAGGGGTGCCGATAAACGGGCACGGAAACGGCCCAGCAACTGGGGGGTGAGGCCAATCTCCGGTACCAGAACCAGAACTTGCTGGGCCCGAGCCAGGACGGTCAGTATGGCTTGCAAGTAGACCTCGGTCTTGCCGCTTCCGGTCACCCCCTCCAGCAGCAGGGCTTGAAACCCGCCTATGGCCGACTCGATGGCGCTCACCGCCCGCCGCTGTTCCTGGGTGAGTTCAGGCCCGGGCTGGATCGGCTGCACCGGTGCGGCGGGCACCGGCGGGTGCGAGTCGCTTTCGACCCAGCCGCGCGCAACCAGGGTCCTGGCCGCATCACGCCAGCGCGCCAGGCAGGTGTTCAGTTGCGCATCACTGAGTCCCGGACTGGTGACATTCAAGCTCTGCAGCAGCGCGCGTTGGCGTGGCGCCCGATTGAGAGCGGCGCTTTGCAGCCCGTCCCTGCCCGCCGGTGTGATGGACCAGATACGCACGGCTTCCGTGTTTGCCGCCGCGCCGCGACGGAACAGTGTCGGCATCAGTGCGGCAAAGACTTCACCCGGGGGATGATGGTAGTAGGCAGCTGCCCAGCGGCCCAAGGCCATCAGGTCCGCCGGAATCAGCAGTTCTGAGTCAAGGATCTCAAGGATTCGGCGCATCTTCGATCGAGGCCAATCGCTGGTCTCGGCCCGTTCCACAACCATGCCCAGCTGCCGGGTCCGACCGAATGGAACCCAGACCCGGGTGCCGGGCAGCGGAAGCCGGGCGTCGACGCCCGCCGGCGGCAGATAATCGAACAGCCGATTCAGCGGTGAAGGTACGGCAACTCTGATGATGGGCTCGGACATGGCGCTGCCGGACCGGCTCCCCGCGCCACATGGACCTGGAATCGGCTCTAGCCGAAGCCCATGGAGCGGCATGTGGATAACTCTGTGAATAAGTTGCTGCAGATGGCTTTGCGCCTAAGTATCTGCCCAAACCGCGTGGCTTAAGGAATAAATCCGAAAAATCCCATTAATTCATATTTTTTAATATGTTGATAAGTATGTCGTCGGTTTGGCTTTAGCTTTAAGCGATATCTCTCTACGTCGCATGGTCGTGTATTCGAATGTGCATAACTGTATCGCATTCGGCTCGCTGTCAGGGCGTTAAGGAAGGTCTGATCAATTGATCAGACCTTCCTTAAAACGGCTCAGCCATCGGCGTTGTGTCGGTTCTTGAGATCCACATAGTGTTGGGGCAAATAGTTCAGCAGTTCCAATTCGGAGTCGGTCAGCGAACGGCGACGCGTTGCAGGTGCACCCACATACAGA
>JAHEDQ010000269.1 GCA_024641125.1 Candidatus Competibacteraceae bacterium | reverse complement strand
TTGCAATGGGATCGCGCGGACGTCGACAGTCCCCGAAAGAATAGGAGATCGGCTGCGATAGTGCGACAGCACCGCAGTCGCTAGTGTAGTGTCCCGTCCCGCAAGTTCGTTGCATTTCAGCGGGGCGAGCAGTGCCAGGGCGCTGGGCGGACTACCGCAGGACTAGAGCCCGTTGAACACGACCCGCCCGAACTGACCCACGTCATAGCCCCGCAGCGCTCGCGCCTTGCGCTCAAACTCCGGCGAGCGGCAAAAGGCGAGAAACTGCTGAAACGGCGTTTCGAACCAGGCCCGCCGGTCTACCAAAAGATCGAATCGTTCCCGCATCAGCGGCACGAAACCCAGCCGGCATTGGTGAGCGAGACCGGCCAGACCTAGGGCCGCATCGGCGTTACCCTCGGACACCACCAGAGCGGCCTCGGTCTCGGTGCGCGCGGTGTCGGCCCAGGTCAGATCCGTCTCCGCGAGCCCAGCCCGCTGCAGAAGCTGTCGCAGCAGGGTCTGGCTGCCCGCCTCGGCCTGCCGGGGCACCACCCGAAGCCCCCGGAGATGGGCCACGGACGACAATTCTGATTCGCGCCCGGCAGCCACCACCAGACCGCGCTCGCGCCAGGCGAACTCGATCAATACCACCGGTTCAGAACCGAACCGGGCCTCGATCGGAGCCCGGTTCCAATCATCGTCATCCGGGTTCCAGAGGTGCAGCCCGCTGGCAACACCCTCGTGTCTGGCGAATCGATCGAGCCCATCCAGGCTCCCGTCCAAAAATGTGGCCAGATCACAGTGCGATTCGCGCAGTGCCCATTCAAGCAGCGGATCGTAACTGCCCAGGAATACGGGCGGCCGCTGGGCCCTGGATCCGGTCGCGGACCCCGAACTGTTCTGCCTCACCCAGTCCTCGACCCCACGACGGGGAAACAGCAGCTTACCTGTCGCACGGGAACAGGGCACTACCCCGGAGGCCGCCAGTTCGTAGACCTTGCGCTCCTTTATGCGCAGCAGTTCGGCCAGTTCCCGTGTGGTGAGGTATTCGGCGGGTGCATCAGGCATGGTCGGGGACCGCGGTGGGGTAATCCGAGCCAAAACAGTTACAGGATTCGGCCGCTCGATCAAGCTTCACCCATGACCCGTCGGGTCCGCCCGTTGGGTACGGGATGCTTCCCGGACCCGGGTCTCATGCACCTGCAGCAACTGGGCGGCGACCGATGCGGCAATCACGGCCGGGTCTTTGCCGGTGATACCCGGGACACCAATGGGGCACACCATACCCTTCAGATCGCGTTCGCTGAGACCTTCCCTAAGCAGATGCTTTTCGAACCGACGGCGTTTTGACAGGGAACCGATCAGTCCGAGATAGCCCTGGTCGCCGCGCTGCAGTATGGCTTCGCACAGGGTCATATCCAGGGCATGGCTGTGCGTCATCACCAGATAGCTGGCACCGGCCGGCATGGATTCGATCACCTGGAACGGGTCCCCGGTTTTGACCCGGACCCGGTCAGGCAGATCGGCGGGAAACTCGCCTTCACGCCCATCGCACCATACGATCTGGTCCGCCAGCGGCGCCAGGGCCCGCACCAGGGCGCGGCCCACATGTCCGGCACCAAACACCACCACGCGAAAATCGCCCACCCACAGTGGACGCACCAGCACGAAGCGCTGCAAATCGGAGGGGGGCCCGTAGCCATCGTTCCTGGACCACAGCAGATCGCGCCCCGGTGGCCAGTCCTCCAGCGCAGCCCGGGCTGCTGCTGCGGCCCCGTTGAGCGAATCCACCAAGATGTCGTCCATGGCGCTGATCTTCGCGGCGGTGACGACCAGATGATTGTTTGCGGCATGCCCTTGCCGACTGACCAAGACGGCCTCAAGGCCTTGATCCTGCAGCGCACGCAACTCGATCAGCCAATCGGGTGGAGGGCCGGAAAACGCCTGGTAGTGGACATACGCAACGCCGCCACAACACTGCCCTAACTGGGTGCCCAATACATACCGGCACAGATCTCCGCCGTCGGTCAGCGGCTCGCTGCCGTCCAGTTGCCGGCGTGCGCGTTCGATGGCGCTGAACTCCAGGTTGCCGCCGCCAATGGTACCCCACACCCCGTTCCGGGTGACCGTCATGGCCGCCCCCGGCTCCCGGGGCGCCGATCCGCGCACCGCCGCCACCGTCACCATGACACAGGGCTCTCCGCGCTGTACTGCCTCCAACAGATGGTTCAGCCAGCAGTTCATGCCGCCACCGGCTCAGCGCGCGAATGCTTGAGCACCCCCATGACATAGGTCGCGGCGACCGCACGGTCGTCGCCCAGCATCATCAGCGCGAACAAAAGATCCGCGGGATCGCTCCACCCAGTCAGCCGCCGCGCCAGCAGCGGTGTTGCAGCCGGGTCCAAAACCACAAAATCGGCTTCCCGGCCCGATTCGAAGTTGCCGATCACCCCATCCATGTCCAATGCCCGCGCCCCGCCCAGGGTCGCCAGGTAGAGGCCGCGGTAAGGCGACAGGCTATGGCCGCGCATCTGCAGCACTTTGTAAGCCTCATTCAGGGTCTGCAGCATGCTGAAACTGGTACCGGCGCCCACGTCGGTGGCCAAACCCACCCTCAGGCCGCACTGGTCGGCGGCCTGGAGATCGAACAGGCCACTGCCCAGAAACAGATTCGATGTTGGGCAGAAAGCGGCCACGGCACCCATTTCCGACATGCGCTGCCGGTCCTGCGGGTCGAGATGGATGCAGTGGGCATAAACCGACCGGCGACGGACCAGCCGGTACCGGTCGTATACGTCCAGGTAACTTCGGCTCCAGGGAAACAACTCCGCCACCCAATCCACCTCACCCCGGTTCTCGGCTACGTGGCTGTGGATATAGACATCCGGATGTTCCCGAGCCAGACGTCCCACCTGCTCCAGCTGCGCCTCGCTCGAGGTCGGGGCAAAACGCGGGGTGACGGCATAGGCCTGCCGGCCGTTGCCGTGCCACCGTTCGATCAAGGCCTTGCTGTCGCGATATCCGGTGCCGGGGGAATCCCGCAGATAGTCCGGCGCGTTGCGGTCCATCAGCACTTTGCCCGCCACCATGCGGGTATTGCGCCGCGCCGAGGCCGCAAAAAAGGCTTCGACCGAGCCCGGATGCACGGTTCCGAACACCAATGCGGTGGTGGTGCCGTTGCGCAACAACTCAGTGAGAAAGAAATCCGCCACCTCCCGGGCATGGCCTGCGTCTTCAAAATGCCGCTCGGTGGGAAAAGTGTACTGTTCCAGCCAGTCCAGCAGCTGCGCACCGTAGGAAGCAATCATGTCGGTCTGCGGATAGTGCACATGGCAATCGACGAAGCCGGGCACGATCAACTTTCCGCTGTAGTCCAGCACGCGCCACTGCTCGCCCAGATCCCGCAGCAATTCGGGCGCCGGGCCGCTGCGCAGTACCCGGCCACGGTCCACCAACAGCAGCCCGTCTGGAAGGTATTCGACGCCGACACCGGTGGAACTGTCGCCGGGATCGGAACGGCAATGGATGATGGCGCCTCGAACCGCCAGGGGTCTGGCGATATCACCCGTTTGCCCGGGCTGACCGGCGGCGGTCATGATCTCAGACCCGGGTGGCGGCCGGCGGCAATCGTCCGAACCCGGGCGATTCGCGCTTACACACGAACCACAATCTCCTGGTCCCGGAACACCCACTCATCGCAGTTGTGCCCGGGTCCGCCCCGATCCACGATGAGCATCTGCTGGTCCTGGTCCAAGGAGATCATGGGCATGTGCCAGGTGCCGCGATGGAAGTTGATACCCTGGCGGCCATTGGAGATGAAGGCGTGCAGCTGCATGGGCTCGACACGCTCATCCGCGGCGGCAACCACCACGATCAACGGGCTCCCGCCCAGGGGTACGAACGCCTGACTGCCCAGAGGATGGCGTTCCACCAGGGCCACGCGGAACGGGGGTGAGGTCGGCTGATTGCAGCGCGCAATGCTGATCAGAGCGTGACCCTGATGGTCGACGCCTACGTCCACCCGGGCCAGCTCATGGAAGCGCTCGATGGCACCCGCGTTGATCGGGAAATGCTGGGCGCCCTCGGTTTCAATGACATCGCCAAAGGGTGCAAAGGCTGCGCGGGTCAGCGGCGCCGCCTTGAGTTCGATTCCTGCCATGGACATACCCTGTTCAGCTCCGATCGATGGTGCCGTAGGCACGCAGCCGGCTGACACCGCCGTCCGGAATGATGTTGAGCCGAACGTGCGTGATGGCCCCCATGTCCACCACCTCGCTGGCAAAACGATGAATTGCATCCATTTCGAGCTTTTGCGGCGGCAGCAGTTCACGCCAAAACATGCTCTGGGTGACCAGGGAATCGACGGTGCCGCCGCGCACATAGGCGGCCTGGATGGCGCAGCGGTCCGGGTAATTGCCCTTGAAGTGCGCGGTATCCACCTCGATGGCGGTGATCCGACCCGGGTGGCCCAGGGCCAGGATGGCCCAGTCGTTTCCGGGTTCCCGTCTGCGCCGGGTTTCCCAGCCGTCGCCCATGTTGATGCCGCGGCCCGGCATATTGAGATTCCGTATGGTGCCGTAGTGCTCGTCATTGCAGATGATGGCACGGCCACCCCGCTCCAACGCCAGCAGATCGATGACTTCGGATGGATCGCGCATGTCCCAGTCGCACTGAGGTGCGCCGTAAACCCTGAACCGGGCGATGCCCCCGTCTGGATAAATGTTCAGACGTACATGGCTGTAGAGGCCGTCATCACTTACCGTGTGCACATGCTGGCTGTCGCCTTTCAAGCTCACCGAAGCCAGGATTTGACGCCATTGCGCAGTCGTATCCGGATCGCCTCCGGCGCAGTAACAGGCATCCACCGAGGCCGCCGGTGGATAATTGCCGGTAAAATGGGTGGTGTCGATTTCCAGGCCGCGTATCACACCGGGTCGACCGAGCCGCACCACCGCGTGGTCGTGGCCTTCGCTGCGCTTGCGCCGGGTTTCCCAACCATCCATCCACTTGCCGTGGTCGTCAAACTTACCGTCGATGAAAACCGGGGCATCGGCCGACAGCATCCGCTCGCAGGGCGCGAACCACTCGTCGGTGGCGAACACCGCCTTGGCGCCAAGGCGGGGATGGGCAAGATTGGTGAGGCGGCGCAGAGCGTGTTCGCTTGGGGTTTCACTGCTCATACTGATCTACCGTTAGGAATTCGGACCGGTCAGGAC
>JAHEDQ010000076.1 GCA_024641125.1 Candidatus Competibacteraceae bacterium | reverse complement strand
GATCCAATCCGGCGTTGCCGTCCTTGACAAGGGCGATGGCCATTGCCTGTGGACTGCGCCTTGGCTTGAATCATCTGAATCGCTCTGCATCCGTCATTATCAGGTGGACGGAGTACTAGTGTGCTGTCCCGTAAGTTCGTTGCGTTGCAGAGCGCGCCCATTCGCTGGGCGCGCTTGAATGAGCGCAGCCCAGTCCCGCGCCGCCCGCCCAGCGACTGGGCGCTCCTCGCCCCGCTGCAATGCAACGAACTTACCGGAGAGCACACTGGCGCGGCAGGGCATAATCGCCTGTTGTCAGCGCCTTATCCTCAACTTGACCATCGACAAGCCCAGTGCTAGCGAGGGTCGGCTGGCAACCAAATAGTTCAAAAGAAGTGGCCGTTATGCAAACAAAGGGCTTGTTGGTACTCATCGCGGCGGTGTCATTCACGGCGCCGCAAGTCTTTGCCGAGGACATTTCCGAAGGCACGATTCTCGCCTACGATCGCAAGGCTAACATTCTGATCTTAACGGACAGATCCGTCTTCCCACTCGAAAAACTAACATCGGCTACACCCGACGGTTTGAAGGCCGGCGACCGCATTCACATTCGATACGACTCGAATGAGGACGACGGCATTACGGAGATTTACAGCATCAAAGTTATCGTAGACTAGCTAGGGAGCCTCTGAATCTATTCGTAAACGTGCATCTTGGGACTGAAATACGCAGCTTCATCGTTGCAAATCTTGCCAATAGAACAGCTACTACCCGCGGTCTGCGCCTTGAATCTGCGCATTTCACCCTCCAATCTGCTTCGTCCAGAATAAATCAGAGGGTCCCTCAGCGGGCCGAACCTGCCAGACCACGGCCACCCTCGGAAAGCCATTGCTCGAACTTGGCCGACAAGTCAGCGTGGCGAGTTGCCCACCATTCCGCATCGGACTGCAGGGCAGTCGCCATGTTCTCCGCGGCGGTGGGCAACAACGGTTTCTTCGAATCGGCGACCAGCGCCATGGATGATTTCCTTGCCGGCCCGTAGGTGATGTATTTGGTCTGTTCGGCGAGCTGCTCGGATGCCGTGGAAAAGCGGATGAAATCCATCGCCTTGGCCACATTGTCGCTGCCCTTGGGAATTCCCCACGAATCGATGTCCCATATCTGTCCGTCCCAAAGAATGGTGAATGGCTTGCCCTCCTCGGCGATCGGGCCGAACATTCGCCCATTCCAAACCGAGGTCATCACCACCTCGCCCGCGCCCAGGAGCTTGGCCGGGTCCGAACCGGATTCCCACCAGACGGTACGCGTCTTGATGCGTTCGAGCACGTCGAATGCGCGCGCCTGTCCCTCGGCCGTATCGAGGGTCGAATAGACCTGATCCGGGGCAACTCCATCTGCCATCAGTGCCCACTCCATGATCACGCGTGGATCGCGTCTCAGCCCGCGCTTACCGGGAAACTTTTTGACGTCGAAGAAATCCGCCAGCGTGGTTGGCCGTGTCTCGCCGACGCTGTCATTGTTGAAGGCGACCACCGTTGACCAAACCGTCTGGCCAACGCCACAGTCGGTAAAAGCGCCGGGGATGAAGTCCTCGTTGGCAGGCGTTCCGTCCTGGCCGGGCGGCAGCACACTGTGGTCGATCTTTTCCAGCAGCCCTTCCTGGCAGCCCCGGACCAGGTCGGAAAGCTCGAAATCCACGACATCCCAGACGACATTCGCGGTCTCGACCTGCTCGCGGATCTCCTCGAGTCCGCCGTTGTAGGTTTCCATCGAAGCCCACTCACCGCTTTGCTGGCGGTAGGGCTTCACGTAGGCCAGCATCTGGCTCCGGGTATAGTCTCCACCCCAGGAGACAAGCGTCAGGACCTTCTCCGGCGCGGCATGCGAGACGGTCTGACCGGCGGCCAGTAGCGCGACGGCCAGACCAAGAACCGAAGCTCTGTACCTCATGTTCATTCCTATTCCCTCCCTCTCCGACCAGTCACGATACGCAAAGCGATGGACCCTCAAGTATGCAGATCCAGGCCCAGACTCGTACCGTCGGGTGCCTTCGCCGCACTGGGCGCAGGCACCGCGCTCGGGTCCTGATTCAGTGATTTGATGATGCCGTATGTCATCATAAGCATGATCACGCTGACCGGGAGCGCGGCCGCGATCGAAGCAGTCTGAAGGGCTTTCAGCCCACCCGCGAGAAGCAATACCGCCGCGACAAAGCCCTCCCCGAGCCCCCAGATAATACGGAATCTCCGGGGAGGATTGTCATCACCCATGCTGAGCATGGTGGTGATGACCAGAGTGCCCGAGTCGGACGACGTAATGAACCAGGTCGCGAGCAGGAACGTGGCCAGGGCGGCCATGGCCCAGTTGAGCCAGGCGAAATCGGTGACAAGATCGATGGTGCCGTACAGTGCGGACGGCAGATTCCAATCCCTGATCAACTGCGCGATACCCGCCGTCCCGACGCCGCCGGATGCGCTCAGTTCCGCATACATCGCGGTGCCGCCGAAAATGCAAAGCCAGATAAACGATATGGTTGTCGGCACGAACATAACACCGAGCATAAACTCACGGATGGTGCGCCCGCGGCTGATCCGCGCGATGAACATGCCGACGAACGGCGCCCAGGAGATCCACCAGCCCCAGTAGAATATGGTCCAACCGCCCTGCCAAGCGGCGTCGCCATCGGCGTTGAACGTGGTAAAGCCCATGGGAATGAAGTTCCAGAGATAATCCCCGACCGTGGTGACGAAAAACCCCATCAACCACTTGGTCGGCCCGCCGAAAAGAAAAAACGCAACCAGGGCGATACTCAACCAGATGTTCCATTCCGAGATGATACGGATGCCGTTGCCGACCCCGGACACGGCGGACAACGTGGCGATGACGGAAATAATCACGATAAGGATGACCTGGGTGGTGACACCCGGATCGACCTCGAACAGGTGATTGAGCCCGGTGGCCATCTGGCTCACGCCGAGACCCAGTGACGTCGCCACCCCGAAAACGGTGCCGAACACCGCCAGAAGGTCAACCGCATGGCCGATCGGGCCGTAGATCCTCTCACCGATTATTGGATACAGGGCCGAGCGCAACGTCAGCGGCAGCTTCTTTCGGAAACCGAAGTAGGCCAGGCAAAGCCCGATCATGACGTAGACCGCCCATCCATGGAATCCCCAGTGGAAATAGGTCACACGCATCGCCATGCGAGCGCGGTCCACGTTCATCTCATTGATCTGCGCGTGATCCGCGAAGGGGTTGTTGGGGTAGCCCCAGGGTTGGGAGTTATCAAAGTAGAACATGGGTTCTGCGATGCTGAAGAACAGCAATCCGATACCCACTCCGGCGGAGAACAGCATGGCGAACCATGAGAAGTTGCTGAACTCCGGCTTACTGTCGTCGTCCCCCAGTCTGATGTTGCCGAAACGGCTGAACATGAGATAGAAACAGGCGAACATCATGACGACCATGGCGCTGATGTAGTACCAGTTGAGCGCCGACTCGATCCAGCCTCGAATCGACGAATAGATCGAGTTGGCGAGTTCCACGTTCAAGGCGGTGAACACCACGAACGCAGCGACCATGCCTTTGGACGCAATGCCCATGGCGGGATGGAGTCCCTTCCAGACGCCCTCTTTGGCCACGTGTTCCGATCTATTGTCCTGCATTACGATCTCCCCTCCGTCTAAGCCCTTGGCGTATCGTGAAAACTCCGGCCGGCCGATCGACACTCATGGGCCGCCTGCTGCGCCGCCGTGGTCCAGGCAACGATTCGGAGTGCCCATTCACTTTCTTGTTCGCGTAAAGGCAAAGCCCGCAGCCACAGATCCAGGTCGGCGGGGACATGGCTCTCCGGCTGCCCGACACAGAATCGCCCAAGCCTTGAGCGATACTTCGGCGCTTACCGCTTCAAACAGCATAGTCGATTAAAAGCGCGATCACCCACCCGGGCGAGTTGCGAGTTGACTCATAAAGAATGTAACCGAAGGAGCGCGGCGGAGATTGCGTTGCCTCATATCTTGGGTAACCGAAAGGAGACCAGGATATGGGCAAGAATGAGAGGCATGCCTACCTGAAGGAGATCCGCTCACGCTACCGGCGTTCCGGCCGCCAGGCGAAGAGTCGCATTCTGGACGAGTTCTGTGCCGTATGTGGCTACCATCGAAAGTACGAGCTGACTCATAAAGAAGGCTACCGAAGGATCAAGATCGAAAATTTGTTGCCTCATATCTCGGGTGGTGGGAACCCCGCCTGTTTGGCGGAGAGCAGTTCACAGTCGCGTGAACATCGGCCATTGGCATGATCCCAGCTGCTGCACCGGGAGCCGATAAGCGACGAGATTGCCCCAATTCACGTGAGGACCACAATTCTGGAGGGAGACTGGACAATGGACAAGGTTGCCATACATTCATGGACCGAGTTGCAGGACCGGGAGCCGGCACATGCGCTGGTGGCAGAGGTCGACCTGGTACTGGTGCGCTACGACGATCGGGTCACGGTGCTGTACGGGCGCTGTGCGCATCGGGGTGCGCTGATGGCTGACGGCAGGGTCGAGGAAGACAATCTGATTTGTGGCCTACACGATTGGGATTATCGGCTCGACACAGGCATCAGCGAATACAACAACAGCGAATCCCTGCCCAAATTCAAATCCTGGATCGAGGACGGCCAGGTCTGGGTGGACGCGGACGAAATCGCCGCCTGGGCCAAACAACATCCCCAGCCCTATCAACGCGATGCCTACCAGGGCGCCTATCAGGACCCCACCGGCACCGCCGATGAACCCCAGGTCAAGTTCATCCGTACCCTGGCCCAGGACGGGCTGACCAAACTGGGACACCACGGACCCGCCTCGGCCATGGGGGTACCCCGGGACACACTGCCAAAATGGGACGATTTGCAGTTCGTTGTGGCACAACTGCACCGGCTGCCACTGCTGGATGAGGAAACGGTTGGCACGGAGATTGTGATCGGCCCGCGGGCGCGCAAACCCCTGCACCTGAAGATACCCCTGTTCGTGTCCGACATGAGCTTTGGCGCTTTGTCGGAGGAGGCGAAAGTGGCGCTGGCCCTGGGCGCGGAACTGGCCGGCACCGGGATCTGTTCCGGCGAGGGCGGTATGCTGCCCGACGAGCAGGCCGCCAACTCCCGCTACTTCTATGAACTCGCCTCGGCCCGGTTCGGCTTTTCCTGGGACAAGGTGCAAAAGACCCAGGCGTTTCACTTCAAGGGCGGACAGGGCGCCAAGACCGGCACCGGTGGCCATCTGCCCGGCAGTAAGGTCAAGGGCAAAATTGCCGAGGTCCGGGACCTGGAGGCGGGAGAACCGGCCATTTCACCGGCCCGCTTTCCCGATTGGACCGAGTTGAACCAGTACCGGGACTTCGCCGTCCAGGTGCGCGAACACACCGGAGGCATTCCGGTGGGCTTCAAACTGTCCGCCCAACACATCGAGAAAGACATCGACGCGGCGCTGGAAGTGGGGGTGGACTACATCATCCTGGACGGCCGTGGCGGCGGCACCGGCGCCGCGCCACTGATTTTCCGGGACAACATCTCGGTGCCCACCATTCCTGCCCTGGCCCGGGCGCGCCGCCATCTGGATGCCAGCGATGCCTCAGACATCACGCTCATCATCACCGGCGGACTGAGGCACCCCGCCGACTTCGCCAAAGCCATGGCCCTGGGCGCCGACGGCGTCGCCCTGTCCAACGCCGCGATTCAAGCCATCGGCTGCGTGGGCATGCGGGCCTGCCACACCAACAATTGCCCGGTGGGCATCGCCACCCAGAAGGTCCATCTGCGGGCACGGCTGCCGGTCGACGTCGCATCGGAACGTCTGGCGCGCTTTTTCTCGGCCTCGGTGGAACTGATGACCGTACTGGCCAGAGCCGCCGGGCATCGCCACCTGAACGAATTCACTGCGGATGACCTGACCACATTCAAGACTGAAATGGCCCAACTCACCGGCGTCCGTTATGGCGGACTGTGGGGTCCCGCGTGACCGCACGACGTTTTCCCACTCTGGACCCGTTGGCATTGGCGGATACACGCGACGCCCTGCACCAATATGCACAGGTACTGGGCACATACCTGAAGACCTGCCGCGCGAAAGGCAAGCACTGGTGGCACGCCAGTCTGCGGCCGTCGCTCCAGGGTCTGACCACCGGCGTGGTCCACGCAAACATCGGCTTTGAACTGTGGTTAAATCTGAAGTCTGGGGAGTTGCGGGGTGACACAGCGACCGGCGAACACCTGGCCGAACCCCTGCGCGGACAGTCTGAAACGGAACTCGCGACCCAACTCCAGGCTTTCTTGATCGACGCCGGCATCCAGACACCCTCTGCTCCGACACCAAGTCAGGGGGCCGACGCTGTGTTTTCCGGCTACTCGCCAGAGCAGGCAGATGGCCTGGCGCCCGTGCGCAATTCCGTGGTCGCGGCCATGGATATGTCACGGCATATCCGTTGCCGGCCGCGCTGCCACGGATAAGCCTGCCCGCCGGATCCACCTGGCGCACCCACCCCTTCAACGGCGCGGTGCTGCTCTACCGCACCCTGGCGAATATGGACGAACCCGCGGCTTACCTGCTGGACCTGTGGCACACGCTGCTGACCGCAGGGGAGCAACAGCTGGGCGGATACGAAAGCGCTGAGGCCACATGAAGCTGAGCGCATGTCGCGCGACGCCAGCGATGCGGATCAAGTCGCTATGGCAGTCACTTCAAAAAAGGGGCGCGAAAAGCCTACAGGCCGCTGAGTCTGCGCGATTCATTTCACGCCGACCCGCAAGACGGCGGAGCCATATCAAATTTTGGCTGCCGCCCCTTCGCTTTGGATCGAATCGGATGACGCTGCCACACGAGCGTTCCCGCCGCCGGATTGCCGTCGACGAGGCCTGATGGTAGAAATACCTTACGTGCTTCTACCATTGAGGATGATCCTATGTCGCTCAACATCAAAAGCGCCGAGGCGGATGAGTTGGTCGCCGCTTTGTCCAGCCTGACCGGGGAGAGCAAGACAAGAGCCGTAATTGAGGCGCTTCGCGAGCGGTTGGAGCGTGAGCGGAGGGCGAGAAGTCGACAGGCCAGGGCAGCCGACTTGCTCGCAATCGGTCGAAGATGTGCGTCCCACGAGCGACGCGACACCACCGATCACGACGCGATGCTATATGACCAGCGGGGTCTTCCCCGATGATTGTCGATACCTCCGCGGTGCTGGCGATACTGTTCGCCGAATCCGATGCCGAGCGCTATGCCGATGCCATCGCGGGCGCAGATGTCCGGCTGATCTCCGCAGCCAACTATCTGGAAGCGGGAATTGTGGTGGACAATCAGATCGGTATGGCGGGCGGCAGACAGTTTGATGTCTTGGTCTCGAGGGCGGGGTTGCAAGTGGAGCCGGTCACGCGCGAGCATGCCGACATCGCCAGACAGGCCTACGCCGACTTCGGCAAGGGGCGTCATCGTGCCGGCCTAAACTTCGGGGACTGTTTTACCTATGCGCTGGCAAAGACAACCGGCCTGCCCGTGCTTTTCAAAGGCAAAGACTTCTCCGAGACCGACCTGATATCGGCCTTGGCATAGACACACACGCAGACCTCAAAGCCCACCAGAGACGAGCAAACGGGGCTGGACAGGACCCGGACCGGAACTCTAATCAACGCATGACAAACGGGTCCGGTATCGGCTCGTCGGACGTGCGCAACCACACCGCCTTGACCCGGGTGTAATCCAGGGCGGCCTCCAGCCCTCCCTCCCGGCCTTGGCCGGACAGGCCAAAACCGCCAAAGGGCGCGATGGGGGAAACTGCGCGATAGGTATTGACCCAGACAATACCGGCGCGGATACCGCGGATCATCCGGTGCGCACGGCTGAGATTCCGGGTAAAGACCCCTGAAGCCAGGCCGTACTGCGTGTCATTGGCCAGCGCCAGCGCCTCTGCTTCGGTCTCAAACGTCAGCACCGACAGCACTGGGCCAAACAATTCTGTCGCGACGGCCGGTATCCGGGAGTGGGGGCAGTCCAGAATGGTCGGCCGATAGTAGAATCCGGGGGCGTCGGGTGCGGCGCCCCCGGTGATCAGGGTGGCGCCGGCGGCGATAGAATCCGCCACGGTCTGCGCGATATGGCTTCGCTGACGCTGACTGCAAAGGGGGCCCACCTCGGTGGCCATATCCCCCGGGTCGCCTATCACGATGGCTTCGGCCTTGGCCTTGACTATCTCCAGAAAACGCTGTTTCACCCCAGCCTGGATGATAAGACGCGAACCCGCCACACAACTCTGGCCGGTGGCTGCAAAGATGCCCGCCACCTGGGCATTGACGGCACTGTCGAGATCGGCGTCGTCGAACACGATAAACGGGGATTTTCCACCCAGTTCCAAGGAAGTGCTAGCCAGATTCTCAGCCGAGTTGCGAACGATATGGCGGGCCGTTCCCGGACCACCGGTGAAGGCCACGTGATCGACCTGAGGGTGCGTGGTCAACCGGGCGCCACAGTCGGCACCAAAACCGGTGAGCACGTTGACCACGCCGGGCGGGAAGCCGGCAGCATCCACCAGCCGGGCGAATTCGAGTAACGGGCCGGGACCGTCCTCCGAGGCTTTCAACACCACGGTGCAGCCCGCGGCAAGGGCGGGACCGAGCTTCACCGCGGCCAGAAACAACTGACTGTTCCAGGGCACGATCGCTGCCACCACACCGACCGGCTCGCGCCGCAGCCAAACCTCCATATCCGGCTTGTCGATGGGCAGATGCGCGCCGTGGATCTTGTCCGCCAGGCCGGCGTAGTAGCGATAGTACTCCGCCACATAGGCGATCTGGGCCGAGGTCTCGCGGATGATTTTCCCGGTATCGCGGGTTTCGATCTCGGCCAGGGTCTGGGCATTTTCGGCCACCAGATCCGCCAGCCGGTACAACAGCTTTCCCCGCTGGGTCGGGGTCAATCCAGCCCAGGCCGGCCCCGTCAGGGCCTGGCGGGCAGCGACCACGGCCCGGTGCACGTCCTGCGCGCGGGCTTCGGGCATCACCGCCCAGGGCTTCCCGGTGGCGGGATCCAGACTCTCGAAGGTTTGCGATCCCGGCTCGAACACGCCGTTGAGATACTGCTGAAACAGGCGCATCAGGCCGCCTCCGCAAATGCCGGCATGACCTTGTGTATGAACCGCTCCAACGAGGCTTTTTTGCGTTCGAAACTCATACCCGAGTCTATCCAGAACGCGTACTCGTCATAGCCCAGGGCTTGATATGCCTTGAGCCGGCCGATGACCTCATCCGCTTCACCAATCACATTGTTGGCCCGCATGTTGGCCGCCGAGTACATCTCCACCGCGGCGATCTCCTCGTCCGACAGCGGATCGATCAACCCCTGCCGGATGGGGCGCTGATTCTTGAACCAGGCGCCGAAGTAGCAGTAGAACCGGCTGATTTCCCGGGAAGCCTGCTCGATATCCGCCTCGCTGTCGCCGACATAGGTGTGCCTCAGCAGCATGATCTTGGGGCGGGGCATGTCCTCATGTTTGGCACAGGCATCGTTGAAGCGGTCCATCAGGCTCTCCACCTCGGCGTCGTCCATCCACAGGGGTGTGCACTGAACGTTACAGCCGTTGGCCACCGCGAACTCGTGGCTGTTGGGATCCCGCGCCGCCACCCAGATCGGCGGGTGCGGCTGCTGCACCGGCTTCGGCGCCGAGGTGGTGCTGGGAAACTGCCAGAACTCACCTTCGTGGGCATAGTCCCCTACCCATAGTTTTTTCACCGCCGGAATCAGCTCGCGCATACGCAATCCGGCGCCCATGGGGTCGATACCGGGCAGCAGGCGCTCGTATTCAAAGCTGTATGCGCCCCGCGCGACACCCAATTCGAGGCGACCATCGGTGATGAGGTCGGTCATCGCCGCTTCGCCGGCCAGCTTGATGGGGTGCCAGAACGGCGCGATCACGGTGCCGGTGCCCAGACGAACGTTGCGGGTGCGGCGGGCCAGATCGACCAGGTTGAGAAACGGGTTCGGCGCGATGGTGAAATTCATGCCGTGGTGCTCACCGGCCCAGATGGCATGCATTCCGCCTGCGTCCGCAATCTCACACAGGGCGATGAACTGCTGGTAGAGATCCCGCTGCACCTCATGCTCGGCGATGCGCTCCATGTGGACGAACAGGGAACATTTCATGACTCAGTCCTCCGAATCGAGACGCCGGGTCTCGCCACGACGCTCGTCGCCAAAATAAACGTTGAACTGGCCCATCCGGCTTTCCGCCACAAAACGCCGCAGCACGGATTCGGTCGCCGGATCACCTACCCGGTCGAACGACAGATGATCGAGATCGAGAAACACCCCGACCTTGGGCTGGCCCTCGCCCGCGATGCAGTGATAGACGATGTGATTTTCCTGGGCGCCGCGGTCCTCGTAGACCGAATAGATGAAGCCGATGGAGGCAAGCAATCCAGTCTCGGCCACCAAGCGCCCGAGCTGGGATACGGCGCTGACCTTGGCTGTGGTCCGGGCGGTGGGCAGGGTAAATCTGCCGGCAGCGTCCTCGAACAGCAGCACCTGGCCGTTGCGCTCGATGATCGCGCTGACCGTCACCGACGCATCCGGCGGGACGGTCGCCGCCCGGCGTTCCAGACCCAAGGTGAAATAACTGCCCCGGGCATAGCCCAGACCGTTGTCCACACCCGCCTCGAAGGCCTTGATCTCACCGATCAGAATCACATGGTCACCGGCGTCGACACTGTTGTGGACGGCGCAGTCGAACCAGGCCGACACGCCGGCCAGCACCGGTGAGCCGTATGGCCCCAGACGCCAGTTGATAGCGCCGAAGCGATCGGCGACCGGGGTGGCAAAGGTGGTGGATACGGTCTGCTGTTTCTCAGACAGGATATTGACCGCGAAGCCCGCGGCCGAGCGAAAGGTGTCGAGACTGGTCGAAGACTTGGCTAAGCACACCAGCAGCAGCGGGGGATCGAGCGAGACGCTTGCGAACGAGTTGGCGGTAAAACCCCTGGGCTCGTGACCGGAATCCATGGTCGTCACCACGGTTACGCCGGTGAGAAAGGTGCCGAATGCGTCGCGCAGTGCGCGGGGATCAATTGCGGCCATGCCAGGGCCTCCGGAGCGTTGCTGTGTCGGTCGCCGCAGCCAGTCGCGCAGCGCGCTGTTGACCGGCTCAGGTGCCACCAGGTGCACCATGTGTTTTTCCCCGGGGACCACCACGACGCGAGCGTTTGGCACCTGGGCGCCCATGGCCTCAGCCATCCGCGGGCTGGAGTTGTTGTCAAGTTCGCCGGTCAGAAATAGCGCGGGGCACGCCAGTTCGGAAAGGCGATCCGCAAACACCGAATCGCCCTCGGCGAAAGCGCGGTAGGCGGTCGCATAGCCGCGCTGGGACAGGTCCGACAAGCACTGCCGTGTCAAGTTCGCGGCGTGCGCTTCCCGGCTCGAGCGTTCCGGCTGAAACCAGCGCTGCAATGGGCCTTCGATGTCCATGTCGCCGGCCCCGATCCCTGCCGCCCGATCCAACACCGCGGCCCGGGCTTCAGGGGCACGTCTATGGACCGCGCATATCAGGGCGACACGTCGGACGCTGGCGGGATGGGTCAAGGCCAGGCCCAAACCAATGAGCGCACCCATTGAATGGCCGCACACATTGACCGGGCCGCAGCCCAAGTCGTCGATCACCTGCTTGAGCCAATCAACAAAATCAGGCAATGCCGCATCGGCGGCCAGGGGCACGCTTTCACCATGGCCGGGGAGATCCACCGCGATCACCCGCCGGGTCCGCGCAAATGCCTCGATCTGCGGCCCCCAGGCTTCCACTCGCAATCCCACGCCGTGGATCAGCAGCAGCGGCTCGCCTTGCCCCAGCGTTACATAGGCCGCGCCATGTGGGGTGCTAGACCGCCGCGGGATTGTCGAGGTCATGCCCCAGATCCTTGAGATCCTGATAGCGGTCGCCGATGCGGTGATGGGGGCGACCGCCAACGGATGCGCCTAAGGCGACAACAATCTCTCCGGCTGCAGGTGCGTCCCCTATTGAGAACTGGTAGGTCAGGTAGTGGGATCGGCGTCCGGCATCGTTCTTGTCCATCATCGGCAGGGAGATTGGCGCATTGGCCGGGCCGCGGGTGTTGGAAAACGCGAGATAAGACTTGGCGCCAACCGCCTCGCGGTAGGCATTGCCGAAACGGAGGGTATGGATCAGCGCCGATGCATGCTCGATTTCTCCGTCCAGGCCAACCACCGCGGCCTTGCCATAGGCTTCCACCGCCTCTCCAGATCCCACGGCACGAATAATCATGTCCGTAAGCAGCCGGCCCAGCTCCGGTGCTTGAGCATGAATCTCGGGCCGCAGGTCCTGGACGAAACCTCGGCCCGCCCAGGGGTTGGCCACAACGGCCGCTGCCGCGTAGAAGGTCAAGGGAGCCGGCGCGAGCCGACCACCTTCGATCCGTGTTTCTTCTACGTGCAACAGCGTCTTGCGTATGGTCAGCGCCATGAGATCACCTGGTATGTGCCACGTCCGACGTTGGTCTGCCGGAGGATCCTCTGGATCCATCCAAGCCAAGCATTTGGGTTTCAGATCTGCGCCGTCTCGAACGAATGCGTGTGACCGAAAGTAGCACCAGATGCTCAGATTGTATACCATATTATGGTCTTACCATCATGACGACACGACACCGCTCGGAGGCAACAGCGAAGGAACATGTCCAGCCTTCCCGATGTGCTCAAAATCGACCGGCGCCCCACGACCCTGAAGGAAATGGCCTTGCAGCGTGTTCGCAACGCCGTCATCGAGGGGGTGTTCGAACCCGGACAGCGCCTGGTGGAACGTCAGCTCTGTGAACGCCTGGGGGTGAGCCGCTCTGTGGTGCGGGAAGTGATTCGCCATCTGGAATCCGAGGGTCTGGTGGAAACCCTGCCCAACCGGGGGCCCAGAGTGTGCCGCCTGGACCGGGAGACCGCGCAGGAGATCTACCAGATTCGTGCGCTGCTGGAACCCGCCGCCGCGGCCGCCTGCGCCAGGCTGGCCACTCCCGGGACGGTCGACCTGCTTGAAGATGCGCTCACGCACCTGAATCGGGCCCACGAGACCCGTAACAGCCTGGCTGCGCTGGCGGCCACCACCCGCTTCTACGAAATCATCTTCACTACTGGCGCAAAACACGTTGCCTGGGAAATGGTTCAGCGTCTGAATGGACGAATCAGCCGTTTGCGGGCCATGACCCTGGCCTCAGAGGGCCGCCGGGCCGCCGGCATGAAACGGCTCGGCCAGATCCAAAAGGCCATCGCCGAACACGATCCGGACCGGGCGGCCGAAGCCTGCCGACGCCACGTAGCGGAAGCGGCCGAGATCGCGTCCGGTCTAATTGTGGACTGAAGCCCGGCCCAGGCATTGTGGAACTCGTCTACACTGTTGGGTTGAGAAAGGCCTGAATTCCACCCGCGCGGCGCTCAATCAATTTAAACCTTGGGCCAACGGCCATCCCTCGGTGCAGCACTGCGCAAAAGCGCCGCGTCATGCCATCTGACCCTGAAAAACCACGACTCTCAGCCCAGATCCAAGGCTTTCGCGGCAAACGCTTCGAGTGCGTCGGCGGATTCGGTGGGCGGATAGAGGTGTTGGTGTTCAAGGACGGGCCCGACCCGCTGGTCCGGCAACAGGCGGGCCGCACAACCTACGACTCAGTTACGCTTCAGTCGATCCAGACCGGCGAACCCATGCTCTGGAAATGGTGGAAAACGGCCGGCACGGGCGTTGAAAGTCGCCGCACGGTAACCCTGGCACTGACCGATGCACGAGGCAAGGCACTGGCCACATGGACACTGGGCGGCTGCTGGCCCCGAGACTGGTCCGTGACCCCAGTCGAGGCGGCCGACCGCACGGCGGGTTACGCGGAACGCGTCACCCTGGTGGTTGAAGACATAGAGCTTGTGTCCTGAAGCGGGACACGGAAACGACGGGCGTCAAAACGGAGAATCCTCATGCCGACACGCAGAGCCGAATTGGATCACATTGGTGCCTTTCACTTCAGGGTTGAGATCTCCGGGGTGAACGCCGGCCACTTCAAACGGGTGAGTGGGCTATCCGGCGAAATCGAGGTAATTGAGTTTCAGGATGGCGATGATCTGGTCCTGCGCAAACGACCCGGGCCGGCGCGCTTTGGCGACATCACCCTGGAAAAGGGATACATCGCCACGGACGACCTGTTCAACTGGTGGCGTGCCACCCGGGACGGGCAATACGACAGACGCGACATCTCCGTCATCCTGAATGACAACGCCGGCAACGAAATTAGACGCTGGAACCTGTACGGGTGCTGGCCGCGCAAATGGGAAACCGGTCCACTGGAAGGGGGCAGCAGCGAGGTGTTCTACGAAAACGTCACTTTTGTGGTGGAGGACCTTCAGATCGCCTGAACCACTCAGGACCACAGCCCTCAGGGGAATCGATCCGGCAGAGCAGCCCCGTTTGGGAGTCTCCGATCCATTCATGAACGTGCATCTTGGGACGCAAACACACAGTTTCTTGAATCTGCGCATTTGAGCCACCAGTCTACTTCGCCCAGAATAAATCAGAGACTCCTCAGGGAATCTCGGAAGGGTGTTGGATACGCCGCACCGGAACCGCGCCACCATCAGGCGCCTTGGCGTGGGGACTGCGGCAATAGGGATCCTCGCCCCGAGCCATGCTGACCTCAAAGGTCGGCCAAACGGTGCGGTCGACGGTCGCTTCGGAGGGGCTGAAGCGCATGGTCAAGCCATCGCGCAGCCGATCAGAGGTATTTGGCCCGGAGCCGTGCATCAGACCATCGTCGTGCAACGAAATCTCGCCCGCCTTGAGATCGATGGAAACGACCCGTGCCGAAACGATGGATTCGGCGTCCGCCTCCTGTTCCAACACATACCCCTTACGCTGGACTTCACGGTGAGCCGCTTCCCCTGAGAGGTGAGTGCCGCGAACAACCGTATCGCGCCGTTGCCAGCGGCGGCGTCATCAACAGCCAGCCACACCGTAACCTTTCTGCCGGGGGGGCAGCGGCCAGTATTCAGCGCCTTGATGCCAGGGTACGACGGACACATCGCCGGGCTTTTTGACAAAAAAGAGCCCCCCACTGATAGAAATTCGGACTCAGCGGGTCCGCCACGTAATCCAGGATGGCCGGGGTAGGTCATACCTCTTAGTACCAGCGGTTGGCCTTGTGCCACATATTGATGCGGTTGACGTCCGCCCCGCGTCGGGCAGGCGTTCCTTCAGACGGGTTACCTCGGCCTGCAGACGAGGCACTGCGGCGTCGGCAAACAGCGGCAGGTTCTTGATGTAACCCCAACGCTGGTACTGCGCGCATTGATCCGGCGTGAGATCCCGCGCACCGCTGGCGATGGGCAGTTCAGTCCTGGTCTTTACCTCTCGCGCGAGTGTGTCACCGGCCCGGAGTCGTCGGAGACACGCTCAGCGTTGTCCTCGGACGGGCTGCCCTGCCAGGCGGCAATCTCCCGCTCGCCCCGGGGTGACAGGGTATAGCAGCCCTGGGCGGGACGCTCGAACCAACCATAGACGTTACGGTACAAGATGTCCCTGGCCTTGGGCTCTTCCAGCGACTGGGCGACCTGCGAAGCCTTGGTGACGCCGTGGGCCTTGAGAAAACAACCGATATTCAAGGCACGCTGCCGGTACGCCGTCATAATGCCACTACGCGTTTCGGTACCGCCAAGATTTGGATCACCCACCCGTTGCAGAAACTCACCGAGAAGTCGTTCCTGGCGGTTCCGCGACCGGCGCGGCGTGTAATCGCCGGGGTCCCGCAGTACATCCACACTCCCGACCCTGATGACGGGGTTGATGGCCAGCAAACCCAGGCCGAGCATACGAAACAACTTGAGCAGCGTTTTACGCCGACGCTTGAGCGCGCCGCAATCGGCGGGGACGCCGACGTAGACCTTTGGGCTCAGGGCGAGGCGGTCCACCGATTGAAGCAGGACACTTAGATTGAGACTCAGCTTGAGCTCGACGATGACCGGCGCCTCGTCGCCCCGCACCGCCAGTACATCGCAGTCCTGAATTTCAGCCTTGACCTGGTAGCCCTGAGATTCCAGAAAGCGTTTCAATGGCGGATACAGATCCGACTCCGGCATGGCCTGCAGCCCTCAATCCGAGCCACAGTCCGCCGGTCGTGCGGCCATTTCCGACTGTCTCATGGGCATGCTGTCGATCAGTGAAAAGATGGCCTTGAGATCGGGAATGGCCTCGCTGCGGTCTTTTTCACCGCCGTCTTTTCCGATCAGCACCACCGCAAAGTCGTCTGGCCTGATCCGGTATCGTTCTCTCAACCGCTGCTGCGCGTCCGCCGCAAGCGGTCTTTTGCCCAGATGGGACGGCCCGTTCAAAGGCAGCCATCCGATCACCAGATCCCGATCCTGAATCTGGCACGCCGCCGCCTGCGCCTCGAGCCGGGTTGCCGCATAGCGACGGTCCTGATCCGAGGGGGCAAATACCAGAAGCATCCGGCTGTTCCATCTGTATTGGTCGAGCATGGTCTGTCCCGTGGCGGTTTGAAACACCAACATCAGCGCAAGCGCCGGCCACATCATTTGGCAACGGTAATTCACGCGATTGACCCTTACAGGTTGTTCTCACTGTATGACGCGCCCGGCAGGAAGCGCCACCCTAACGGTTGCTTGTTAGTCCTTTGTCACATGAAAGGATTCCCTGAAACGGCCCTGGGCCACCCGGACGCGGGTGCCCTCACGCGCCCGTTCGTCGGCTTCGGGGTCGTTGCTGGACTGCAGGGCGGACAGACGCAGATTCACTGTTTTGGGCACCGGGGCACCGGCTTCGCTCATGCCTTGGAAGCGCGCGCGCAAGCCCCGCTTCTTGCGTACCTGATGAGGCTGGCAGGTGTCGAGATCATGGGCGCTCATCTCGTCATCGGCAATCAAGAACCCTGCCTCCACTGCGGCATCGAACAGGGACACGCCGCGACTGGAGCGGACCAGAACGCCATTAAAGCCGGCATCTTCGCCAACCGGGCCGCCACCGGGCCAGATGTCGGCGGCGGCTATGTCCGCCGCCTCGCCGACGGCGTCTGGGCAGACCTTGCACCGGGACTGCAAGCGCCAGGCCTTCTCGTCGCCCCACATGTCCTGATAGCTCAGCTCAAAAGCACGTCCGTCCCGGGTTTCGATCCGGGTCTTGCCTGGATTGCCATAGCCCCGGTAGCGAAACAGGCTGAGTTCATCCTCCTCGATCCCCAAGGCGGCCAGAACGGATTGGGACTTTCCAAGTTCAGATGCCCCGCCGCACACCATGACCAGCACCGCCACACACCGGGTCATGCGGGGATCGGAGCGTCGCAATCGCCAGAGGGCGCCGGCATCACAGGGTTTGCAGATCACCGCAAAAGGCGCGTCCATCGCCAACAGCGTTTCCAGGCCGGCCAGCGGCGCCGCGGGACCATAGCGGGATTGCGCGTTGCGCATGACCTCGTCCACGGTTCTGCTGATGACCCAGCGCGAGCGCATCGGGGCATCGGGATCGGCCCCAACATGAAGAACCGCCCGGACACGACCGCTGTGCAGCAGAAACTGCCCAAGGGCTGTCAGCACCCCGCCGGTGGCAGCGCGAAAACGGGTGTCGGGATCGGCCGCCCAGGCGCGTACGATCCGTCTGTAAACACCCCACACCAGATCCACCGGGACACCCTCCTCCGGCGGACGGGCTTCTACCACCGCCCCTGGGCAGACATCGAGAATGTGAGCCTCGGTTTCAGCGGACAAATCAGGGGAGACGATCGGCCGCTCGCGCCCCTCCGCCGTCATCGAAATGCGTACCGAGCGGGTTCCGGCGATGGACTCGCACAGGCCGCAACCAATACACAGGCCGTTGCTGACCACGGCCCGCAGACTGTCCGGGTGAGTCACACGTCCTCCAAAGGCGTGCCGCCCGAGGTATCGGTACACTGAAGTTCAAAGCGTGCCGGTGGAGAGGTTGCAGTGCGCACAGTGATGAATGTACTCCTCTGGGCGGCGGCCATTTACTGCGCCGTGGTGGCGTTGGCTTACTTCGCCCAGTCGCGGCTGGTATTTTATCCCAACCTGATGGGGCGGGCGCTTTCCAGCGACCCGACCCACATCGGACTCGCATTCGAGGACGTGAATGTCACCACCGAGGATGGCCTGTCCATACACGGATGGTTCATCCCGGCAGACGCACCCCGGGGCACGGTCCTGTTCTGCCATGGCAACGCCGGTAACATCGCCCATCGGCTCGACTCGATCCAGATCTTCCACCAGTTGCGTCTGAACGTGCTGATCTTCGACTATCGCGGCTACGGTCTGAGTCAGGGCAGGCCCGGCGAGGCGGGGACCTATCTGGATGCCCGGGCCATGTGGTCGCACCTGACCCAGGAACGCGGGCTGGCTCCCGGCGATGTGATCCTGTTCGGCCGCTCCCTGGGCGGCGCGGTGGCGGCTGAACTGGCGACACGAACCACCCCGGGCGCACTGGTCGTCGAATCCGCCTTCACCTCAGTGCCCGATCTGGCCAGCAAGCACTACTGGTTTTTGCCGGTGCGGTGGCTGAGCCGCATTCTCTATCCCACCGAGTCGTTTCTGTCACAGGTCAGCGTGCCGGCCCTGATCGTCCACAGCCGGGAGGACGAGATCGTCCCGTTCGAGCATGGCCAGGCCCTATATCGCGCGGCCCGTGCCCCGAAATCCATGCTGGCAATTCGAGGCAACCACAACGACGGCTTCGTGCTCAGCCGCGAGGCCTACACCCGGGGGCTCGACGAGTTTATCGATCGGCACATGGGCCATTAGTGCCCCCAAGGAAAGCTGGACTTTGGAGGCAGATTACCGAGCCCATCCAACACTTCGCCGATGCGCAGCCCCTCGTTCCATTTCGCCATCCGTTCCGAGCGCGCGAAGGAACCCACCTTGAGCTGCCGGACTCCCCAGCCCACGGCCAGATGGACAATGGTCACATCCTCGGTTTCGCCGGATCGCGCCGAGACGATGGCGCCCCAGCCCGCATCCCGGGCCCCGTCCAGAGCGGCTCGGGTCTCGGTCAAGGTGCCGACCTGGTTGGGTTTGATCAGCGCGGTGTTGCAGGCCCGAGCCGCAGCCGCCGCTGCGATCCGCTGAGCATTGGTGCAGATAAAATCATCGGCCACCACTTCCACCTTGGCGCCCGCGGCGGCTGTGAATCGGGCCATGCCGGCCACGTCGTCCTCGGCCAGAGGATCTTCGATTGACACGATCGGATAGCGCCGCAGCCAACCCAGCAACATGTCCGACAGCGCCTCACCGTCGACCGCTCGACCATCCCGGGCCAACCGATAGCGTTCACCCCGGCGAAAATCGG
>JAHEDQ010000268.1 GCA_024641125.1 Candidatus Competibacteraceae bacterium | reverse complement strand
GGTGGTAGAGCGTTTCAACACCGACCACTACCAATATCGGATCCCGAACCAAGAGGTGCTGGATCGTTTGCCGGAAGCGGTGGGCAAGATGGCCGAGCCGATGGTGGGACAGGATGCGGTCGCCTTCTATCTGCTCTCTGAGCGTGTGTCCCAGGAGGTTAAGGTGGTCCAGAGCGGGCAGGGCGCTGATGAAGTGTTCGCCGGCTACTTCTGGTATCCGATGATGGAAAAGGAGACAGGAACGGATCTGCAGCGCTTCGCGCGACATTACTTCGACCGGGGTCACGAGGAATACCTGGAGACCGTCACCTCCCGTTACCGAGCCGCTGATTACACCTCTGAAAAGGTCGCCTCGATGCTGGCGCAACCCGGTGCGGACGAATTTCTCGACCGGGTGCTGCGCATGGACGCCACCACCTTGATAGTCGATGATCCGGTCAAACGGGTCGACAACATGACCATGGCCTGGGGGTTGGAAGCACGGGTGCCGTTCCTTGATCATCAACTGGTGGAACTGGCCATGCGGGTGCCCCCCGCCCTCAAGATTGCCGATGGGGGCAAGGGTGTGTTGAAGCAGATCAGCCGGGGCCGTGTCCCTGACGCCATCATCGACCGGCCCAAGGGTTATTTTCCAGTACCCGCTTTGAAGTACGTGCGTGGCCCGTTCCTGGCGTTTATGGCCGATACCCTTTGCAGCCGCGCCAGTCGCGAACGCGGTCTGTTCGAAAACGCGTATCTGGACCGGTTGCTGGCGGAGCCGGAATCCCATCTGACCCGCCTGCAGGGCAGTAAGCTATGGCATGCCGCCCTGCTGGAACTGTGGTTGCAGATGCATGTGGATGGCGCGATAACCGCATAAAGACAGACGTTTTTTGCGTTACGGCCTGGGGGTAGAATCGGCGTAATCCCGGAAGTTCGTAGCCTGGCCCATCGCGCCCGGTGGTTGGCACCATACCGGGCCCTACCCGTTTAGTGAGGTGTTTGAATATGGACGCGCTGGAAAGAATCAAGGAACAGGTGAAAAGTCATCCCGTCATTATTTACATGAAGGGCACACCGCAGTTTCCCATGTGCGGCTTCTCCAGCCGGGCGGCCGAAGCGCTCAAGGCCAGTGGCGTGGAATTCGCCTACGTAAACATTTTGCAGGATCCGGAAATCTTCGAAAATCTTCCGCGCTTTGCAGACTGGCCTACGTTTCCCCAGATCTACATCGACGGGGAACTGGTGGGGGGGTGCGACATTACTCTTGAAATGTACGCGTCCGGTGATCTGCGAAAGCAGATGCAGGCCGCTGTTGAGAAAGCCCAGGCGGAGCAGGTCGCCCAATAGTCCGAACCGCAGGCCTTAGCGAGCCTCCGGTCTGTTCGTTAACGTGCACCTTGGGACTGAAGAGCACAGCTTCATGGTGGCAGATCTTGGCAATTGAACGGCGCTTACCTGCGATCTGCGCCTTGAAGCTGCACAGTTCACCCTCCATCTGGAGCAGTCCACAAGCCAGGTTGACTGGGTTACACTCGCTTGAGTTGGCGACGTGCCAGTCCTCGGTTCGCGTGCCCTGCCAACCCGATTTGCGGACTGGCTGTGGGTTATCGAAATTCCCGCATGGCTCACTAGTGTCATGAGTCAGAAGTTCGCAGAACTACTGACTCATGACACTAGTCGATCTTGGGCGGCGGCCAGCCTCCCAGTTCGCTCCAGCGATTGACGATGCTGCAGAACAGTTCTGCGGTGCGTTCGGCATCGTACACAGCGGAGTGTGCCTCGCTGCTGCGCCACTCACGGCCGCTGGCCTCAACGGCTCTCGACAGAACGGTTTGTCCATATGCCAGACCGCCCAGGGTGGCCGTGTCGAAACTGGTGAACGGATGAAACGGGTTGCGTTTGATCTGATTGCGGGTGATGGCGGCGTTGAGAAACCCCAAGTCGAAAAAGGCGTTATGCCCCACCAGCACCGCACGGGTACATTCGGCATCCCGCACTTCCTGGCGAATGGCGCGAAATAGATCTGTCAGTACGTCCCGCTCTGGACGGGCCATGCGAAACGGATGATAGGGATCGATACCATTGACCTCCAGGGAGGCGGCCTCGATGTTGGCGCTGGGAAACGGCTCCACATGGTGGCTGATTGTGGCACCCGGGTGAATCCGTCCGGCGGGATCCAGTACCAGCGTGATGGCGGCAATTTCCAGCAGTGCATCGCGTCTCGCATCGAAGCCTCCGGTCTCCACATCCACGACCACCGGCAAAAACCCCCTGAATCGGGCTGCCATTCCTCCCCTGTCGTCGCTCATGTACGTCTCGTTGGCTGAGGTTTCATTTGCCTGGGCCTTCGCGGGTTGCTGGGTCGCGAACACGATGATGGTCGCGTTTCTGGGTTAGACGGTACTGTGCGATTCGGGCCCCAACAGCCGCCAGGTCAGTGTTTCTCCAGCGCCCAAGGGGATCACTGCCCCGCCATCGAACCGGTATCTATCCGGCACCGTCCAAGGGTCTTTCATCAGCGTGACACTGGCTGTATTGCGCGGCATCCGATAGAAATCGGCGCCGAAATGGCTGGCGAATCCCTCTAAGCGGTCCAGCGCGCCGCAGGCCTCCAGGGCGGTTGCGTACAGTTCCAGCGCCGCGTGCGCAGTGAATATCCCGGCGCATCCGCAAGCGGTTTCTTTGGCGGACCTCTCGTGGGGGGCACTGTCGGTGCCCAGGAAGAAACGTGGATGACCCGAGGCGACGATGTTCAGAAGCGCCTCACGGTGCTGCTCCCGCTTGAGGATCGGGAGGCAGTAATGATGCGGGCGAATGCCGCCGCGAAATAACGCGTTGCGGTTGTACAGCAAATGGTGTGCGGTGATGGTAGCGGCCACCGTGTCGGGTGCGTCACGCACGAAACGGACGGCCTGCTCGGTCGTGATGTGCTCGAGCACGATTCGAAGCTTTGGGTGGCGATCCAGCAGTGGGCTCAACACCCGCTCCAGGAAAACCGCCTCGCGGTCGAAGATGTCCACACCGGCGTCGGTTACCTCGCCGTGAACCAGCAGCGGAAGTCCGCATTCGGCCATCGCATCCAGGGTGGTGTCCAACCCAGTCAAGTCGGTTACGCCGGATTCCGAGTTGGTGGTGGCCCCGGCCGGATACAGCTTGACACCGTGCACGATCCTGCTTGCCTGGGCGCGCTCAATTTCTCCCGGGTCGGTATTGTCCGTCAGATACAAGGTCATCAGCGGCGTGAATGCCACATCCCCGGGTACCTCGGCCAAGATGCGGGCGCGATAGGCTTGCGCCTGTGCGGTGGTTGTAACCGGTGGAACCAGATTCGGCATCACGATTGCCCGAGCGAACTGGCGGGCCGTCATCGGCACCACCGACTTCAAGGCGTCGCCGTCCCGCAGATGAACGTGCCAATCGTCGGGCCGGGTGATTTTCAGGTGCATACTGTCGATTCCGATCCGGACCGCTTGCGGCGTCCCAGATGCCTGGCGGCCTGTTCTTGACCCTCTGTTTGGATCGGCGGATGATAACACGCTTCCCTGGAATTGTGCGGTTGCAACAAACGCTGTCCCGGCGGGCGATTGCCTGCCCGACGCATCTGTCCGAGGGCTTGAGCCGGGCCAATCGCAGGCCAAGCATAAGACATCGAGGCCATCATGTCAGACGTGAACAAGGTTGTGCTCGCCTATTCGGGCGGGTTGGACACATCCGTGATCCTGAAGTGGTTGCGTGAAGTCTACGATTGCCAGGTGGTGACTTTCACCGCCGACCTGGGTCAGGGTGAGGAGTTGGAGCCGGCACGGGCCAAAGCCGAGGCGCTGGGTGTTCACGAGATCTATATCGAGGATTTGCGGGAAGAGTTCGTCCGGGATTTTGTGTTTCCCATGTTTCGCGCCAATACCTTGTACGAAGGCGAATATCTGCTGGGCACCTCGATAGCCCGTCCTTTGATCGCGAAGCGGCTGGTTGAGATCGCCAACTCGACCGGTGCTGACGCCGTTTCCCACGGCGCCACCGGCAAGGGCAACGACCAGGTACGTTTCGAGTTGGGCGCCTACGCGCTCAAGCCCGGCATTCGAATCATTTCGCCTTGGCGTGAATGGGATCTCAATTCACGCGAACGGCTGATGGCCTATGCCGAGACTCATGGCATTGCCGTGGAGCGGGCGCTTGGCAGCCGACCGCCTTATTCCATGGACGCCAACCTGCTGCACATTTCGTACGAGGGCGGAATGCTGGAAGATCCATGGCTTGAGCCGCCGGCGGACATGTGGCTGTGGACCGTCCCACCCGAACGGGCGCCGGATCAACCGACCTATGTTGAGCTGACCTTCCGCAACGGTGACCCGGTTGCCGTCGATGGGGAGCACATGAGCCCGGCGACAGTCCTTGCAACCCTCAACCGCATTGGTGGTGCCAACGGCATCGGCCGCCTTGACATGGTCGAGAATCGTTATGTCGGAATGAAAAATCGGGGCTGTTATGAAACCCCGGGCGGCAGCATCGTTCAGCGCGCCCATCGCGCAATGGAATCCATCACCCTGGACCGGGAAGTGGGGCACCTGAAAGATGAACTCATGCCGCGCTACGCTAAGCTGATCTATAACGGGTATTGGTGGAGCCCCGAGCGCAAGATGCTGCAGGGTATGATCGATGCTTCCCAGGCAGTGGTGAACGGAGTGGTGCGTTTGAAGCTGTTCAAAGGCAACGTGCTCGTGGTGGGCAGAAAATCAGACGACACCCTGTTCGACGAGAGTCTGGCTACTTTCGAAGACGACTCTGGCGCCTATGATCAGGCCGACGCCGAGGGCTTTATCAAACTGAATGCGTTGCGCTTGCGCATCGCGGCGTCCCGGGGACGGCGACTGCTCTGATTACCGCGGAGTCCAACGACGTGTTGACGTAACAGGGAACAGCATGAAACCAAGTCTGATCTACGTGGCCGACACCATGTGTTCCTGGTGCTGGGGCTTCCAGCCGGCCCTGACCGCTCTGTGCCAGGCCCACCCTGAGTTGCCGGTCCGGGTTATCAACGGCGGGCTCAGGCCGGGACCCGCCGCGCAATCCCTGGACGCCAGTTTGCGCGGTCATCTCACTCAGGCCTGGCGCTCGGTTGAAGCGGCCAGTGGTCAGCCGTTCGACTGGGCCATTCTGGACTGGACAGATTTTTTGTACGACACGGATCCCGCCGCCCGCGCGGTGGTGGCGGCCCGGCGCCTG
>JAHEDQ010000075.1 GCA_024641125.1 Candidatus Competibacteraceae bacterium | reverse complement strand
CCGCCGAGCTGCACTGTCTCCAGCGCCTGTTCTATCCGCTCCTGCGCTGGTTGCGCCGGCACCCGTCGCAGCCTCAGCGGATAGCCCACGTTGCCGGCCACCGTCATGTGCGGAAACAGCGCGTAGTTCTGAAACACCATGCCTACGCCCCGCAGGTGCGGGGGTGTGCGAATGATCTCGGTTTCACCGAATCTGACGCTGCCACGGTCGGGGCGGGTGAAGCCGGCGAGCACCATCAGCAGCGTGGTTTTGCCCGAGCCCGAGGCTCCCAGCAGGGTCAGAAACTCACCGCTGCGAACGTCCAGACTGACCTCGTCCAGGGCGTGTACCGCGCCATAGGTCTTGGTAACGCCGCGTATGGTGATCGGCAGGGCGTCGGCCGCCTGACGCGGTGCTTCGTCCTGGGTCATAGACTGTCTCTGAGTCACAGGCAAGGGCTCGACGCCCGGGAGATCGGCGGGCGGCAACCGCCCGCCGCCGGATGGCCGAGCGGGGCTTACTCGGTCAGCATCTCCTGATACATCTCCGCTGCGGTGGTCTCCCATTTGGCGTACCATTCGATGTCTACCGGAAGCTGCAGTGCCGCATTGTCCGGGTGGGACGGCAATGCCCGGGCGACGGTCTCGTCGATGGTGCCCAGATCGTATGCCGCCTTGTTGGTGGGGCCGTAGGTGATGTACTTGGGCAGGTTGGCCTGGTACTCCGGCTTCGAAATCTCGGCCAGGAACGCCATGGCCGTGTCCTTGTTCGGCGCCCCCTTGGGAATAGCGAAACAGTCGTAGTCCAGCAGCGCCTGGTTGAAGCTGTAGGCGACCTTGGCGCCGTCCTTGCGGGCGTTGTCGAAGCGGCCGTTCCAGCCGGTGGTCATGTCCACCTCGCCGTCTTTCATCAACTGCGCGTGCTGGGCGCCGGACGACCAGAACACGTCGATGTGCGGTTTGAGTTCGCGGATCTTGTTGAGCGCACGCTCGATTCCTTCCTCGGAGTCCAGCACCTGGTAGACCTCCTCCGGGGGCACACCGTCCGCCATCAGCGCGGGCTCCAGCGCGCCGGCCACTTTGCCGCGATAGGCCCGTTTGCCGGGGAATTTCTCCACGTCCCAGAAGTCGGCCCAGCTTTGCGGCGTGCTGTCGGCGTAAGTGTCGGTGTTCCAGGCGTAGACGGTGGAGAACACGTCGCCACCGACGCAGTATTTCATCTTGAGGGTCGGATAGAAGGTCGACACGTCGATAACGTCGTAATCGAGTTCCTCCAGCAGCCCTTCCGCCCCGGCCCGTGAGGCGGAACCCGAGCCGCTGGCCACGATATCCAGAGTCACCGCGCCGGTCTGCACCTGCAGCCGTACATCGGACATGCCGCCGTAGGTTTCCTCCCGGACCTCGATTCCCGTTGCTGCGGAGGCGGGTTGAAACAGCGCCTTGCTCTGCGCCTCCTGGTAGGAGCCGCCCCAGGAGGCAATCGTGACCGACTTGTCCTGAGCGAAGCTGGGCGCGGTCATCAGCGCGGCGGTTGCGATTCCCATCAGTAACGTTCTTTGCATACCAAATCTCCTAGTGTGTTAAAGCCGCCCCGCAGGGCGGTGGTTCGCCGTTGTTTTGGCGCCGGGTGGTTGCGGTGGCGCTCACCGGCCCTGGGTCGACACGTCTGTCGTGTCATTCCGCCGGTTGGCTATCGTGCCGCTCGCGCGCACTCCCGCTGGTCAAGCCAGCGGTACCAGGAAACCACCGCCGGGAGAAACCAGGGCGATCCCGTGTACAGCGGACGGGTTGGAAACGCCATCCCGTCAAACGCGGTCCGGCCCTCCGCCTGGCCGAGGATCTGTTGCCCCAGGCGCATCCCCAGGTAGCTGGCCATGGAGACGCCGGAGCCGCAGTAACACATAGCGTAGTGCATGCCCCGGTATCTGCCCACATGGGCCAGTTCGTCAAAACTGTAGGCGACGGTGCCGGACCAGGAATGGGAGATGCGGGTGTCCTGCAACTCCGGGAAAATCCGCCCCATCTCCGCGTGCAAAAGCGGGCCACTGACGTTCGGGTCGGTTTCGTCCGCGGACACCCGGCCGCCGAATATCACCCGGGTCCGGTCCGGTGAAGCCCGGTAGTAGTAGACCACGCGGCGGCTGTCGCTGGTCACCCGGTTGGTGGGAAACAGGCGATTCACCACCTTGGGGGGCAGCGGTTCCGTCGCGATCACATAGCTGCCGATGGGGATTGCGCGTCGTCGCAGCCACGGGGTCAGCCGGCTGGTGTAGCCATTGGTGGCGATCAAGACTTCCCGTGTCCGAATAGAGCCCTTGGGTGTCGCTATGGTGTGGCCGGAACCGTCGGCTGAAATCGACTGCGCTTCGCAGTATGGAATCACCTGGGCGCCGGCCGCCAGGACCGAGCGCAGCAGACCGCGATGATACTTGGCCGGATGCAGGCTGGCGTGGCGCGGGAACACCACCCCGCCGTAATACAGATCGCTGCCCAGTTCCGTGTGTTGTTCCGAACGGGGCACCGGATGGGCTTCGATGCCTTCTTCGCGGGCCAGGCGCTGGGCGTCCCGTGCGAGCTGTTCGAATTGCTTGGGTGTGTGGGCCGCGTGATAGCGGCCGGCGCGTCGAAAATCGCAGTCGATCTGTTCCCGCTCCACCAGGGTTTCGATCCACTCGAGGGCGGTGGCGCCTTCACCGCGAATCGCCCGGGCCCGTTCCAGGCCGTACCGCTGTGCCAAAGCCGCGAGCGTCGGTTTGACGCTGGTGCTGATCTGGCCGCCGTTGCGGGTGCTGCAGCCGGCGCCGGGGTCCTGGCTTTCCAGCACCACTGTGCGGCGCCCTCCGCGGGCAAGTTCCAGCGCCGCATTGAGCCCGGTGTAACCCGATCCGACCACCACCGCGTCGGCGGCGGCGGGCAGCGTATCGACCAGGGCCGCCGCATCTGGCAGCCCATCCAGCCAATAGGAATGGGTCCGGTAATCGGCCGTCAACAGCGCCGAGCGGGTGTCGTCGGCTTGATTCCGGCCAGGTTGCGGCGGGTCCTGTCTGGGTTGCGCCACGGGTAGTCTCCGCCACGTTTCACTGGCGGGATACTGCGTGCAGGGCAAGGCGTGAGTCAATCCGAGGCGGCGTGGGCCGCCGCCAGGCCATGTACCGGCACGCCGGATGCGTCGGCGGACGGAGCGAATTTGCGCCCAGAGTTCTGATCCCAAGTCTTCAACCCAAGTCTTCAATCCATCAGGTTTTGTTCTGGGAACAGTCCAACTTGCTATTTGACGGTATGGCTTTGCTGTCCTAAACCTCTTGGGGTCCGTCGAAATTCGCGCTGTCGACCCATCGTGCAGCGCAACGCGGATCCGACCAACACTCTAAGGGGGAAGGACTCGATGCAATCCAGATTCGTAAGTTTGGCACTATCCGCGGCATTGGCGACGGCCGCTGTCTCAGCCGCTCAGGCACAGGAGCAGACCCTGTACCTCGGGGGCTACGGCGGTTCATTCGAAAAGCTGCTGAAGGAGACGATCCTGCCGCCGTTCGAGGCCGAGAATAACGTCAAGATCGTTTATGTGCCGGGCAATTCCACCGATACCCTGGCCAAGCTGCAGGCCCAGAAGGGCAAGCAGGAGCTGGATGTGGTGTTCTTGGACGATGGACCCATGTACCAGGCCGTTCAGTTCGGTTTCTGCGACACCATCCAGGATGCGGAAATTTTCGGCGATTTGTATGAAATCGCCAAGATGAACACCGACAAAGCGGTGGGCGCCGGTTTCGTGGTAACCGGTATCTCCTACAATACCGAGTCGTTCGAGAAAAACGGCTGGGACGTTCCCACCTCCTGGATGGACCTGACCGACCCCAAATACAAGGGCAAGCTGGTGGTGCCGCCCATCACCAACACCTACGGACTCCACGCCCTGGTCATGATGGCCCGTCTCAACGGCGGTGGCGAAAACGACATCGAGCCCGGGTTTGTGGCCTTCGAAGAGCAGGTGGGACCGAACGTACTCACCTACGAGCCCTCCTCCGGCAAAATGTCGGAACTGTTCCAGAACGGCGAGATCGACATTTCGGTGTGGGGTTCCGGGCGGCTGAAGTCACTGGCGGACACCGGTTTCCCGGGGGGCTTTGTATACCCCAAGGAAGGTGGTGTGGCGCTGATGGTGGCGACCTGTCCGGTGGTGGACAGCGACGTATCCGAACTGTCCCAGAAACTGGTCCAGCACTTCCTCAAGCCGGAGAACCAGGTTTTGCTGGCCGAAACAGTCGGGTTCGGTCCCACCAACATGAAGGCGGAACTGCCGGCCGAACTCGCGGCCACCCTGCCCTACGGTCCCGAGCGGATCAATGCGCTCAACGCGGTGGATTGGAATGTGATCAACGGCGAGCGGGGCGAGTGGACCAAGATCTGGTCCCGCCGCGTCGAACGCTGATCGTCGCAGCGGCAAATCGTCCGGACGGGGCCCTGGCCCGTCCGGGCTCCGGCACCAGGTCCTCAGCGGGAGGGGCAGCGCATGTCGTTCGTCCGACTGGAGAACGTCACCAAGCGGTTTGACCGTTTTACGGCGGTGGATGACCTGTCCTTATCCATCGAAAAAGGCGAGTTCGTTTCGCTGCTGGGTCCGTCGGGCTGCGGCAAGACCACGACGCTGCAGATGATCGCGGGGTTGCAGGACCCCACCGCCGGCCGAATCCATCTGGACGGCGAGGACATTACCCACAAAAAGCCCAATCAGCGGGGGTTGGGCATCGTATTTCAGAGCTATGCCCTGTTTCCCCACATGACGGTGGAGGAGAACGTCAGCTTTGGGCTGGAGATGCGCCGCGTCGATCGCGGCGAGCGCGAGCAGCGGGTGCGGCGCAGCCTGGAGCAGGTGCAATTGGACAGCCTGGCCAAGCGCTACCCCAAGGATTTGTCCGGCGGCCAGCGACAGCGAGTGGCCCTGGCCCGGGCGCTGGTGATCCAACCGCCGGTGCTGCTGTTGGACGAGCCCCTGTCCAACCTGGACGCCAAGCTGCGGGAGGACATGCAGCTCGAGCTCCGGGTCTTGCAGCAACAGCTGGGTGTAACCACCATTCTCGTGACCCACGACCAGGCCGAAGCCCTGTCCATGAGCGATCGCATCGTGGTCATGAATGAGGGGCGCGCGGTGCAGATCGACGCGCCGCTCACCATGTACGAGCGACCGGAAACCGCCTTTGTATCGAACTTTGTCGGCAAGACCAATCTGCTTCAGGGTGTGGTCACCGCTGTGGAAGAGGACGGCGCCACCGTGCGGGTGGGTGAGCAGAGTCTGTCCGGAGAGGGGCGCGGCCTGAGCGACGGGGCCGCGGTTACCGTGTCCCTGCGACCGGAGAAGCTGCGGCTTTCCGCCCAGGCGGAAGACCAATCGATACCGGGACAGGTCAGCGCTGGCATATTCCTGGGTAATCACTGGCTCTACCAGATCGACAGTGCCCTGGGCACCCTCCTGGTCAGTGAGGCCAATCGGGGCACGCCGCCCTTCGCGCGCGGCGATCCGGTGCATATCCACTGGGTGCGCGAAGGCGTGCGCCTGATGCCTGAGGGTGCTCCCCGTGGCTGAGGGCGGCAGCCCGGGTTCCCGTCCGTATTGGCTCAGCGCGCCCGGTCTGGTGCTGTTTGCGACCCTGCTGGGCGTACCGTTGTTCACCACTCTGATGCTGAGCTTTTACAGCTTTGACTACGCCACCGGCGGGATCCAGACCGACTTCACACCCGCCAATTACCTGGAAATTTTCCAGGACAGCTATTTTCATCTGATTTTCGGCCGGACCTTTGGCGTCGCCTTGCTGGTGACCTTGATCTGCGCCCTGATCGGGGCGCCGGAAGCCTACATTCTTGCGCGTATGCGCAACCCCTGGAAGTCTCTGTTCCTGCTTGTTATTTTGGGTCCCTTGTTGATCTCGGTGATCGTCCGCACCCTGGGTTGGGCACTGCTGCTGGGGAGCAAAGGGGCCATCAGCGAAGGTTTGCAGATGCTGGGCATCATTTCCGATCCCATCAGCCTGATGTTCACCACCACCGGCATGGTCATCGCCCTGGTGCACGTGCTGGTGCCGTTCATGGTGCTGTCGGTCTGGGCCTCATTGCAGAAGCTGGATCTTCAGACCGAGGACGCGGCGCTGACCCTGGGCGCCAGCCGTTTCACGGTATTACGCCGGGTCGTGTTGCCGCAGATCATGCCGGGCATTCTGTCCGGCAGCCTGATCGTGTTCGCGCTCACCGCCAGCGCCTTCGCCACCCCGTCCATCATCGGCGGCCGGCGGCTCAAGGTGGTGGCAACGACCGCCTATGACGAGTACCTGAGCACCCTCAACTGGCCCCTGGGCGCCGCCATTGCCGTTGTTCTGCTGGTCGCCAATGTGATTGCGATCACCAGCTACAACCGCATGGTTGAGCGACGATACGCCAAGATTTTCGAATAGGGGAGGTCATCTAGATGCGCCGCAACGGCTGGCCCGAAATGCTGTTTCATGGTCTGTTCGTGATCTTTATCCTGGCACCCATCGTCGCGGTGTTCGTGGTGTCGTTCACTGACAAGGGCTACTTGTCGGTGCCCACCGACGGCCCGTCGTTGCGCTGGTTCAGGGCGATTCTGGATTACCCCGGCTTTATCGACGCGTTCTGGATGAGCCTGTATCTGGGTCTGGCGTCGGCCACCCTCGCCACCCTTCTTGCGATTCCCGCGGCCAGCGCCATCGCCCGCTACCGGTTCCCGGGAAGGGGCATGATCTCTGCCTTTTTCATGTCGCCGCTGATGATTCCCCACATCGTGCTGGGTGTGTCTTTTCTCAAGTTTTTCAGCGACATCGGCATCAGCGGCACGTTTTTCGGCATCATGCTGGCCCACGTGGTCCTGATCACGCCCTATGCGCTGCGGCTCGTGCTGTCGTCGATAACCGGTCTGCCGCGAGATGCCGAACAGGCAGCGGCGACCCTGGGCGCGCCGCCGTTCACTGTATTCCGCCGGGTGACCCTGCCATTGATCCTGCCCGGCATTGTCGGCGGCTGGATGCTGGCCTTTATCACCTCCTTCGACGAAGTGACCATGTCCATATTTGTCGCCTCGCCGGAAACCATGACTCTGCCGGTGCGCATGTATCACCATATTGCCCAGACAATCGATCCGCTGATCGCGTCCATATCCACCGTTCTGATCGTAATGACGCTGATCATGATGATTATTCTGGACCGCTTGTATGGCCTGGACCGCCTGCTGGTGGGGAAGGGCTGACACCATGCCCGAGACGGAATTCGCGGTGGTGGGGGGCGGCTTGGTGGGTATGGCGGTGGCCTATGGGCTGCAGCGCCGCGGACATCAGGTCACCGTGTTCGACGAGGGCGACATCGCCTACCGCGCCTCACGGGGCAATTTCGGTCTGGTCTGGGTGCAGGGCAAGGGCGCGGGGATGCCGGACTATGCCCGATGGACGCGTCTGTCGGCGGCCCTGTGGCCTGAGTTTGCCGATGAGCTGAAGCGTAAGACCGACGTAGACGTGGAGTTGACCCAACCCGGCGGGCTGGACCTGTGTCTGACCGAGTCGGAACTGGCCGATCAAGTGGCGCGGCTGGAGGGTCTGCGCGATGCATTAGACGGCAACTATCCGTTCCAGGTGCTGGACCCCGGACGGCTGCGCGGCATGGTGCCGGAAGCGGGGCCGGCGGTCTCGGGTGCGACCTATTTTCCGGAAGACGGGCACGCCAACCCCCTGTTTTTACTGAGGGCCCTGTTGGGTGCGTTTCGCGCCGAGGGTGGGCGTATCGAAAACGGCGGTACCGTCAGCGCCATCACCCCGACGCGAGGGGCGTTTCGAATCGAGACCGAGCGTCCGTGGGAAGCTGCTCAGGTGGTATTGTCCGCCGGGCTGGGCAACGCCAAACTGGGTCCCATGGTCGGGCTGAATGCCCCGGTCAAGCCGAATCGAGGACAGGTCTTGATCTGCGAGCGGGTTCAGCCGTTTCTGAACTACCCCACCGTGCAGATCCGCCAGATCGGCACCGGCAGTGTGCAGATCGGCGACTCCAAAGAGGACGTCGGCTTTGACGATACCACCGCGCCCCGGGTGGTGGCCGCCATCGCCCGGCGCGCCACGCGCCTGTTTCCCCTGCTGGAGAACGTGCGAGTGGTGCGGGCCTGGGGCGCGCTCCGGATCATGAGTCCCGACGGCCACCCCATCTACGACCGCTCAACTGAACACCCCGGCGCTCATCTGGTGACCTGCCACAGCGGCGTCACCCTGGCCGCGGCCCACGCCCTGGTTCTGGCCGCTTGGATCGGCGGCGGTGAACCCGAGATTCCCTATCTGGAGACCTTCAGTGGCAAGCGGTTCCAACTTTCATCGGCTGCCTGAGCCTGAATACAAACGGCTGACCATGACCTTCGACGGCCGGACCATCGAGGCCCGCAGCGGTGACAGCGTGGCGGCCGCGTTGATTGCCGCGGGTGTGACGGTGACCCGCACAACACCGGTCAGCGGCGTTTCGCGCGGACCCTACTGCATGATGGGTGTTTGTTTCGAGTGTCTGATGGAGATCGACGGCGTGCAAAATGTTCAGGGCTGCATGGTGCAGGTGCGCGAGGGCATGAGCGTGCGTTCTATGGCGGGCGCGCGGACCGTGTCCGATGCGCGGACGCCCGGCGATGGTTGATCCCGTACCCCTGCTGATCATGGGTTCCGGGCCGGCGGGACTGGCGGCGGCTCAGGAGGCGGTCCGCGCCGGTGTGGGTGCGCTGTTGCTGGACGAGCAACCCACTGGGGGTGGGCAGATTTACCGGGCCCTGGGCGAGGCCACCGGTGAGCGCCAGAAGACCCTGGGCACCGACTATGCGGCCGGCGCACCCCTGCTCACGGTGCTATCCGCCCAATGCTTGGACCATCAGCCCGGAGCCACGGTCTGGGAGGTGTCACCTGATGGCACAGTGTACTACACGCGTCAGGGCCAGGCCCGGGCGGTATCCGCCGAGCAGGTGATTCTCTGCTCCGGCGCGATGGAACGGCCCATGCCCTTTCCCGGCTGGACGCTGCCCGGCGTGATGACCTGCGGCGCGGCGCAGATCCTGTTGAAGGGCGCCGGTGTGTTCCCCGCCAGCGGCGCCGTTCTGGCCGGCAGCGGCCCGCTGCTGTTATTGCTGGCCAAACAGTTGATCGGTGCCCGCGCACGGCTGGCCGCGGTGGTGGATACGACACCGGCGGACAACTACCGCGGCGCCCTGAAGTACCTGCCCGGGGCTTTGCGTACGCCGGGTTATCTGCTCAAGGGTTTGAGTATGATCCGCACCCTGAGCGCCTCAGGCGTGCCCTGGTACCGGGGCGCGTCGGGGCTGGAAGCCATTGGTGATGACGCCGTCGCGGGGCTGCGCTTCAAGGTTCGGGGTCGCCAGCACGAGGTCGCCTGCAGCAACCTGTTCCTGCACCAGGGTGTCGTGCCCAACGTGCAGTTGTCCCGGTCCTTGGGGCTGGAACATCACTGGGACGGCCTGCAGCGCTGCTGGCGGCCGATTCTGGATGGTTGGGGCGCCAGTGCCCTGGAGCGGATCGCGGTGGCGGGTGACGCCGGCGGCATCATGGGCGCACGGGCGGCGGAGGCCCATGGCCGGCTGGCGGCCCTGGGGGCCCTGAACCGGATCGGTGTCCTATCCGAGACCGAACGTGATCGTCGTGCCGCCGGGGCCCGGGCGGTCTACCGGAGGGAGATTCTGCCGAGGCCTTTTCTCGATCGGCTGTACCGGCCTCATCCGGACTATCTGCAACCGGCGGATGACACCATCGTCTGCCGTTGTGAGGAGGTCACGGCCGGTCAGATCCGCAAATATGTGGAATTGGGCTGCCTGGGTCCGAACCAGACCAAGGCGTTTGGTCGATCCGGCATGGGTCCCTGCCAAGGGCGGGTATGCGGGCTGACCGTCTCCGAGATCATCGCCCAGGCCCGGGGCGTCCCGCTGGAGCAGGTCGGTTACTATCGTATTCGCCCGCCGATCAAACCGGTCACCCTGGGCGAATTGGCCACCCTGGAGCAGCCCGAGGACGCCTGATGGCCAGACCCAGCTACGATGTGATTGTTGTGGGGGCGGGCCTGCATGGCTTGTCCTGTGCCCTGAACCTGGCTCGGGAAGGTCTGAAGGTGGTGGCGCTGGACAAGGACCATCCGGGCCGGCACGCGTCCGGTGTCAACGCCGGCGGAGTTCGCCGCCTGGGTCGACACGAGGCGGAGCTGCCCCTGACCATGGCGGCGCTGGAGATCTGGCACCGCATCGAGCAGGAAGTGGGTGATTCCTGCGGTTTTGTGGCCTGTGACCAGATCAAGGTGGCCGAGAGTGGGTCCGAGGCCGACACCTTGCAAGCCCGGCTGCTGCGTTTGCGCGAGCTTGGCTATGACCACGAGCAGTGGATCGACGCCGACGAGCTGAGACGCCGGGTCCCGGCGATTGCGCCGCATTGCGTCGGCGCGGTGCTGTGCGCCGGAGATGGTTCCGCCAACCCGTTTCGCACCGTCATGGCCTATCGCCGCGCGGCCCTGAGCGCCGGCGTCGAGATTCGGGAAAATTGTCCGGCGCTGGCGTTGAGCCCCGCCGGATCCGGCTGGCGGGTCGATACCCCGCAGGGCCCCTTGGATGGCGGAGCGGTGATGAACTGCGCCGGCACCTGGGGCAACACCATCGCCCGCGCGCTGGGCGAGCCGGTGCCGGTGACCCCCGCCGCGCTGATGCTGATGATCACCGAGCGTCTGGCGCCGTTTCTGAAACCGGTGCTGGGGGCGGCCGGACGTACCCTGTCGTTCAAACAGTTCGACAACGGCACCCTGCTGATCGGAGGTGGCCACCGGGGCACGGCGGAGCCGGAATGCAATCGATCCCGGGTGAAAATGGTGGGGCTGAGCATCAGCGCGCAGACGGTGGGGGCCTTGTTTCCCCAGTTGGCGGACGTGCGTGTCGTGCGCAGCTGGGCCGGCCTGGAAGGCATGATGCCGGACGACATACCGGTTATTGGGCCGAGCAGCAGGGCCGACGGCATCTATCACGCCTTCGGCTTCTGCGGCCATGGATTTCAATTGGCGCCCATCACTGGGCGGATCATGGCGGATCTTCTGGTCAGGGGACACAGCGGCTTGCCTATCGAGGCATTTCGCATCGACCGCTTTGCCGCCGCCGACATGGCTGCGATGGATACACCGGAGCAGCGCATCTCAGCATGAACCGACGGCTGCGCAACGGTCTCAATCACCGTCAGCTGCAAGCCTTCATGGCGGTGATCGAGGCCGGCAGCGTCACGGCGGCGGCGGACCTGCTGCACGTGACCCAACCCGCTGTGACCCGACTGGTCAAGGAACTGGAACGCGCGGTGGACATGCCCCTGTTCGAACGGGTCAAGGGGCGGCTGGTTACCACCCGCGAAGCGAGCCTGTTCTACGAGGCGGTCAAGCGGTCTTTTCTCGGACTGGACAAGCTGCTGCAAACCGCCGAGGACATTCGCGAACTGCGCATGGGCACCCTGCGCATCGCAGCCATGCCGGCCCTGGCCTTGGGATGTCTGCCACGGGTCATACGGCGTCTGAGCCGGCGCTTTCCCGAAGCCAAGGTGTCGCTGCAGATCCGGAGCTCGGAAAAGATCATGGACTGGGTCTCGAGTCAGCAATTCGATTTGGGTTTTGCGGCCATTCAGACGCCTCATCCGGCGGTGATACAGGAGGTGTTGCTGGAGGCCTCGCTGGTGGCGGTGCTGCCACCGGGCCACGCCCTGTCGAGCCGCTCACAGCTGTCGGTCCAGGATTTCGCAGGTGAGGCGTTTGTCTCGGTTGGCACTGAAGTGGGGCTACGGCAAAAGATCGACGCGGTGTTCACCGCCGCCGGCGTTGACCGACATCTGACCATCGACACCCAGCTTTCCGCTGCGGTCTGCGGTCTGGTGTTGGAGGGCGCCGGTGTCGCCCTGGTGGAACCGATCACGGCAGCCGATTATCGGGATCGGGGCCTGGTGGTGCGCCCCTTTCATCCCCGCATCCCGTTCAGCTACAGCGTCCTGTTTCCCAAACTCGTCCCCAGGTCCCGTCTGGCCCGGGATTTTCTGGATCTGGTCCGGGACGAACTGGCGGCCGGGCCACGGGCTTCTCTAGCCCATCTGTGACAGACGCAGTTTTGGCGACAGGGCCTCAGGGTCGGTTCTCAGCTCGATCAGCGCCGGCCGATCCGCCGCCCGGGCCCTGGCCAGGGCCTCGGCAAACGCCTCGGTGGTCTCCACGCACGCACCGTGGCCTCCGTAGGCACGCGCCAGTGCGGCGAAGTCCGGATTCACCAGAGTGGTGGCGCAGACTCGGCCCGGATAGTGACGTTCCTGGTGCATGCGTATGGTGCCGTACATGCCGTTGTTCACCACCAGCACGATGATGTTGGCGCGGTACTGCATGGCGGTGGCGAATTCCTGAGCGGTCATCTGGAAACAACCGTCGCCGGCAAAGCACAGCACGGTTCGGTTCGGATGGGCCAGCTTGGCCGCCACCGCCGCCGGCAGTCCGTAGCCCATGGAGCCGGAGGTAGGGGCGAGCTGGGTCCGATAGCGCCGATAGCGATAATATCGGTGCACCCAGGCGGTATAGTTTCCGGCCCCGTTGGTGATGATGGCGTCGTCCGGCAGCACCTGCCCCAGATGGGCAACGATCCGCTCCATTTTCACCGCGCCCGGGGTTTCCACAGGCGTGTTCCAGGTCTCGTAGTCGGCACGCGCTGTTTGGGTCCGCATCCCGCCGGCGGGCAGGTCCGCCGGCAACCGGGCGCGCAACTCCGCGAGCATCGAGGCCGCGCTTGCGTTGATGGCCATGTCGGGTCGATAGACCCGTCCAGGCTCATCGGCACCGGCATGCACATGGATCAGGGTCTGAGTCGGATTGGGCACGGACACCAGGGTATAGCCGCTGGTGGTCATTTCGCCCAGGCGGGCGCCCAGCACCAGCAGCAGATCCGCATTGCGGACCCGCTCGGCCAGTTTCGGGTTGATGCCGATGCCGACGTCGCCTACGTAATTTGGATGATTGTTGTCCAGATAGTCCTGGCAGCGGAATGAGACGCCCACCGGGAAGTCCAGCGCTTCCGCAGTCCTGGCCAGATCGCGGCTGGCCTGCGCGCTCCAGCCGCCGCCCCCGACGATGACCATGGGCCGTTGCGCAGCGGCCAGCCGTTCGAGCACCCGTTGCGCATCCGCCGGGTGCCCTCTTGGCACCGCGGGCACGGCCGCTTCGGTGTCGGCAACCGTGGCCTGGGCGGACAGAACGTCCTCCGGCAGAGACAGCACGACCGGACCCGGCCGGCCGGACACGGCCAGATGAAAAGCATGGCTCAGGTACTCGGGAATCCGATCCGTGCGGTCGATCTCACCGACCCACTTGGCCAACGGGCCATACATACGCCGGTAATCCACTTCCTGAAACGCCTCACGATCCCGTTGATCGGTGGCCACCTGACCTATGAATAGAATCAACGGGGTTGAGTCTTGAAAGGCCACATGCACGCCGGACGCGGCGTTGGTGGCGCCCGGTCCCCGGGTTACGAAGGCGATTCCGGGACGCCCGGACAGCTTGCCGTCGGCTTCGGCCATCATGCTGGCACCGCCCTCCTGGCGGCAGACGATCGTTTCTATGCCGGAGCGATACAAACCGTCCAGGGCCGCCAGATAGCTCTCGCCGGGAACGCAGAAGACCCGCGCCACGCCCTGAAGGCGGAGTTGCTCGACCAGGATCTGGCCGCCGTGCCGCGGTTTTGTGGACAAGCTCGACCTTTCGGTTGTGCTCCTGGACGGGAGCGAAATGTGGGATGCCCTAACTCCAGGCCCGGTGCTTCGTACCGGTCGCCGTCCGCTGCGTCCGGTCAAACAGGCCGTTTGTTTGATTTCTGTGCGCGCTGAACGGCGGCCGACAGATGCGCACAATAGGTTTGCAGCACCTTGAGCCGAGCGTAGCGCTTGTCGTTACCCTCCACCAGTACCCAGGGTGCCAGCGAGGTGCCGGTTCGCTCGACCATGTCGTGCACAGCGCGGTCGTACTGGGGCCATTTTTCCCGATTCCGCCAATCCTCATCGGTCAGTTTCCATCGCTTGAACGGAACCTGCTCGCGCGCCTCGAAGCGCCGGAGCTGCTCGTCCTCGCTGATGTGCAGCCAGAACTTCAGCAGAACGATGCCATGGCTGACAAGCTGTTCCTCGAAATCGTTGATTTCGGCGTAGGCGCGCATCCATTCCATTTCGTTGGCGAAACCCTCGACCCGCTCCACCAGCACCCGGCCGTACCAACTGCGGTCGAATATGGTCAGGCGGCCGGTGCGCCCCAGGCGCCGCCAGAAACGCCATAGGTAGTGCCGCGCGCGTTCCTCCTCGGTTGGCGCGGCGATCGGGTGTATGTCGAAATCCATTGCGTCCAGCGCGCCCGTTACCCGCCGTATGGCACCGCCCTTGCCGGCGGCGTCGGCGCCTTCGAACACCAGAATGCTGGATATGCCCAGTTGCTTGGCCTGCCGAAACACCAGGTTCAGCAGCGCCTGCGCCTCCTTCAAGGTTTTTTTGTAGACCGATTTGGATGCTGTCAGGTCTGTTGCCAGCGTGGACAGCACGGTCAGGGTATCGGGCCCGGCCAGCGCGGGCAGCGCGGTGACCCCATCCCCGGTGGCTTCCTGCAACCCGTTTTGCTGCTCGATCCACTCGCTGTGGAGGCGCCGCAGATTCATCTGTTTACGGATCGCGTCCCGGATAATGCTGCCGACGGCAACCGAGCGATATCGGTGGTCCACGCCTTCCACCAGATGCCAGGGCGCGCGTCCGGTGCTGGTTTTCATGTAGCCGCGTTCCGCGGTGGCGATAAACTGGTCATACAGATGCCAGTGCTGCCAATCCGTCTCGGTGACCCGCCAGCTCATCAGCGGGTCCTTCTGCAGTTTCTTGAGTCGCTTTTTCTGTTCGGGCTTGCTGAGGTGCATCCAGAATTTGAGAATCAGCGCGCCGTCCTGTGCCAGTTCCTGCTCGAAAGCAACGATGCGGTCGAGGGCGTTTTCGTATTCCGAGTCGGTGCATTGCTTATGAACATGCTCCAACACCGGCCTGCGATACCAGGAGCGAAGCAGTATGCTGATCTCGCCCTTGGGCGGTAAATCGCGCCAGTAGCGCCAGAACTCCGGACGCTCACGCTCCTCTTCCGACGGCTCGGGATAGGCGTGGGTGTGAATCCAGCGTGGATCCATCCACGCATTGAGCAGGTTTACCGTTTCGCCTTTGCCGGCGCCGTCCACGCCGCCGAACAAGACGATTACCGGAAAATCGGCGCTGCGCAGCTCCTGCTGCAGCTCCAGCAATTCACGCCGCAGTTCCGGTACCCGCTCCTCGTACTCGGCACGCGAAAGCTTGCTGCCCAATTCGACCGTTCTGAACATGCTTCGATTCCTGTCCGGGAGGTCATTTACACTAGCATAGTGCGAGAATGTTGAGCCCACCCGGTCCTTTCTGTCGGGTTAACATGTGATCTGGATCAAATGTTGGTCCGCTGCCCGTTGTGGCGAAGGCTTCCCGCGCTCTGGACGCGGGGCGAATTGAACCGGGAGATATGAATGCTGTTTGAGCTTGGGGAGCATCGGGTCGAGTTCAGAGGATCCGAACACTATGTGGCGCACAATGCCAGCGTGATCGGGTCGGTTACCCTGGAGCACCAAGCCAGCGTCTGGTTCAACGCGGTTGTGCGGGCCGACAACGACCCGATTCATATCGGTGAAGGCAGCAACGTCCAGGACGGGGCGGTTCTGCATACCGACCCGGGCTTCCCGCTGACCATAGGCCGGGGCGTAACCATCGGTCACAAGGCCATGCTGCACGGCTGCAACGTCGACGACAATTCGCTGATCGGGATCAATGCGGTGGTGCTGAACGGCGCGCGGATCGGGTGTAACTGTCTGATAGGGGCCGGCAGCCTGATCGGCGAAGGCAAACAGATTCCCGACAATTCCCTGGTGGTGGGTGCGCCCGGGCGGGTTGTCCGAACCCTGTCGGAGGAGCAGATCGAGGGTCTGCGTCACGCCGCCCAGGTTTACGTGGACAAAATCCGGCGCTACCGGGAGGGCCTGCGGGTAGACGAGCGCTGATTCGCTCCGGCGCGCTGAGGTCCGGGCTTCGTTATTCCAAAGTCAGTGATACATGCATGATGCCCGGGTCGTCCGGGTTGGCTCTGACGCTGAATCCCAAGGCACGGTTGAGCTTGAGCATGCTGTCGTTCTCACGCAGAACTTCGCCCCAGATTTCCTTGATGCCGCGTCCCTTGGCGTAATCGATGATCCGGCGCATGAGCATCGGGCCCAGCCCCATGCCGGTGAGAGTGTGATCGACGATGATGGCGTACTCGGCCCGCGTGTTGTCCGGATCCGTCGAGATGCGCACCACCGCCCAGAAATCCGCCTCACCCGCCGGCTTGTCCGGATCGGCCAGCACCAGCGCCATATCCCGGTGGTAATCGATCTGGGTGAGCGGCGTGGCCATGGCGTGGGTCATTTCCTTGATCGGCTGAAAAAAGCGCATGCGCAGAAACTCGGGCGGGTTTCGCTTCACGCCGGCCTGCAGAGCCGGCTCGTCCTCGGGCAGGATGGGCCTGAGCAGCAGCTCGCGTCCATTGGCCAGGGTCAGACGCTGTTCCAGTTCCTTGGGGTAGGGGCGGATGGCCAGGTCGCGGCCTTCGAGTTCACCGGTCGGTCGGATCCGGATCTTGGCGTCCAGCACCACCACGCGGTCCCTCAGGGCCCAGACCGGGTTGATCCTCAGTTCGACAATCTCCGGCAGGTCGACGGCGATTTGCGCCACCTGGATCAGGGTCAATGCCAGGTGATTCACATCCGCATGACGGAACTCGTCCGCCACCAGGCGTTTGTAGATGCGGGTCTGGCTCATCATTTCCCGGGCCAGATTCATGTTCATGGGCGGCAAGCCATAGGCCAGATCGTCGATCACATCCATTTCGGTGCCGCCATGACCGAAATAGAGCACCGGCCCGAACTGGTGGCCCGGGCGCATGCCCAGGGTCAGCTCAAAGGCGTCCGCCCGCGACACCATCGGCTGGACCAGAAAGCCTCCCACCTGTGCGCCGGGGCGCGCCGATTGCAGTCGGGCGATCATTGCTTCCGCCTCCAGCTTGACCGCCTCGGGACCGTCCAGTTGCAAAGCCACGCCGCCCACGTCGGATTTACGGTCCACGTCCCGGGAGATGAGCTTTAACGCCACATGGTTGCCCAGTTCACCGGCCGCGTCCGCCGCCTCCGATGCGTCGGCGGCGAAGCGGTTGTCCACCACCGGAATCTCGAACGCACTCAGCAGGCGCAGGGCCTCCGCCTCGTCCAGCGTGGTACGCCCATTGTTCAATGCACCGTTTACGATGGCGCGGGCGCTGACCAGATTCGCGTTGAACTCCTCGGCGATGGAGGCCGGCGTCTCGGTAAGCAGTTTCTGGTTGCGCCGATATTGCACCAGACGATGAAACGCCCTGACCGCGGCCGCCGGGCTCTCGTAGGCCGGCACCTTGGCCTGCATCAGGCGCTGGCGGCCCGGTCGGCCCGTTTCCGGGCCCACCCAGGCGGCGAACAGAACCCGCCGTTGTCTGGGCTTGTGGGCGATCACGGCATCGGCGATGGACAGATCGTCCACCGCCGGGGCGGGCATGTTGATGGCCAGGACGCCGTCCACACCCGGGTCCTTGAGCACCGCATCCAGCGCCAGGTTGTACTGCCGGGCGCCCGCGTGATCGCCCAGGTCCAGCGGATTGCAGAAATAGCCCATCGGGTCCATGGCCTGCTGCAGCGCCGCGTTGGTCTCATCCGAGCACTCGGCCATGGTGCCCCCCAGTTCCAGGTGTTGATCGCTGGCGATCAAAGCCAGGCTGCGGCTGTTGCTGACGATGGACAGCCGGTCCTGGTCCACCGACTTGACCATGGTCAGCGTCTCCACCGAATCGAACAGCTCGTTCAGGTCATTCACCCGCAGAATTCCGGCCCGGCGAAAAGCCGCTTCGTACACCGCGTCGTCGTCGGCGCCTCGGCTGAGGTGACGCGGTTTGAGTACCAGCACCGGCTTTATCCGGGCGGCCCGACGGGCGGCGGACATGAACTTGCGGGCGTCCCGTATGCGTTCCAAATACAGCAGGATGGCCCGCGATTGCGAGTTCACCGCCAGGTAGTCCAGCATGTCGCCGAAGTCCACGTCGATGGCGGCGCCCAGGCTGATCATGTGGCTGAGGCCGACCTGGTTTGCCCGGGCCCAGTCGAGCGCTGCCCTGGCCACGCCGCCCGACTGGGTCACGAACGCCACATGGCCCGCCTCCGGTGGCTGGGCGCACAGGCTCGCGTTGAGGCCATGATCGGGAACGATCAGTCCCAGCACACCGGGGCCCAAGATGCGAAAGGTATGGGGCTGCGCGGCGTCGAGAATGGCCTGTTTAACGCGGCTGCGTTCGGGTTTTTCCGGCGCACCCACCCCGGGGCTGACCAGTATCGCGGCCCGGGTGCCGCGCTTGGCCAGCGCCTCGATCAGCGCCGGAACTGTCTCCAACGGCGAGGCGATCACCGCCAGATCCGGGGTCTGCGGGAGCGCGGCAATGTCCGGGTAGGTCAGCACACCGTCCAGGGAAGCGACTTGATTGGTGACCGGCATGATAGGCCCCGGAAAACCGGCCATCAGCAGGTTCCGGATCAACCTGCGGGCCACCCCCGCCGCGTCCTGAAGGCCCAGGTCGTGAACCTGCTCAGGGGTGCCGATCAGGGCGATGGAGCGGGGCTTGAACAGATACTCGAGATTTCGGACGGTCATGTGGATGGCCTCGTCTGTGCTGTTGCGGCGCACAGGCGCACCTGCGATTCGCTCCTGCGGATCGTCAAGACGCGATACGCTCGATGGACGAATTGTTGCATCGCATCATGGTCCGAGTCTATCCTTTGCCGGACATTGGATGCAGCCGGGAGATGCACACGTGACACGCCAGCAGATCGAGGCCACCCTGCATGATCTGTTGTCCGACGTTGCACCCGAGGCGGAGCTGGGCGATCTGGAGCCAGACACCAGCTGTCATCAGCAGTTGGAGATCGACTCGGTGGACTTCCTGCGGTCCATGCTGGCCTTGGAGCAAAGACTGGGGCTGGTGATTCCCGAACAGGACAAACCGTAACAACCAAAAGAAGGGCCGAATGCGCATCAAAAACCCGGAACTGATGCCGAAACAAAATCTACCGGTCCGCCTTCATGCAATTTGCAGGCTAGTGTAGTGTCTTCCAAATAACTTGACGGTTGAGGTTAGGCATCGTGGTTACTGACAAGGCGCGGTGAGGAGGAATAGCCAGCGCTATTGCGACGATCCGCAACGCCGTCAGGGACC
>JAHEDQ010000074.1 GCA_024641125.1 Candidatus Competibacteraceae bacterium | reverse complement strand
GATGGCAGCAGCACCGGATCGATATCCCCATAAACCCGCAGAACCTGTCGGGCTGGATCGATTCCCTCTTCCAAATTCGCGTTCGCAAGACCCTCGTCCGGCGCCATTTCCGGGTTGAACAAAACCGGCAGCATGTCGCGATCCGCAGTATAGCCCGCTGCCTCACCGGTGCGCACCAGCACCCTTTCCCCATCCGCGAGCAGCACCGTCTCGCCTCCCGTGTAGGGCAGCAAAAGCGGTTCCGGGACCACAGCGGACAAGCTGATTCCGGCTTCCTGGCAGCGATCGATCCAGTCCTTGATCAACGCTTCGCGCACCACGGCAACCGCGATGCCACCCCCCGAATCCCGCTCGCCGACGGCAAAGTGCAAATCGTCCACATCCTCGGCGAAATGGTCCTCCAAAGCATAGGGAATGGCCTTTAACACGGTACTCTTGTTGCGGCTCGGCACTTCCGCTCGTGTCAGCAGGATCTGGCTGCCGTCCGCCGCCAGGACACAGCGAAGTCCAACCGCCCGTTTCGCCGCCTCCTGCATGGAACCACGCTGCACCTGGTCATCGCCGTCAGCCCGACAGTACCACTCCACAGGGAGCGCAGGGTCGTTGGTAAAGCGCAACACTAAATCGCTCAAACCGGGCCTCCCAACTCCCGCCGAATGACACGCACCGGCCCGTCCGGAACCCGCTCGATCAAGGAATCGATGCGTGCATATCCGTACTCGGTTTCCACTTCCGCGTGCACGCTGAAAAAACGGCTTGCCACGGTCAATCCCGCGGCATCCAGCGCCAGCCCGGAGATGGCCGAATGCGCCAGAAACCCCTCGACACTGTCGAAGGCGGTATTGGCCGCTTCATCCCGCAACGCCTTGGCGTCGGCTTCACCCAACTCCGGGCTGAGAGCCATGAGCACGGGCACCGTGGCAGCGTTGACGTTGATACCCGCGGCCTCCGGGCCGGTTGCAACGGGAAGCACGGTCAAATGGGGCTCCAGGGCAGCGAATGTCTCCCCATCCACGCCTTTGACAAGCCGCAGTTCGGTAATATGGGACATGGGCCCGTTGGCGGCGCGATACGGCGGCTTCAGCGTCATGTAATAAAGGGATTCCGCGCCATTGCCTTTGTCCACCGTCTCGTTTTCATCGGTGTCGATCCAGTCCACCATCGCCGCGCCGACGTTTTCGTCGGCACCGACACTGCGCAGCAACGTCAGAAGGCGCTCGAACTGGGTTTCATCAACAACGCCCTGCTCTCCGATCAATCCGTTCAGATTGAAACGACCCTGCTGGTCGGAAATGTAACCGGAGATCTTACCGCCTTCGATGGGCAACTCGGCGAAGGGCTTGGCCCACCCCTCCTGTGCATGGTCGGTTTCGCTGTCCTCGGCATCGCGACGCAGAATTTCCGCCGCCCATTGTTCCACGCCAATCGCGTAGTACAGCGCTTGGCGTTGTCCCAGGACCACGGCGGTCCGATTGATGGCGAGTTGCACCCGGTAGGCCAGATCACTGGCCGCAAAGGTGGCCAAAAACACCACCAGCATCGCCGTAATCAAAGCGATTCCACGTTGATCGGAAGGCGGGTTTGCCGCGCTCATGCGCCCCCCGGCACCACCAGCAATCGACGCAGCTCACCCCAACCCTCCAAGCGCAGGGTGACATCAAGCGCCATCGGCAGGTCCGCGGCCGGCCCGTCCGGTCCGCTCTGCGGCGGCCAGCTGTCCACCCACTCCTGCTGGGTCAGATAGCGGATTTCCCAACCCTCGACGCCGGTAAGTACGGTTTCCGGTTCCGGTGGTTCAACCCCGGTCGGACTGTCCAGCACGGTCCAGCTCAAACGCTGCAATTCGCTGCCTTCGAGCCGCCAAGCCACCCGCTGTAGCATGCTCCTCGGCAGATTCAGCGGGTTGATGTGGCCGGAGCGTGTAAACTCAAGACCATCGCCATCGGCGGCCCCGGTAAAAGCCGACCTTCGGTCGCCGAACTCATCGCGCACACTCCGAGCCACTGTTTGTTCAACATCGCGTTCCAGCCGCGTGACGGCAAGCTGGATTCGGCCCATCCGAGCCTCCTGCGTCTGAGCCCGGTCGGCCACATCCAGAACCTGGGTCAAGCCGCCATAGGCCATTGCCGCCATGACCGCGAAAATGGCGATGGCCACGACCAGTTCGAGCAGCGTAAATCCACTTTGGTCTGTGCGCCGGTTCACGATTCCCCACCCTTGCCGCGGAACGCGCTCAAGGTCACCAACGGCCCAGCGCCAGCATCCACATTGCTCACACTGACATCCAAACGCCGCAAATCCGGGTCTGCCGTAACCGACACGGTCACATCCCAGCTCCAGTCCTGATCCAACATTTCTTCGCTGCCACTCTGGGTACCGAGCGGCGGCCATTCCTCTGCGAGCATCGCCTCGGCAATGCGATTCTCGGCCACCCACGACGCTGCAATCTTATCCCGCACGTACACCAGGTTTCCGGTGGACTGACCACTGGCGCGAATGATCGCACCCAGGGCCACAGCCACGATGGTCAACGCCACCAGCACCTCGAGCAGGGTGAAACCGGCTTGCCGCTTGCGGAAACACTGAACCGTTGGTGCCATTCGCGGTTCGGCCCGCAAGCGCCTGACCGTTGCGCCCACGCAGCGGCGTTGCGCCTCGCTCATTGGCTGCAAACGGTTCAGGGCCTCACTAACCATCGCTCTCGAACAGCGTGTCGATGCGACCGCTCGCAGATCCGTCGATGCGGAAACGATGCGACTCGGTCGCGTCGGACAGGGTCAGACGAAATGGCAGCATCTCGCCGCTGGACAACAGCCATACCTGGGGCAAAGCATCGCCATCTTCGGTGTCCTCGGGCTTCAGTGCCGCCGGTAGGTCATCGACGCTCAGGTCCAGGCGCGTTCCTTCGGGAAGGTGCCCGCCTGCGGACATGCTGGTGTCGCTGACCTCGACCCACTTCTTGCCGTCCCAGCGCACCAGCGTGTAACCCTCCTCGTTGAGCCTCAAACCGCGATTCTCGATCCGCAGCATAGCGGCTTCCCGATGGAAACGAAGCAGTGCGGCCAATCGCTCCCCCTGGCTCTGGACCTGTTCACCGGCGGGCTCGGGCCCGACCGAGAGCAAGGCGAAACCCGTCAAGATGCCGATCAACACCAGCACAACCATCATCTCCAGCAGGGTGAACCCGGCCTCCATCGGCATACGCCGACCAGACGCAAGCCCATGGCCGCCGGTCGCATTTCGACCCGCTGCCGCCAGCGTCACCACCTGTTTTGGCCAGAATCAGCCCACCCACCCACGCGCTTTTGCCTCATTCCAGGTTCCAGTTGCCAATGTCGGCGTTGGTGTCTTCGCCATCGGGACTGCCGTCGGCACCGTAGGAGAAGATATCGACCTGGCCATGAATGCCGGGATTGAGATATTCGTAAGTATTGCCCCAGGGGTCCTTAGGCAACTTCTCCAGATATCCACCACTTTTCCAATTCTTGGCTTCAGGCGAACCGGACGGTCTGCTCACCAGAGCCTGCAGACCCTGCTCGGTGCTCGGGTAATGGAAATTGTCCAAACGGTAAAGAGACAGAGCGCTCTGTATCACGCGGATGTCCTGCCGCGCCTTCACAATGCGGGCCTGATCCGGCCGGTCCATGATACGTGGCACGACAATGGCGGCCAGGATGCCCAGAATGGCAACCACGACCATCACCTCTATCAGGGTGAAACCCGCAGCACGCATATCCCATCGTCTCACTCTCATCGTTTCATTTCTCACTCACCTGCAGCACATATGGAACGGTGATCCGTACCGCCCCACTATCGTACCAACTGGTTCATCTCAAAAATTGGCAGCAGAATCGCCAAAACGATCACCAATACCACCAAACCCATGGTTAGAATCAAAATAGGCTCGAACAACCCCATTAACGTGCCCACCAGGGTCTCGGTTTCACGATCCTGCTGTATGGCCGCGCGATCGAGCATCTGTTCCAGGTGGCCACTGGCCTCACCACTGGCGATCAGGGAAACCGTCATGGGTGGAAAGTAACCACTCTCGGACAGGGATGAATGCAGGTCGGCCCCCTCCCTCACCTTGACCGCAGTGCGCTCCACCGCCGCCCGCATAGGCAGATTGGTGATCACCTGCCCGGCAATTCTGAGCGCCTCCAGAACCGGCACGCTGCTGGCGAGCAGTATGCTCAGGGTCCGGGTGTAACGGCCCGTGTTCACACCTTTCTGCAATCGGCCCACCAGGGGCAAGCGCAGCGTCAGTGCATGCACGCGGCTGCGAAAACCCGCACGCCGCATCAAGACACTGAATATGACCAACCCCAGCGCCAGCAGGATCAACAGCGTCAAGCCGTGTTGACGAAGAAAGGCGCTGGTGTCCAGCAGGATCACGGTCAGCAACGGCAGATTCTGCCCCAGGCTGTCGAACACCTGAACCACCTGGGGCACAACGTAAGTCAACAGCCCGATCACCACCACGACGGCGACGCCGGTCAGTATGACCGGATACAGCAGGGCCAGGGTCAGCTTTTGCCGCATCTGCTGGCGCGCCTCGGCGTAGTCCGCCAAACGTTCCAACACCACATCCAGATGGCCGGACTGCTCGCCCGCCGCAACGGTGGCTCGGTACAGTTCCGGAAAGACTGAAGGATGGTCATCCAGCGCCGCAGCCAGTGAATGGCCTTCCATGACGCGGCTGCGCACCGACATGAGCAGGCTACGACTCTTGGGCCGTTCGCTTTGTCGCGCCACCGCCTGCACGGCCTCTTCCAGCGGCAAACCGGAGCGCACCAGGGTGGCCAGCTGTCGGGTGACCAAAGCCAACTCGGTGGGGCTGATTCGGGGTTTGAACAGGCCGCGGCGCTGGCGCTGCCTCGATCCTCTTTCGCCCCGGGTCTCTTCCACCGACAACGGGGTGAGGCCCTGTTCACGGAGAAGCTGGCGGACCTGACGCGCCGTGTCGCCCTCCAGCAGCCCTTTCTTTTGCCGCCCACCCGTGTCGAGCGCCACATACTCGTAGGCGCTCATCTCACTTTTCCTGAATGACGCGCATCAACTCTTCCAGCGAAGTCTCCCCAGCCAGCACCCGACGCAAGCCGTCGCTGTGCATGCCGGGCGTGCGTTTGCGGGCATGGCGCTCCATATCCTGCTCACTGGCACCGTCGTGGATCATGCTGCGCAGATGCTCGTCCGCCACCACCAGCTCGAACACACCGCTGCGCCCACGATAGCCGCTGTAACTGCATTCGGCACAGCCCTTTGCGCGGTGCAGCACCGGTGGCTCGACACCCTGTTCGAACCCAAGTTCGGCACAGTCGGCCTCGTTGGCGGTGTAGGGCTCCGAGCAGGCCACGCACAAGCGACGCACCAGACGCTGTGCCAGAACGCCGATCAAACTGGAGGACAGAAGGAACGGTTCCACCCCCATGTCGCGCAGCCTGGTAATGGCGCCGATCGCGCTGTTGGTGTGCAGGGTGGACAGGACCAGGTGCCCGGTCAAACTGGCTTGGATCGCGATTTCCACCGTATCCAGATCACGAATCTCACCAACCATGACGACGTCCGGGTCCTGCCGCAGGATGGCGCGCAGTCCGCGGGCAAAGCTCATGTCCACTTTGGAGTTGACCTGAGTTTGACTGATCCCATCCAGGTAATACTCGATGGGATCCTCCACCGTCATCATGTTGCGCTTATCGTCGTTCAGGCGACTGAGGCAAGCATACAGGGTGGTGGTCTTACCTGACCCGGTGGGGCCGGTCACCAGCAGGATCCCGTGGGGTCGATGGATCAACCGGTCCATTTCATCCCGATCCTGCGCCGACATACCGAGTTGTTCGAGGTCCAGGCGTCCTTCGCCTTTGTCCAGGAGCCTCAGCACCACCCGCTCGCCGTGACCGGTTGGGATGGTGGACACCCGCACGTCCACCGGCCGACCAGCGATGCGCAGGGAGATACGACCGTCCTGGGGTAGCCGTTTTTCGGCGATGTCCAGGTGCGCCATGACTTTTACCCGCGACACCAGCAGCGGGGCCAGCATCCGCGGCGGGGCCAACACTTCGCGCAGCACACCGTCCACCCGCATGCGCACCGACAAACGGCCTTCAAAGGGTTCGATATGGATATCCGAGGCGTTTTCCTTCAGCGCCTCGGTGAGCAGGGCATTGATGAGACGAATAATGGGCGCATCGTCATCGGCCTCGAGCAGGTCCTCCGGCTCGGCCAGCTGGTCGGCGATCTGCCCAAGATCCAGCGTATCGCCCAGGTCATCCATGGTCTCGGCCGCGCCGCCACCGCGCTCATAGACATCCCGCAGACGCCGGCTGAACTCGTCCGCGTCCACCCGGCGGGGACGAATTCTACAGCCCAGAAAACGCCTCAGCTCAACCAGGCTTTCGGGTCGCACATCCGGCCGGCATAGCACTTCGCATCCGTCTTCAAACCAGTCGCCCGGCAACACACCGTGCCGGCGGACAAAGGCATAGGACGGCTGCGACCGCAACATCTCTAGGGACACGGGCAAATCCTCACCACTCGGGCTGAGACTCCTTGTCGGAGAAAGATGACCCGCGCTTCTGGCTGACGACCTCTTCCGCCACCACCTCCTGCGGTTTATCGAGCGGCGTCAGGGACTGCTGCTGTTCGATCTCCTGGGGGGTCGGCAGAACCGCGATGTTCGCATCAGGCATTCGCTTCAAACCCTGATCGCGTTTGATCAGCTGCTGCTCGCGGATATAGGCATACTTGCGGTTGGACAGAAACTGGGCCTGCTGCGGGTCGCGTAGAATCACTGGTCTGATGAAAACCATCAGATTCCGTTTGGCCAGCTCGGTCGACTCGTAGCGAAACAATCCGCCCAGAATGGGAATGTCACCCAGGCCCGGCACCTTACTGGTGCCTTCCCGGGTGGTGTCGTCCACCAAACCACCCAACACAATGACCTGCCCGCTTTCCGCCTGCACCGTCGTTTGGATGGACCGTTTGCTGGTGGTGATATCACTGGCGCCCACCGCACGGGAAGCAAGGGCGCTGCGCAAACTGGAGACCTCCTGGCTGATCTCGAGTTTCATGCTGTTGCCCTCGTTGATCTGCGGCTTGATCTTCAGCGTAAGACCAACGTCCTCCCGTTGGATGGTCTGAAACGGATTGACGTTGCCCTCGGCATCGGAGAGATTGTTGTTGGTGAACTGCCCGGTGACAAATGGCACGTTGTCGCCCACGACGATCTCGGCTTCCTCGTTGTCCAACGTAACCAGGGTCGGTGTCGACAACAGGTTGGTCTCTCCGTCGCTGGAAAGTGCGCGAATGATGGCCGCAAATTGAACCGACCCGCTCAGATCGCCAATGGCCATGGTGACGCCGCCGGGCAAACCTGCGGTCGGCAGAGCATCGAAGTCGGGATCCAAGAGACCGCTTGCCTGCCCCAGTCCGTCATTGAGATTGATGACGCCGACGCCCCCGGGGCTTTTGTTGCTGGCATCCAGAATCCAGCTTACGCCCAACTCGGAGGCGCGATCGTAGGTGATGTCTGCGATTACCGCCTCGACCAGCACCTGGGCGCGCCGGATATCCAACTGCCGGATGACCTGTTGCAGGCTGAGCAAGGTGTCCGGCGGAGCCGTCACGATCAGCGCATTGGTGCTTTCATCGGCCTGGATATCGACCTTGGCCCGGTCGGCGGGCGCCCCCCCTTCAACCCCTTCAGCTTCGATAAAGCTGGCGCTGACCCCTTGGAGAATGGCCACCAGATCGGTCGCCTCGGCATAGCGCAGGTAAATGACCTGGGTATTGCCACCGGCCTGAACCGGCGTATCCAGATGCGCGATCAGGGTCCGATAGCGCAGGCGCCCGGCCCGCTCACCGCTCATAATGACGCTGTTGGTGCGATCATCGGCCACAACCCGTACCGGCATGGCCGCCTCCGGTGAGCCTCCCGGGGGCAGCAGGGTACCGATAATGCGCACAACCTCCCCGGCCGACGCATGCTCAAGCCGAACCACCTCGACTTCTTCACTGCTCTCCAGATCGACCCGTTCGATGATCGAGCGCATGCGCTCTACATTGGCTGCACGATCGGAAATGATCAGCACATTGGTTGGCGCATAAGCCGCCAGATGTCCCTGGGGAGGCACCAGAGGACGCAGTACCGGTACCAGTTGGGCCGCGGTTACATTCTGCAGCGGGATGACCATGGTCACCGCCTGGTCCCGAAGCCGACCCTCGGCAGAACCGGCCATGGGGATATCGTCCTGTTTGGCGTTGGCTTCCGGAACGATTTTGATCACACTGCCGCTGGGCACAGCAGCGAAGCCGTGTACACGCAACACGGAGAGAAAGACCTGATAGACCTCTTCCTCGTCCATGGGTTGGCTGGCGATCACGGTGACTTTGCCTTTGACCCGCGGATCGACGATGAAATTTTTGCCCGTAATGCCGGAAATGGTGCCGATCAAACTCTCGACGTCGGCGTCCTTGAGGTTGAGGGTCACGGGCTCAGCCCAGATGGACCCGTGAACCAGCATCACGAACAGCAGCACGAGGATGCGAAACCGGTGGTGGCTCATGTGTTCTCGTCCAGCTCCTGCGACGCCGCGTCCGAACAGCTTCGAACCCGGCCAGTATGGCATTATTGCGCGCTCCGGCGCTTCAGGTACAGTTGAGTTGTGCAATGCAGGTGCCCGAAATTTCTCAAATTCCCCGTATGCGCACCCGCAGAACTTCTGTCATGGCACATGCCTGGCTTACGACTCGGCTAGTTCAGGCGATATGAATAAGGTATCTGTCGTCCATTGCGAAGAATGGTGACGTCCACCTGGTCGGCATCGGCAAAGGTCCGAAGCGACTCCATGGCACGGCTCATATTGTCCAACTGGACGCCGTCTATGGTGGTGACCACGTCGCCGGGCCGAAGCCCCAACTGCCGCAACAGTGCGGGTTTACGTCCGGGGCGCAGACGAAAACCACGGAACGTACCCTGGTCGATGAAAGGCTGCACCTGGGCAATATCAGTCAGGGCGGAAGGATCGGTCTCCATGGATTGACGATACTGTTCAGCCAGGGACGTAGCGTTGATGCGGGTGGCGGTGGCGGCAACCGGCTCAGCGGTTTGATCGGGGCCCGGTGGCGGTGCTTGATTGACCTGAACGCTGGACCGCTTGTCCACCGGAAAAGTCAGCGTTTCCCGTTGACCGTCCCGCACCAGAATAACGCGCTCCGGGGCTATTGCCTCCAGCTGGGCGCCACCGGGTAAGCTGGCACCCAGGCTATACACGTCCTCACGTCCATCCGGGCCCGCTACGATCACCCGCGCCAGGTCCCCATCGTTTGAGTAAAAGACACCCCGCAAAGTCAGCCTCAGCCGGGTCTCGGGCATATTCTCGGGCACCGGCGTCTCGGGCGCCGGTTTAGCCTGTTGCGCCTGCACCTGCCCAAACAGATGGAGACCGGCGAGTTGGCTGTGATCACTCACCACACCTGCACCCTGGGTCACCACTGGGCGCAAACCTGCAGGAAGCGCGGGCACGGGAATAATCGGTCTCGGCACCACAGACCAGGTCAGTGCCGCGAAGCGGTCCGCGAGCAGCACAACCAAGACCACCGTGACCACACCGGCGGTGCGGGCCAAAGCCCCGTGCAATCGGCTTTGGTCATCGCTCAGTTTTCGTGTCAGGGTCGTCAGCATCTGGACGATTCCCATGGATGTGTGGCTTGGACAGGCGCCAAGATGCTATCAGAAAGCGGAATCGGCCGGAACTCGGCATCGGCCCCTTTAGCGCTAAGAAATTTCCGATCGAAATCGCCCCGGACATCCAATCCAAGCTGTTTTTAAATGGCTCACACCGCCGTTCGCCAAAGCGCAGCCAAGCGCTGTTCGGAAACCGGTTCGGCGGTGCCAAGTTCCTGCGCGAAAATCGAAACTCTGTATTCCTCAAGCAGCCATCGATAGCGCAGCAGCGCCGGTGGCGGGCTCTCATCCGCAGAATACCGACCGATCTGTTGCAGGCAGGCCGTCCACAAAGGGGCCACACGCTGGGCACGTGCCCTGTCCCGACCGGGGTCCTGGTCCAGCTTTTCCAGCCGCGCGGCCAAGGCCCGCAGATAGCGGGGGTAGTGCGCCAGCCGGGCCAGCGGAACACAACGCACAAAACCGGCGCAAACAAGGTGATCAAGTTGTGATCTGATGTCCGCCAGCGCTTGCAACAGCTTGGGTGAGACGGCGCCCTGAACGCGTTTGCGTATCGGCACATACTGTTCGAGCACCTCGGCGACGACAATGGCAATGCGATCCAATTCGCTGGCGAAGCGGCTTTCCCCGCTGGCCAGCAGCGTATCGAACTCGACTCGCGCCCGCGGCAACGGCTCGTCCGTGAGAAACGCCTGCTCCAGTGCTGTATCTATGAGATCCGCCTGCAGAGCCTGACAAGAGCCCAGGCCGGCGTACTGCAGACACATCCGTTGGATGCCCGGGACACGCCGGCCCAGTTTCGCCCGGTCCAGCCCGGCCTGCAGCGCCAGCAATCCCAACACGCCTTCCCGGTGGGCTTGTTCAGCCCGCACAGGCGTGTCGAACACCCGGACCGCAACCCCATCCGACTCAGCCGCCAGGGCGGGATAAGCCGTTACTCGCCAGCCTGGGCCCTGAAGCTCCACCCGCTCCGGCAGGTCATCGAAATCCCAGGAACAAAGCCCGACTCGCTCGAACTGTGACCGGGGCAACGCCTGAAACTCGGCATTGGCCGGACCCGAAAAACGGGCCTGTAAAGCCCCGAGATCGCGCCCGGCACCCAGCGTTGCACCGGTGCCGTCCACAACCTGAAAGCGCATGCGGAAGTGAGGCTCCAAGGCTTCGAGCCGCCACGCATCCGCCGGCACAGCCACACCGGAAATCTGGTGTAAAACCCCTCCGATGGCCTCCAGCAGCGCACCCTGGGCAAAGCGCATTCGTTCGCAGGCGGCCCGTGCGAAATCCGGAGCGGGCACAAAGTTACGGCGCAACGGTTTTGGCAGGGCGCGGATCAGCGCCGTCACCTTGTCCTCCAGCATGCCGGGCACCAGCCATTCGCAGCGCTGGGAATCGACCTGATTCAACAAAGATGCCGGCACCCTGAGCGTCACACCATCGTCCTCGGCTCCGGGCTCGAAGTGGTAGCTGAGGGGCAGGTGTACGCCTTCGAAATCCAGTGTGTCGGGATGGCGTTGGACCTGGAGACGGTCCGGGGCCCGCTGCAGCAGCAACGCCCGATTCATGAGCAGCAGATCGGGTTGCTGTCGATGGATGCGCCGTTGCCAACGCTCGAAACGCACCCCGTCATTGACCTCCGCCGGCAGGCGCTGGTCATAGAAATCGAACTGAACGGACGCATCCACCAGCACATCCCGGCGCCTGGATTTGTCCTCAATCTGCTGAATCTCCTGCACCAACGCCTGATTGTGGGCCAGGAACCGCGCGGACGTCCGCAGGCGGCCCCCGACCAGGCCATCCTCTATGAAAATGCGCCGGCAGGTTTCCGGGTCGACCGCACCGAATCCCACTTTTCGGGCACTGACCAGGACCAGACCGTACAGGGTGACCCGTTCATCCGCCACCACCCGCGACCCACGCTCATCCCAGCGGGGATTGTGGTAGCTGCGTTTGGCCAGGTGGCCGGCTGCGGCCTCAATCCACTCGGGCTGCACCCGGGCTGCAGTGCGGGCAAACAGCCGTGAAGTCTGCACCAATTCGGCCGCAACCACCCACTTGGGCGGCTTGATGCCGGAACCGGGGAACAGGTGGAAGCTGCGGGCCCGGGCGCCTTGGTAGCTGCGATCCTCGGACCGCAAACCAATGTGACTGGCCAGTCCGCACAGCAATGCACGGTGCAGCACGGCATAGCCGGCCGGTTCACTGTTGGTTTGCATCTTGAGATCCGCGCACAGGGCCTTGAGCTGACGATGAATGTCCTGCCACTCCCGCATCCTGAGCCAGGACAAATACCACGTCCGACACAGATGCCGTAGTTTGCTGTTCGACAGGTGAGCCTGCTGCTCGCGATAGGCCGCCCATAGCTTGAGCCAGGCGACGAAATCCGACTTCGGATCCTGGAAACGGGCGTGCGCCTCGTCCGCCGCGGCGCGCGAGTCCAGAGGGCGTTCCCTGGGGTCCTGCACACTCAGGGCCGCGACGATTACCAGAGTTTCCGACAAGCAGCCCAGCTCGGCCCCCGCGACCAGGATACGGCCCAGGCGCGGGTCGATGGGCAGGCGGGCCAATGTCCGCCCGAGGGGAGTGATGGTCCGCGCCGTATCCACCGCGCCCAGTTCGTGGAGCAGACGATAGCCATCGGAGATCTGTTTGCTGTCCGGTGGCTCGACGAACGGGAAATCCGCCACTTCACCGAGGCCCAGGGCAATCATCTGCAGAATGACCGAACCCAGGTTGGTTCGCAGGATCTCCGGGTCGGTAAACAGGGACCGACTTTGAAAATCGGCCTCGGAGTACAACCGTAAACACACCCCGGCGCTGACCCGACCACAACGTCCGGCACGCTGGTTGGCGCTGGCCTGGGAGATGGACTCGACCGGGAGCCGCTGTACCTTGCTGCGCAGGCTGTAGCGGCTGATCCGTGCCCATCCCGGGTCAACGACATAGCGGATACCCGGCACGGTCAGCGATGTCTCCGCCACGTTGGTGGCCAAAACAATGCGCCGGCCACGGGATTTGTGAAACACACGGTTTTGTTCGGCGGCGGACAATCGGGCATACAGCGGCAGGATCTCCGTCCCCGGAGGATGGTGTTTACGCAGTGCCTCTGCGGTTTCACGAATCTCACGCTCGCCGGAAAGAAACACCAGCACATCTCCGGAGCCTTCGGCAGCGAGTTCGTCCACCGCGTCCAGAATGGCGTCGGTCTGAGTGCGGTCCAAGACGGCATCGCGTTCACTCGCCAGAGGGCGATAGCGCACTTCTACGGGATAAGTGCGACCGGACACATTGACCACTGGAGCGTTGTCAAAATGACGCGCAAACCGGTCGGGATCGATGGTGGCAGAGGTGATAATCACCCTCAAATCCGGCCGTTTGGGCAGCAACCGCTTGAGATAGCCCAGCAGGAAATCGATGTTGAGGCTGCGCTCATGGGCCTCATCGATGATCAGCGTGTCGTACGCCCGGAGCGCCCGATCCGACTGAATCTCGGCCAGCAGGATCCCATCGGTCATCAGTTTGACCGAAGTGTTCGGGCCGCAATGATCGCCAAAGCGAATTTTGTATCCGACGGCACCACCGGTCTCGTCCCCAATCTCCTCAGCGATGCGGGCGGCCACGCTGCGGGCCGCAATTCGCCTGGGCTGAGTGTGGCCGATCATGCCGCGGACTCCGCGAGCCATGGCCAGGCACAGCTTGGGGATCTGGGTGGTCTTGCCAGAGCCGGTCTCGCCGCAGACCACCAGCACCTGATGTCGCTGCAGCAACTCGGTGATGTCCTGCACCCGCCCCGACACGGGCAACTCGGCGGGAAATGAGATCCGGGGAAGTGCCGCCTGCCGGATCGCCGCCCTTGACGCGGACCGGTCGATCAGTTCCTCGAGTGCGCTCAGGCCCCGATCGACGGGCTTTCCACTGGCCAGACGGCGACTCAGTCCAGCCAAGCGGCGGCGCAGCTCGGGGCCATCCGCAAGCATGCATTCGTCTATCCGTGCCCGCAATTGCGCCAGACGTTCGGTCGCCAGCGACCTATCCATCACGCCCTCTGTCTGGGCGGAATCCAGTGTGAATAAGGTCAAAAATCGAAATATCCGCCTTTGCTCGTCCCGATGGGCTGCAAAGCCCGCATACAGCGCTATAATGCGCGCCCCGTTTATTGCGTCGCCGAGTATTCACCCGTGTCCTCTGCCATTCGAAATATCGCCATCATCGCCCATGTCGACCATGGTAAGACCACTCTGGTCGACAAACTGCTGCGCCAGTCCGGCACCCTCGAGGCGCGGGCGGCGGTGCTCGAGCGAATCATGGATTCGAACGAGCTGGAACGCGAGCGGGGTATCACCATTCTGTCCAAGAACACCGGCATCGACTGGCGTGGATATCACATCAACATTGTGGATACCCCGGGACATGCGGATTTTGGCGGCGAGGTCGAACGGGTGCTGTCCATGGTCGACTCGGTGCTGTTGCTGGTGGACGCGGTGGAAGGGCCAATGCCGCAAACCCGATTTGTGACTCAGAAAGCGTTCGCCCGCGGTCTGCGGCCGATCGTGGTGATCAACAAAATCGACCGCCCCGGGGCACGGCCGGACTGGGTCCTGAATCAGACCTTCGATCTGTTCGATCGCCTGGGCGCTACCGACGATCAATTGGATTTCCCTGTGGTGTATGCCTCGGCGCTCAACGGCTATGCCAGCCTGAGCCCCGAGACCCGTGATGGCGATATGACGCCGCTGCTCAGCGCGATTCTGGAGCACTGCCCGGCGCCGCCTGTGGATGCCGATGGGCCATTTCAGATGCAGATCTCAACCCTGGACTACTCCAGCTATGTCGGCACCATCGGCATCGGCCGCATCAACCGGGGGCGGATCCGGGCCAACACACCGGTGGTGGTGGTGGACTGCAACGGCGGGACTCGCCGCGGCCGAGTACTGCAACTGTTTCGACTCATGGGACTGAATCGGGTCGAACTGGATGCCGCGGAAGCCGGCGACATCGTCGCCATGACCGGAATCGAGCAGCTTGGGATTTCGGATACCCTGTGCGATCCCGAGCGGCCGGAGTCACTGCCGGCCCTGGCGGTGGATGAACCCACGGTGAGCATGACCTTCCAGGTCAATACATCACCCTTCGCCGGTCGCAGCGGAAAATACCTGACATCGCGCCAGATCCGCGAGCGGCTTGAGCGGGAGCTGATTCGAAACGTCGCTTTGCGGGTCTCGGATACCGATGACCCGGATCGATTCCAGGTGTCCGGCCGGGGGGAACTGCACCTGTCAATCCTGCTGGAAACCATGCGCCGCGAGGGCTACGAGCTGGCCGTGTCCCGTCCCCACGTGATTTATCGTGAGATCGACGGCGAGCGCCAGGAGCCCTACGAAAGTCTGGCGGTGGATGTGGAGGAGCAGCATCAGGGTTCGGTTATGGAGTCGCTGGGCAAACGAGGCGGCGAACTCAAGGACATGCAGCGCGACGACACAGGACGGGTGCGGCTGGACTACATCATCCCGACCCGGGGTCTGTTTGGGCTGCAAACCGAATTCTTGAGTCAGACATCCGGTACCGGCCTTTTGCACCATGTCTTCGACCACTACGGCCCGGTCAGGAGCGGCACACTGGCCGGCCGGGGCAATGGGGTTCTGATTTCCAATGCGCAAGGCAAGGCCCTGGCCTACGCTCTGTTCAACCTGCAGGAACGCGGCAAGCTGTTGCTGGGTCACGGCGATGAGATTTATGAAGGCCAGATCGTTGGCATCCATTCACGCGACAACGACCTGGTGGTCAACCCACTCAAGGCAAAACAGCTCACAAACGTGCGCGCCTCGGGAAAGGACGACAACGTGCTGCTCACGCCACCGCTGCGGATGACGCTGGAGCAGGCACTGCAGTTCATTGAGGACGATGAACTGGTGGAGGTGACCCCAGCCGCCCTGCGAGTGCGTAAGAAAAGTCTCAAGGAACACGAACGCAAGCGCGAGGCGCGCGCCACCGGCGCCTGACACGGCCACGCCCACGGTCGCGCCGCAAGGGGTCTACCCGACAGGGGCATGCTCTACTGAATTTGGCAAAAGCATCCGACGGTATGATAAGACATCTTTTGACAATCGGTTGGCCTACGGATTGCTAGCTGGATCGTCTGGGCACAGTGACCCTGCGCCCAGGACGATGGAGACAACATAGGAGCCCGAATGCCGCACAACTACAACCAGGCCGGAGACCTGGTGCGCCTGCTGCGCGAGCGCGCGGCCTCACGACCCGATACACCTGCATACACGTTCCTACCCGATTCCGAAGGTGAGGCGAGTACGTGGACCCATGCGCAACTTGACGCGCAGGCGCGAACCATCGCCGGCCACCTGCAGGCACGGATGCAGGTGGGTGATCGGGCATTGCTGCTGTATCCGCCTGGTTTGGAGTACATCGCGGCTTTTTTCGGATGCCTCTACGCCGGCGTGATTGCGGTACCCGCCTACCCGCCCCGCCGTAACCGCTCTCTGGATCGCCTTGAATCCATCGTCCGCGAATGCGGCGCCCGGTTCGCCCTGACCACCGAAAGGGGTCTGATGGGTCTGGGCCAGGCGGTGGGTGGTGCCCTGAGCGTGAGCCCGCTGTCCGTGTTGGCGACGGACACGTTGGACCAGGGCGAGGCTGAGGACTGGGTGCACCCGCAGATAACGACCGAACAGGTCGCGTTCCTGCAATACACTTCCGGGTCCACCTCCAATCCCAAGGGGGTGACGCTGACCCATGCCAATCTGCTTGATAATCTGGAAAACATACGCCGCAGCTTCGACCATCAATCGGACAGCCGCGGGGTGATTTGGCTGCCTCCATACCACGATATGGGGTTGATCGGCGGTATACTCCAGCCGCTGTATGCCGGCTTTCCGGTCACACTGATGTCGCCTTTTTCCTTCCTCAAACGTCCGGTTCGGTGGCTTCAAACCATTTCCGACACACGCGCAACGTCGAGCGGCGGGCCGAATTTCGCGTACGAACTGTGTTTGGCGAAGGTGACGGACGAGCATCTGTCCGAGCTTGATTTGAGCAGTTGGCGGGTCGCTTTCACCGGCGCCGAGCCCATCCGGGCAGAGACCCTGACCCGTTTCAGCCAGCGCTTCTCTGGGGCCGGTTTTCAGCGCGAAGCATTCTACCCGTGTTACGGGTTGGCCGAAGCCACGCTGATGGTCAGCGGCGGCCGCGCTTTCGCCGGTCCGCGGGTACTGAGCGTGGATGCTGCTGAACTCAGTCGAGGCCGTATCGAGGCTCTGGATGAGTCAGCGGGTAGCAAGTCTCTGGTGGGCTGCGGACAGGCCATGGCGGCGCATACGCTGCGCATCATCGATCCGGATACGGCACAACCCTGTCCACCAGGGCGGGTCGGCGAGATCTGGGTGCACGGTCCAAGCATTGCGCAGAGTTACTGGAATCGCCAGGAGGAAACCCAGGAAAGCCTTCGGGCCAAACTGACCGGGTCCGACGAGGGTCCCTATCTCAGAACCGGGGATCTCGGTTTTTTGGTGGACGGCGAACTGTACGTCACCGGTCGGGTTAAAGATCTGATTATCGTTCAGGGGCGCAATCTCTATCCCCATGATATCGAACTCAGCGCTGAGCGCAGCCACCCCGCTCTGAGAGAGGGCTGTTCGGCCGCGTTTGGTGTGGAGACGGAGGATGGTGAGCAACTTGTGATCATCGCAGAACTGGAACGCGGATTTTTACGTGAGACGCCATCCAGGGAAATATTCGCCGCGATCCAGCGCGCCGTCGCCCGAGACCATGAACTGCCGGTCAACGTCGTCGAACTTGTCAAGCCAGGATCCGTACCCAAGACCTCAAGCGGGAAAATACAACGCCTGGGTTTGCGCCGAACCTATTTGAAAGGCGAAACCGCGCCTCTGGATCGCTGGGAACGAACCCAGCACTACGATCCGGAGGCCTTGAACCAGACCTATGTCGACGGCAGTTTCGTTCCGCCACGCAACCCGATCGAAGAAACTCTTGCGGAAATCTGGACCGAAGTCCTGGGTCTGAATACCGTCGGCATTCACGATACGTTTTTCGAGTTGGGCGGCCACTCGCTGCTGGCATCCCAGGCACTGTCGCGTGTTGGCGACACACTGAAGGTGGACCTGGACCTTAGGGATTTTTTTGAGGCACCAACCATCGCCCAGCTGGGCGAGCGGGTTGCGCAGCGGCTCAAGGCCAACGGCACCGCCCGGGAGATCGCCATCCCAATGGTGTCGCGGGATGGGCCTTTGCCGCTGGCTTATTCGCAGGAGCGCATGTGGTTCATTCACCAACTTCAGCCCGAGAGTTCAGCGTACAATCTGTGCCTTGGCTTGAGGCTGACAGGTGCTTTGGACCACGACGCCTTGAAACGGGCGATCAACCGGATCGTGGAACGCCATGAAATCTTGAGGACCGAGCTTCGCACGGTTGACGGACGCCCGATCCAGACCATACGCCAACAGCTGAGCCTGGATCTGCCCCGGGTGGACCTGGCCTCGGACGCCGGCGACCCAAGTTCCAACGAGAGTCTGATGGCGCTGGCCAGCGAGTTTGTGCGAACACCCTTCGATTTGGGCCAGCTGCCGTTGCTTCGCGCCGTGCTCTACCAGCTTGGCCCTGACGATCAGGTTTTGCTGATTGTCATGCACCACGTGGTCTCCGATGCTTGGTCCTACAGCGTCCTGGGCCGCGAGCTGCTGACATTGTACAACGCCTTCGCCGACGGTCAGGAGGATCCCCTACCCCCCCTGACTATTCAGTACGCCGACTTTGCCCATTGGCAACGGAACCACTTTACCGGTGCCGAACTCAAGGCGCAGATGGCATACTGGCGGTCGCAGTTGGAGGATGTACCGGTACTGGCATTGCCCACGGACCGGCCCCGCCCCGCAGTGCAGCGCGCCGTCGGCGGGATTGTCGTCACCACGCCGGACCCGGAACTGATGAACGCCCTCCGGGGCCTCAGCAGGGCACACAACACAACCCTGTTCATGACCCTGCTGGCCGCGCTTGACGTTCTGCTGAGCCGCTACTCGGGTCAAACCGATTTCGCAGTGGGCATGCCCATCGCCAATCGTCACCATCTGGCCAGCGAGCAATTGATCGGCACCTTGGTAAACACCCTGGCCATCCGCGCCGATCTCAGCGACGATCCCAGCTTCACGACCCTAATGAGTCGAGTGCGCAGCACCTCGCTGGATGCATTCGCGCACCAGGATCTGCCGTTCGAGCAGATCGTGCTGGAACTCCAACCCAAGCGGGATATGAGCCATTCTCCGCTGTTTCAGGTCATGTTCGACTACATCAATGTGCCGACGCCGGCGCAGCAGATCGGGGCGCTCAGCTGGAGCCAGCTGGACGTGGACAGGCGCGCCGCCCAGTTTGACCTGACACTGGCAGTGCTGGATACACCCACGATCCAGACTGTGGCCTTTGAGTACAATTCGGATCTGTTCGAACAGGCCACAGTGCAACGGATGCTGGATCAGTTCTTGGTTCTGCTGGACTCCGCGGTGCACGCCACCGACTCGCCGATTTCCAAGCTGCCGCTGTTATCCCAGGGTGAGCGTGATCGGCTGTTGTTTGAGTGGAACGCAACCGAAGCCGACTATGAGCGGACACTGACCCTGGATCAGGCGGTTCAGCGCCAATGTCAGGCGCATCCGAACAGCACCGCCGTGGTGTGCGGCGATGAGCGTTTGAGCTACGCCGAACTCGATGCCCGC
>JAHEDQ010000073.1 GCA_024641125.1 Candidatus Competibacteraceae bacterium | reverse complement strand
GCCAACGGCCGTTCCGTGTATCAGGGGCATTTGTTCTTGGGCGACCGCCTCCTGTCGGACTCGGGCATGGAACAGCATCCCCTCACCCCAATGGACGATCCGGATCTGGTGCGGGTCCTGGACCGGCAAACAACCGGGACCGTGGCTCTGGTGCCATTCGCCGTTGTGACTCAGGGCTGGAAGGCCATCGCCGCCGCATTCGATGGACTCCGTGAAGCCGGTCACCGTTATGGGGTTGTGGACGCAATCAGCGATGCTGATCTGTGGCAGATAGGTACGGCCTGCAAAGACCTTTCCCTGGTCACCGGCGGTTCCGGCGTGGCCCTGGGACTGCCTGAAAACTTCCGCCGCCAGGGGCTGCTCGGCCAAGCGACGCCAGCTCAGCGCCCCACCGCGACCGGCGCCCGTGCGGTATTGGCGGGAAGCTGTTCCCGGCAGACACAACTGCAGGTGAAGATCGCGCGTCGGACCTGGCCCAGTCTGAGCCTGGACCCGTTGCAGCTGGCGGAGAACCCCGGCCGCGTGGATGAAATCCTGGAGTGGGCAGGCGCGCATCTGGGCGAAACGCCGGTGCTGATCTACTCCACGGCGGATCCGGAACAGGTGAGCGCCATACAACAGCGATTGGGACGGGATAGCGCCGGTAGCCTGATCGAAGACAATATGGGACGCATTGCCCAGGGCTTGAGGCAGGCCGGCGTGCGGGAACTGATCGTGGCCGGTGGCGAGACATCCGGGGCCGTAGTCAAGGCGCTGGGCATACGAGCGCTGCGCATCGGCCCGGAAATCGATCCCGGTGTACCCTGGTGCCAGACAGATGGGGAACCGGGTCTGGCGCTGGCGCTCAAGTCAGGCAATTTCGGCGCCGATGATTTCTTCGCCAAAGCCTTCGGCATGCTGAAGTGAACGAGACGCAGCAGCGCGAGGAGATCGCCACGTTGGCGGCCTCCATGTTCGATCGCGGCCTGACCTTTGGCGCCAGCGGCAACTTAAGCGTGCGTCTCGCCGACGGCTGGCTGATGACGCCCACGGGCTGCACCCTGGGTGCGATCGACCCGGCGCGCATCGCCAGACTGGATGAGCATGGCGAATGGGTATCCGGCGACAAACCCACAAAGGAAAGCGTCCTCCACCTGGCCATGTACCGGCAACGTCCCTCCAGCGGCGCCGTGGTGCATTTGCATTCGACTCACTCGGTAGCGGTAAGCTGCCTGGCCGACATCGACCCCAAAGACATACTGCCCCCCATTACCGCCTACTACGTGATGAAAATAGGCAAGCTGCCGCTGGTGCCCTACCACCCGCCGGGGGATGTAAACCTGGCCCGCGCGGTGGGCGAGATGGCATCGGATCATCATGCGGTGTTGCTGGCCAATCATGGACCGGTGGTGGCCGGCGCCTCTCTGCGTGACGCGGTGTACGCAACCGAGGAACTGGAGGAAACCGCGAAGTTGTTTCTGTTGTTGCGGGGTGAACGCACCCGCTTTCTGAGCCCCGATCAGGTGGCCGAACTGGGCCGCCGATTTACGACCGGTTGAACGGCTGACCATTGCGGCGCAGTTTATGAGGATCGATGCCGATGTACGTTGTGTCTGTGGAGTTTCGAGTCGATTCCGAGCATGTCGATGCGTTTCGGGAGGCCATGCACCGGCAGGCGGAAAACAGTCTGGATCTGGAGCCCGGATGCCGCTACTTCGATGTCGCCGAGGACCCGCACGATCCGACCCTGTTTTTTCTCTACGAACTGTACGAGGACGAGACCGCATTCAGGAAACATCTGGATTCAAATCACTTCCAGAACTTCAGCGAAACGGTCTCTCCATGGGTCAAGTCGAAGCTGACCAAGACGCTGGTCCGCACCTGGCCACCGGAGGGCCATTGACGAAGGTGAAAGGTGAGACCCTGACGCCACAAGAAAAAGCCGGGCTTCGTCGCGAAGCCCGGCCGGTTAGACAGAGATTGGACTAAATTGGGGTGCAAGCGTTGCCAAAGGTCGGCACAGCGATGCACGCCTGCGGCTTAAGCCCGAAGTTGACGGTACCTGAAAGCAGCGAGTAACCCGAAAACTCGGCGCTCACCGTCCCGCGGATTCCACGGTAGTCCAAGGTTGCGCCGATCAGCCCCTCGAAATCCCCCTCTATAATGGGCACGCCTTTAAACGGCAGCTTGGCGGCTTCCAAAATGACCGTGGCAGCGGCCTTGGCGGCGATGAGACCGGCCACCCGCGGGTCGGCATCCACCGGAATGACTGCGATCGCACCCTGCACCAGCTTTAAGACTTCCTTGGCCGCGGCCAGGGCGCCGTTCGCGACCACCAACGAGGCTTTCAGAGCACCGATTGTGGTGTAGCGCGCCGCGATCTCCGCATTTCTCCAGCCGGCCTCGTAGGCATACTTGCCGTTTCGATAGGCCACTTGGTACCACTTGGCCTTCTTCCTCCAACTGTTCCAACTGGCAATCTCAGCCTTGCGCTTGGAAATCCTCGAATACTCGTAGCTGATCTTGCCATTGAGCGAGTTCACCGCGTTCTGAGCGCTGGTAACACCGGCCTGTGCATCCCGCAGGCGATCCGCATCACGTTGCCGCTCGGCGTCGACCACGGCGCGTGCCTGCGTGATCAGGCCCTGCAGACGGGCAACCTCCGCCTGTGCCGCGTTGAGCGCAGCCACCGCATCCTGCATCCCCTGAGTGATGCCACCCAGGCCCAGCGATACGCCGGCCGAACCGGACAACACCGGCCCCTGGCTGCTGATTTCGCCGGCCAACGCGATTCGGGTCAGCGGCGTGACAAACGCACCATTTATAAACATACCGCTTTTGCTGAGGGATACGGTGACATCATCCAGACCCACACCGAAGACATCCATGTCGCCCCGCATGGTCAAGCTGGCATTATCCGGCGAGACCCAGTCGATGGATGCCTCGACGTAAACTTCCGCACTCAGCTTGATGGCCGGGTGAATCTGGGCACGGGTCATCCCCGATACGATGATGCCCTGGCTGTCGATGGTGGCAGTTGCCGTGGCCATCTGGAGACTGTTGAGATCGACACCAATCCAGTTACCCAGCACGTCCGCGCCCAGGCCCATCTCGCCTGTGATGGTGAGGTGCGCATCACCCAGCGTGTTGTCGATGTAGCCCGAAGCCTGGGCACCGGCTGAGGGGAATATCGGCAGGATATCGTCAAAGAACAGTGTGTCCGGTTCCAGCTGGCCGCTGACGTAGGTCATTTGCCGATCGCCGGCAATCACCAATGCCGCGCTGGCATTGCCCAGTTCGAGGCTGAAATCAATGAAATCCGGTAGGCCCGGCAGACCCAGGCTCAATACCCCGTTGCCACCCTGGGCAAAGCCTTCCTGACCGGCGTAGGTCACCACGTCACCATCGAGGGAGACGAACTTGCCGAAGGGGATGCTGCCCTGGAGGAAGAGCTGTCCGGCAAAACCTCTGGCCTCCTCCGGGAGACCGAACACGTTCTTGGCCTTGTAACCAATCCAGCCGTTATGGGAGTAACCGAACGCCTCGATCGGAAAATCACTGGACGATTCGTCCTTGTTGTCCCCGTCTTTGCCGTCGTCACCGTCATCGTCGGCACGGTCATTCTTAATCTTGGAGCGCCGTCCCTCGGTCACCTCAACCTGTGCGATGATTCGGCCGTTCTTACCGTCACTCCCTTCCTGACGATAAACATCGTTGTCGGCGGGCTCGAAAAATGTGACCGTGACCTGACCATCGGCAGCGTAGTGATTTTCGATCATGCCGCCGGTGGTGGCGTTGATCGTGTACTTGTTCACCAGCATACCGCTGTCGTCATAATGCTCGTGGATCGTGTTCTTCAGAGTACCGTCGTCGTTGAGCACCTCGTAAGTAACCACCATATACTGCTCGTACAAGCCGTCCTTCGGCATGGTCAGGGAGAGCCCCTTGGCCAGGTAGAAGTAGGGGTCAACCGAGTCGAGTATAAAGGTCGCGCTTTCCGAACCCGGCACCTTCAGACTGAGGGACGTACCGGCCTTGGTATCCGGGCCAAGATCAATGGCCATGGAAAGCCCGAGGTCCACGTGGAAGAGAAAGTACGGGGTGATCGACTCACGAACGCTGCCGTCTGCGCCCACGCTGGAGTTGAGCGGCAACTCGTCGCCCAGTAATTGAGTGATGGTCTCCGGCTGCACCAGACCGACCGTCATACTGGGGACCGTTTCCAGATCCGCGTCTTTCAACAGGGGGAGCCGTTCCATGGGCGCCCGCGCGGTACCGTACAACTCGCTCGGGCGCTGTCCGGTGGGATCGATCGAGACCACCAGCTTGGCCTCCAGCAACGGCAGTTCCAGCGCGGGCGTCACCACGATGATGTCACCCACTAACTCAATTGAGTTGGGGTTACCGGGATTCTGGACAGCATCCGTCGGCACCTTCAGTTTGAGCAGGGGCGAAAGACCGATCTCGCACATTGCGGTTGCAACACAGCGCAGCCCCGGAGCAAACTCCGCCGAGAGCTGCGCCGACGAGGGTGTGGTGACACTGGTGGTGTCCGCGGAGCCGATGGACGGGTTGGCCAGGGCCATACCCACAGCCAGCGCCAGCACGGTCTTTCGCAATAGTGAAACAGACTGATAACGATGTGTGGGGTAACTCATTGCTCTGATCCTTGTATCGTCTTCTGGTCCCGAGCCGGCGCAGGTTTACGCCGCCCTCATCAGCTAAAGCGACGTTGCGCGCCAAATCCCTCAAACTTTTCTCGAATGACCCGGAAGCACCCCAATATCCGGACTGCACAGGACACATCCGACCGACCGTGCGACAAATCTTGCGTGACCACTGACGCAACGACCTGGCTGCCCACATTGCTCCTGGATCGTGGCTCGACGTGCGCAATCTGGTTCATGTGGCATTGGCCTCAAACACTTCAACTGAATGCCAGACTACGATTCCCAGGGGACGGCCATCTGTGAACCGGCCGATGTGTTTCTTGTGCGGAATTCACCTGGCGCGGCAGGCGTTAAGTCGCGTTGGCTCCGGTACATGCCTGCGACTGTGCCTCGACGACCTACACCAGATTGAAAGCGCTCGGAAGACGATGGTGCGGGCGGTTGCCAGACGTTCTGACGCGTCAGCGGGTAACACCTGCCATTGAGAGGACCGCTTGAGGGCCGCAGATTGTTGCGCCTATGCTAGCGTCCCGTCCCATACGTGGTGACTTGGATGTGGCTCGGTCGGTCTGGGAATTCGGGCGTTCCAGTACCCACGATTATTGAGAGTAACGAGGCCGCCCTCCGGATCGGTCAATCCAACTGAATCAGAAAGCAGCGTAAGAGAGGTTTTCATGTCCAGAGCACTGCGAACTCACTCCCCGGGCCCCGGCCTGACATTCCGGAGCATGCGAAGAAATTCGCTGATCTGGGCCTGTGCCGGGGTGCTTGTCTCAGCGGCCAGCCTGGCCCTGGCGCACGGCAATGCGACCGGAGTCGTAAAGGAAAGAATGGAACTGATGGAAAGCATGGGTGACGCCATGGAAATTCTTGCCGACATGTTCAAGGGCGAAGTGCCCTACGATGCCGAATCTGTAAGGTCGGCAGCGCTCGAAATCCACCGTCGAGCAGGCGAGAAAATCACTCGCCTTTTTCCGGAGAACAGCCTCGACAGACCCAGCGAGGCTCTGCCCGAGATCTGGAAGAACTGGGAACAATTCGAAAGTCTGGCTGCGCAAGCGACCAACTATAGCGACGCTTTGGCAAAGGCGGCCGGGAATCCCGGTGGTCCTGGTGATGCAAGTCAATCCAGCGAGTATGGAATGGGCCAGGGCGGGATGATGGAAGGGGGTCAAAGCATGATAATGGGACAAAGTCGAGGCTCAATGATGGGTGGCGGCCAAGGTATGATGATGGGCGGTCGCCGCGGTGTCGGACCCGATCCGGAGCATCTGGCGCAAATGCCGCCGCAGGCCGCGTTCATGCATCTTGCGGATACCTGCAACGAATGCCATACCCAATTCCGGGTCGAAGAGTAACGTCCGTCGTGCGGGGGATTGCAGCGATCGCCTTGTTGATTTTGGTCGTGGCCGCCGCCGGTGCTGTCATTCAGAGGTGGCCGCTCGATCCCGACACGAGTATATCTGCGGACCTCGAAGGCAACCCGGACCGGGGCGCCTACCTGGCGCGCATGTCCGGGTGCATCGGCTGTCATACCACCACCGAAGACGGCGCAGCCGCACTCGCCGGCGGCCCACCCCTGGAAACGCCGTTTGGCACCTTCTATGCGCCGAATATCACGCCGGATGAGCGCCATGGTATCGGATTGTGGACGCTCGTGGATTTCGACCGGGCGCTGCGGCACGGCGCCTCCCCCGACGGTGAGCCTTACTACCCGGCATTCCCGTATGCGTTCTACGCCAAGCTGAACGACCAGGATGTCGCCGATCTCTGGGCCGCTCTATGGACGGTGCCCCCGGTCGCTGAGCCTTCGAGTGCGCACCGGCTCTCCTGGCCTTTTAATCAACGCGCCGGCATAAAGCTGTGGCGGGCGCTGTACTTCGAGGCTGACCCGTTCGTGCCCGATCCCAGCGAGAGCGATTTGTGGAACAGGGGTCGATTCATCGTCACCGGACCCGCCCACTGCGGTGCCTGTCACACCCCACGCAACCTTTTTGGTGCGCGGGATCACGAACAGCACTTCCTCGGCGCGCACGATTTGCCGGGGGGGCACAATTCACCGAGCATCCGATCCTCCGATCTGCAGTCCGCAGGGTGGACGGATCGGGATATTGCCTTCGCTTTGAGAACCGGCCTCACACCCGATGGTGACACGCTGGGCGGTTCCATGGGCGAGGTCATACGGGACAGCACCTCCTGGCTGTCTGATTCGGACCTGGAGGCCATCGCATCCTATTTGCTACACGACAACACCGGTCCGGTTGAGTAAGTGCTCATGCTGTTGGCTGCAACAACTTCCAATTGCCATGCGGGATCGGGGTCGATCGAAGGCATGTATCAACGAAATCGCGCTCTAATCACGCTGGCATCGATGTTGTTTGCGGTATGGGAAACACATCAATTCGCTCGCTACGCCACCTTAAAAACGCCAGCATGACTGAAACCGCACAACTTCTGCGGGGCGGGAAAACATTCAACCGGCGCTCACGGCGCGGGTGCAAGCAGAGCCCTGGATTGCAGCGGCTTTTACGGTTGGATCTCGTGACGATTAAACCAAGCGCCAGTTCGCCGCACGTTTGACTAGAGCCGGCGCTCTGCGGAGCAGATGGGGTCGCACTAAAGATTTTCTTGGCAACGCAACTTTGTTGCGGATCGGCTACCTAAATACTCGGTATCCACTACCTGGAGATGCTCCAGCGATCGGCTTTGAGGGAACGTGTTTGTTCAGACAACGGTTAAAGTCAGCAGTGGTCATTTCCATCGCGTTGATTTATCTCGTGCTAAACACTGCCGGCGCGTTCGTGCCCAGCCAGTCGATGTCGTACGACGCATCGGAGGCTGGTGCGCCCATGGCGATGGCCGCACACCATGCAGGGAACGCGGCTGAAGCGCCCTGTCCGGATGAACACCGCTGCCCCGATGATCACACTTGTGGTTTACAGGCGACATGCGTCGGGGGATTTTTCTGTTCCCTGTTGTCTAGCGCTGTGGGTTTTAGCGCCGGATTAACCGTTCCATCTTCAGGTTTCCGCTATGAGTGGCCCGTCGACGACTCGGCCACCGGTCTCTACGCTTCGATTGATCCTCCTCCGCCACGACACTGATCCCTTACATACCAATCCGTAGACGGTGGCCCCATGGCGGGCTTTCGACGGATGTTCATTGTCGGTTTTTTTCATGAGGAGATTGATTCCATGTTTGTACGTGCCGCTCTATTTGTGGTTTTGCTGGTGGTCACTTCGCTGGTGCTGGCGGCAGATGATACCCAAGGCATCAAAGTCAACGCTGTGGTCCACTCGGTAACAGCCGACAAAATTAACGTTAGCCACGAGATGATTCCCGAACTCGGATGGCCCCCGATGACGATGGATATGGCGGTCGCCCCGGGCGTGGACGTCGGTGCAATCCCCACGGAAACGCCGGTTGAACTGGAACTCATCAAGGGTAACGACGGGATCTACCAGGTCGGCAACGTCAGCGCTGCGCAGTAGCAACCGGGCGGCGGCCAGGACCAACGGCCGCCGCCCCCTTGTGGCCATCTGCGAAACGGCGAAACGAAGGTGCAAAGCATGAGCGGAAAAGTAATCCTGGGTTTAATCATGGGGCTGGCTCTCGGGGGGACGGCTGGCTTGGCCGCCAACCAGCTCGGGTTCAGTTTCCCGAGCATCCGATTCGGCGGCGGCGAGGGTGGCGTCGCAAGCGAGGAAGGTAAGCAGAAGATTGCCTATTGGGTCGCGCCGATGGATGCGAACTATCGGCGCGACGGGCCGGGCAAATCCCCGATGGGTATGGATTTGATCCCGGTCTACGAGGGTACAGAACCGGGCCAGCAGGACGAGCCCGGTATCGAGATTTCACCCACTGTCGTCAACAACATCGGTATCCGCACGACCAAGGTGGAGCGCCGAGATCTGCAGCGGCGCATAGAGACGGTCGGCTATGTCAGCTACGACGAGGATAAGGTCTCCCACGTGCATTTACGCACCGACGGCTGGATTGATGAGCTGCGCGTCAAGTACATGGGCCAGCGAGTCAAGCAGGGCGACCTGCTGTTTCGACTGTATTCCCGCTCGGTGCAAAACGCCCAGGCCGAGTATCAGCTCGCCGCCACCGGCGGCCAGGTTACGCTCAAATCAGCGCGCAACAATCTGCGGGCGCTGGGCATGGCTGACCAGCAGATCGCAGCATTGGCCAAGCGCGACAAACCGTTCGAGCTGATCGATATCAATGCCGCGCAGGACGGTGTGGTGACCGAGATTAAGGTCGCCGAGGGCATGTACGTGCAGCCATCGACGACGGTGGCGACGATTGCCGATCTGTCGTCGGTCTGGGTGATGGTGGATGTATTCGAAAACCAGTCTCCGTGGGTTCGCGACGGCCAGCAAGCGCAGATGCGGCTGTCTTATGACAAGGACAAGGTATGGTCCGGGGTGGTCGACTATGTATATCCCATGATCGATCCGAAAACGCGCGCTCTGAGGGTTAGGCTGCGTTTCGACAATCCGGACGAGCAGCTCAAACCGAACATGTATGTCGACGTGGAGATATTCGCCGAACCGCGCGCGGGTGTGCTGGCGGCACCGCGTGAGGCGCTGATCCGTACCGGCAACTCAGAACGTATCGTCGCCGCGCTGGACAATGGCCGGTTTCTGCCGATCGAAGTCAAAACCGGCATCGAGAGCGGGAACTATGTCGAGATTCTGGAAGGCTTGGAGGAGAAACAACGGGTCGTGACTTCGGGCCAGTTTTTGATCGATTCGGAGAGCAGCTTGACGGCAAGCTTTCAGCGCATGACGGAACCTGAAACAACTGCTGAAACATCCACCGAGGCGGCCAGTGTGGCGAATGGCGAAGGGGTGATTAATAGCCTGGAGCCGCTGAATATCACCCACGAGCCGATCGCAGCGCTGGGTTGGCCCGAGATGACCATGGACTTCAAAACCCTCACCGGCGTCACGTTGGAGGGTCTTGCCGAGGGTGATCAAGTGACTTTCGGGCTGGCCAAGGACAATGACGGCATGTACGCGATTGAGCGTATCGCCAAACATGCAGCGGCCGACAAATCCACCGATCGCAGATAACCCGTCATACGCACCCCATCGCAGGCTTTTGCGTTCGGCGCTCGCGGCTAATCGCAGTCGCCGCTAGAGCGCGCGCCGCAGGGAGATTGTCATATGCTTGTCGCCATCATTCGCTGGTCGGTCAACAACCGTTTTCTGGTCATCATGCTTTCCATGATGCTGGTGGGTTGGGGCGTGTATTCGGTAAAAATGACGCCGTTGGATGCCATTCCCGATCTGTCCGACGTGCAGGTCATCATCAAGACCGGCTACCCCGGTCAGGCGCCGCAAGTGGTCGAGGACCAGGTGACTTACCCGCTGACCACGGCCATGCTGGCGGTGCCGGGCGCGGTGACCGTCCGTGGCTATTCTTTTTTCGGCGATTCGTACGTCTACGTGATCTTCAAAGACGGGACCGACCTGTACTGGGCAAGATCCCGGGTGTTGGAATACCTGAGTCAGGTGGCCAGCCAACTGCCGGAAGCGGCGCGCTCGGCGCTGGGCCCGGATGCCACCGGCGTCGGCTGGATCTACCAGTACGCACTGATCGACCGCAGTGGCCGGCACGACATCGCGCAGCTGCGTAGCCTGCAAGACTGGTTTTTAAAGTATGAACTGCAAACCGTCCCCGGCGTATCCGAGGTTGCCGCAATTGGCGGGATGGTCAAGCAGTATCAAGTGGTAGTCGACCCGGATCGATTGCGCGCCTACGGGCTGCCACTGATGAAAGTACGTGAGGCGATTCAGGCAGGCAACCAGGAAGTCGGCGGCTCGGTGATCGAGATGGGCGAGGCTGAATATATGGTGCGCGCCAGCGGTTATATCAGCGGCAAACAGGACTTGAGCGCCATCCCCCTCGGAGTGACCCAGAACGGCACGCCCATTTTGCTGCGCGACGTCGCCGAGATCAGACTTGGGCCACAGTTGCGACGCGGCATCGGTGAGCTAAACGGCGAGGGTGAGGCCGTTGGTGGCGTGATCATCATGCGTTCGGGCGAAAACGCAATGGCTACCATCGCCGCGGTCAAGGCAAAACTGGAATCATTAAAAAAGGGCTTGCCCGAGGGCGTCGAAATTGTCCAGACCTATGACCGTTCCGGCCTGATCGGACGCGCGGTGCGCACGCTGAGCGAAAAGCTGATCGAGGAGTTCGTTGTCGTGGTGCTGGTTTGCGCCCTGTTTTTGTTTCACCTGCGCTCGGCGCTGGTCATATTGATCAGCTTGCCGATCGGTATTCTGGCGGCCTTCATCATAATGTCGCAGCAGGGTATCAACGCCAATATCATGTCGCTTGGCGGCATCGCGATCGCTATCGGCGCGATGGTAGATGCGACCATCGTGATGATAGAAAACATGCACAAACATATCGAGCGCGAACCGCTGACGCCGGAAAATCGCTGGCAAATCGTCATCCGCGCCTCGGTTGAGGTTGGTCCGTCACTTTTCTTCGCGTTGCTCATTATCACTCTGAGCTTTCTGCCGGTGTTCACGCTGGAAGCACAAGAAGGCAAAATGTTTCAGCCGCTGGCGTACACCAAGACCTACGCCATGGCCATGGCGGCGGCGCTGGGGATTACGCTGGTGCCTGTGTTGATGGGTTATTTCATTCGCGGCAAGATCCTCCCCGAGCACAAAAACCCCCTCAACCGCTTGCTGATCGCGATCTATCGGCCGTTTCTCGGCCTTGCATTGCGGTTTCCAAAAACCTTGCTGCTGGTGGCGCTACTGATCGCCGCGAGCGGTGTGATCCCGATGCAGCGGCTGGGCGGCGAATTCATGCCGGAACTCAACGAGGGCGACCTGCTGTACATGCCGAGTGCTTTTCCGGCGGTGTCGGTCGGCAAGATGCAGGAGATTTTGCAGCAAACCAATCGGCTGATCAGAACCATACCGGAAGTCGAAACCGTGTACGGCAAAGCGGGCCGCGCCGAAACTGCTACCGATCCGGCGCCACTGACCATGATCGAGACCACGATACAGCTTAAACCCCGGGAAGAGTGGCGCCCGGGCGTTACCATGGAAACGCTCAAAGCGGAACTCGACCGTCTGGTGCAGGTGCCCAGCCTGACCAACACCTGGATTATGCCGATCAAAAATCGTATCGACATGCTGGCCACCGGGATCAAAACACCGGTCGGCATCAAGGTCGCCGGCCCCGACCTCGACGTGATTTCCGAGGTCGCTAAGGACATCGAGCGGGTGATGAAAAACATACCGGGTACCGCCTCGATCTATGCCGAGCGCGTTACCGGCGGGCGCTTTGTCGATGTGGACATCGACCGGTTGGCGGCGGCACGTTACGGGCTCAACATTCGCGACGTTCAAGAGATCGTGCGCACCGCCATCGGCGGCATGCAGGTGACTCAGAGCGTAGAAGGCGCGGAGCGCTATCCGGTGAATCTGCGCTACCCGCAAAATATCCGCGATTCGGTGGAGAACCTGCGCAAGCTACCCATCGTCACGCCAAGCGGCGCGCAGATACCGCTGAGCAAAGTTGCGGATATCAAGATCAACGATGGGCCCGCTATGATCCGCACTGAAAACGCCCGTCTCAACGGCTGGATCTATGTCGATATCACCGGCCGCGATTTGGGATCATACGTGGACGAGGCGAAGAGGATAGTCGCTGAGGGAGTCGACCTTCCGGCCGGATATTCGATCGGCTGGTCGGGTCAGTACGAGTACATGGAACGGGCCAAGGCGCGCCTTACCCTGGTGGTACCGGTGACACTGGCGATCATCGTGGTGTTGCTGTACCTGAACTTCCGCAATTTCGTGGAGGTATCAATCATCATGGGCACGCTGCCGTTGGCGCTGGTCGGTGGCCTGTGGCTGCTTTACTGGCTCGGATTCAACATGTCGGTGGCGGTCGGTGTCGGGTTTATCGCGCTGGCTGGGGTTGCAGTAGAAATCGGCATCTTGATGATCGTTTATCTCAACCTCTCCTTAGTGCATCGTCAGGCGATCGCAGCTAAGGAACAACGCCGGCTCACCATGAATGATGTTCGCGAGGCGGTCGTTGAAGGCGCGCTGCTGCGTATCCGACCGATCCTCATGACCGCGGCGACCATTATCGCCGGGCTGTGGCCGATCATGGTCGGTACCGGGACAGGTTCCGAGGTCATGCGCCGTATCGCGGCGCCGATGATGGGCGGTATGGTCAGCGCGCTGCTATTGACGCTGCTGGTGATTCCGGCGACGTTTCTGATCTGGAAAACGGCAGCTCTGCGGCGCGCAGAGAAAACCGGCGCAGTATCCGAGCCGGCGGTGATCGATCCGGTTTGAGCAGACACAACGGACCGTATGGTCAATGGCCGGCGCTGGTATAGAGTCTGTCCAGTCTGGTGATCGGTCGTTGATCTTGTTCCCCTCGCCACCATCGGCCTCGGAGGGGGTTTTGGCGTCGGCCCGGTCCAAGCCGCTGATCACTGGCGCCTTAAACGACTGTTCGGGCGTGAAAATGGCCGCCGTAAAGCCAAAAATGGGGCATTGAGACAGCTAAAACATATGTGATTCAGTAGCTTGTCGTGGTCCGACCCCAATCTCCAGCCCAATAGCGCTGGCTATTCCTCCTCACCGCGCCTTGTCAGTAACCACGATGCCTAACCTCAACCGTCAAGTTATTTGGAAGACACTACACTAGGGAGTCCATATAAGCGATTCCCTAAAATCAACCGCAACCGAGTTCAGCGGCAGAAAGCGCTGTATCCATCCCCGCCTACTGGTGTGGTATCCCATAGGTAAGTAGTTCGCCGCGGAAGCTTGCCACCTCTACACAGGCTAGAATTCTCTCCATGCTCTTTGGATCGTTCGAATGAACAGCCACTGCCCATGCCCGATTCCGATCAAACCAATGCCCTGACCTTCCTGTTTACCGATATCGAGGGCAGCACCGCGCGTTGGGAAGCCAACCAGGTCGACATGGCGGCTGCCGTCCGCCGACACGACGAACTAACCGAATCCGCCATACGGCGGGCTGGCGGCACGCTCGTCAAAATGACCGGGGACGGTGCCTATGCGGCGTTTCCGGAGGCGGGTCCAGCGGTTGCCGCCGCGCTGGACCTAAGGGCCCGGCTTCAGCGTGAAGCGTGGCCTGAAAGCATCGCGCCAATTCGCATCCGGGCAGGTATCCACGCAGGGCCGGCTGAATGCCGGGATGGCGACTATTTCGGCCCCACGGTGAATCGGACGGCGCGGTTGATGGACGCCGGGCATGGTGACCAGATACTGCTCTCGGAAGCCGCCCGAAAACACCTTCCGACGGACGCGGACAACATTCGGCTGCTAGGGGACTACCGCCTTCGCGATCTTATGCAGCCCGAGCGTATCTATCAGGTGGGTGACGCGACGGAATCCTACGGCCCACTGCGGGTTCTCAACGATCAATTACATAACCTACCCACTCAGGTGACCTCGTTCATAGGACGCGACAACGAGCTGATCGAACTCATTGAGCGCATTCGGGCGCATCGACTGGTGACGCTGACGGGGCCTGGCGGCACGGGCAAGACCCGCCTCGCGCTCCAGGCCGCCGCGGCCCTCGTCGACACGTTCGACTCTGTCTGTTTTGTCGGATTGGCCAGCGTTGCTCATGCCGACGGTGTTGGGCCTGCGATTTGCGATGCCTTGGGCCTTCACGATCAATCCGGACTTTCCGCTTCCGAGGTACTGGCCTGCCACCTTTCGGACCAAGCCGACCTGCTCGTACTGGACAACTTCGAACATCTTATGGACGCCGCCGGACTGCCCGGCAAACTGCTGGAGGCATCGCCCAGGTTGCACATCGTCGTGACCAGCCGGGAGTTGCTTCGGTTGCGCGCCGAGCACCAGTTTCTGGTTGCGCCCCTCGACCTTCCCTCGGTCAAGCATGAAGCGACGACAAGCGAACTGCCGGACAACGAAGCCGTGCGGCTGTTCGCGGAACGGGCGCGCGCCATTCGACCGGACTTTTGCGTCGACACATCCAACGCAGCAAGCATCGTCGCAATCTGCCGCAGGCTGGACGGCCTGCCCTTGGCCATCGAACTCGCCGCGGCGCGGGTGAGACTGTTCAGTCCAGCCCGCCTGCTCGAACACTTGGAATCTGGCGACAACGCCCTGGGCTCCGGGCCGGTTGACGCACCCCAGCGCCAGCAAACCCTCTCAAGGACAATTGCGTGGAGCTATGACCTGCTCACTCATGACGAAAAAGCGTTGTTTCGACGGCTCGCGGTATTCGTCGGCGGGCGATCGCTGGACGCGGTTGAGCGGGTCTGCCTACTCGGGCTCGGGATCGACTGCCTGGCTGCCGTGGAGGCACTGGCGGACAAGAGCCTGGTTAGGGTCCGTGAGGACCGATCGGGGGAACCGCGACTCGATCTTCTTGAGACTCTGCAGGGTTTTGCCCACGAACGGCTGTTGGAAAGTGGCGAGTTGGAAGAACTCAAACTCAGGCACGCCCGCTACTTCGCCGACCTGGTCGCGGAAGCCGAGACAGAAATGCGCGGATGCGGACAAATCAAATGGACGCGCCGGCTCGAGGAAGAACGCCCCAATCTTGACGCAGCCATGGCCTGGTCCTTCGACTCGGGTGACAACAGACATGGACTGCGCATCGTCGCGGGCCTACGGGATTTCTGGTTTTACCAGACACACGTGCACGACATGGGGCGATGGACGAGTCGGGCGCTCACCTGCGTTGACGAAGGGGATCCGATTCTTCGGGCGGGTGTGCTCATGACAGCGGGCTTCCACGCTTCGAGCCGACACGATTCGAGCGCCATCGACTTGCTCGACCGAGCCGCTGCGCTGTACGAATCCGCCGGCGACCGGACACATCATGCGCTGGCCCAGGTCTGGTCAGCCGGGGCGCGGGAGTTGTTCGAGGATGGTTTGGACGATGCCCGGGTGGGGGTCGAAAAGGGGCTGGAACTGGCGCGGGAAGCCGGAGCCGATGCCGTGGTAGCGCAGGCACTCAACTACCTCGGGGAAATTGAGCGGTATGTGGGCAATTTTGGGCTCGCCCGGGAAATACAAACCGAAGGCCTCGAGCTGTCCCGGCGCACCGGTGAAGTGCGACGGGTTGCCATGATGACACACAACCTTGGATGGCTGGCACACAATACCGAAGACAATGCGACTGCGGAGCAGCTGATGCGGGAGGCGCTCAACCTTGCCGTTGAGTACGAGTTCATCTCATTGGTGGCCGATACCCTGATCGGGTTGGCGGCGCTGACGGCGACTCGCGGCAACCATGAGATCGCGGCACGATTGATCGGTTTCGCAGACAATCAGGTCGCGCGCATGGGGGCTCGCGCTCAGATGGCCGACGAAGCGGACCATGTCCAGACACGCTATCTGGTGTCAGAACATCTGGGCACCGAACGTTACCGGATGCTGATCGCCGAGGGCGCTGCGCTCGAGCTTGAGGGCGCACTCGACCTGCTTCGGTGAGATGTGGACACGGATATCTGCCACTTCATGCGAGCGTGGCGAGCATTTCGTCCAAGTCGGCAATAAGATCGTCCACGGACTCGATGCCGACAGATGCACGAATCAGGTTTTGCGGGGTGTCGGTCACATCGGATTCACTTGATTTGCGGTGTTCGATCAGGCTTTCCACCCCACCCAGGGAGGTGGCCCGTTTGAACACCCGGGCACGGTTCGCGACGGCTATGGCGGCGTCACGCCCGCCCGGTACACAAAATGACAGCATGCCGCCAAAACCGCCGTGCATCTGCTTGCAGGCTGTCCGATGGCCGGGATCGCTGCTCAGGCCCGGGTAATGTGTTGTCTCCACAGCGGGGTGCTCCTGGAGAAACCGAGCGATCGACAGTGCATTCTCACACTGCCTGGGAACCCGCAGGTAAAGCGTCCTCAGGCCGCGCACCAATAGATGGGCCTCGAACGATCCCAGGACCGGACCGGCGTACAGCCGGTGATCACAGATCCGTTGCCACAGCGCGGATTCCGCGTCCGCAGTCACCAGCATGCCGCCCAGCACATCGGAATGCCCATTGAGATACTTGGTGGCCGAATGACATACCATGTCTGCACCCAGGGCGAGGGGCCGGGTGAGCACCGGCGTCGCCGCGGTTGAATCCACGGCGAGCACGGCGCCGTTGCGATGGGCCAACTTCGCAGCCGCGGCAATATCGGTGACCCCCCAGGTCGGATTGGCCGGTGTCTCCAGCCAGACCAGACGGGTGTCCCCAGCGGCCAGCAGCGCGCCGAGACCGGCCAGATTACCGGCGTCGAAATACTCGACACGCAGGCCGCGCTCGGGGCCAAACAGCTGCAGCCAACTGAGCACACCGTGATACATGGTGCGGGATACGGCGACGCGATCACCCTGCCGCAGCGCATGAAACGGCGCCGTGCACGCCGCGATGCCGGAGGCGAAACTCAAGGCGTCTGCCCCGCCTTCCAATGCCTGCACGACAGCCTCGGCGTGGGACTGGCTGGGCCCGTTATCGCGAATGTAGGAGCGCCCCTGACGCTTGCCGTAGCCGGCATCCCGCGCGTAGGTGGTGGACACATGCAGCGGCGGAACCACCGCACCAGTGATCTCATCCTCCCAACCCAGCGCCTGGGCGGCCAGGGTGGCCGGACTCAGTCCGTCGTTGAAATCCTGCTCTGACATAGTTCTGTAGTTCCTCTATAGACAGCCAACACCATCGCAACGGTGAGAATGCAGGTTCATATTTCCCCACAATGCGAACGACTACAGCCCCGGGGCCAGGCGCTTCAGGTTTTCCCCGGAACGGGTCTTTGCTCGGCGCGGACGTTGATCAGATTCCCGATCAGCATCACCGCGGCGCCGGCCAGAACGTAGATATCCAACGGTTCTCCGTAGACCAGGAATCCCACCAGCGCGATCAAGGGAAGCCGCATGAAGTCCATCGGCACCACCACCGTGGCATCCGCCAGCTTGAGCGCCCGGGCCATACAGTAATGGGCGCTCAGCCCGGTCACGCCCACCACCAGCAGCCAGGGCCATAGCGCGGGCGACGGATTTACCCAGGCATCCAACGCCGGCAGCAGACTCATGGGCAGCTGGATGATGCTCATGTAGAACAGGATGGTGAGCGGCGGGTCGACCAGGGCCAGACGCCGGGTCAGCGTGTGGGAGACCGCAAAACTGACCGCCGCGCCCAGCACCACCAGCGTCGGTGTGGTGAGGGGCACCAGTCCTGGGCGCAGGATGATCAGCATACCGGCCACGCCGAAAACGACCGCGCTGAGCCGAGCGCGGGTCATGCGCTCGCCGAGCAGATAGGTCGCCAGGATCGCGGTCCAGATCGGCACCGTGAACTCGATCGCGAACACCTCAGCGAGCGACAGGTAGGCAATGCCGTAGAACCATCCGAACTGGCCGGCGAAGTGGGCCAGGTTTCGAACCAGGTGCTGCCCCGGTATACGGGTGCGTATCTGCCCGCCGCCGCTGTTCAGAATCAAAACGCAGACAATGACCAGACCGATGGCGCTGCGGACGAACAGGATCTGAAACGTGCCCAGCTCGGTGGACAGCTCACGCCCGCTCACGGCCATGGCCATGAACGAGGCCAGTGCTCCCATCATCCAGAACGAAGCCTGCACGGCAGGATGGCGCAGCACCATCTCGGTCACTGGCTTTCCATGATCACGGCCAAAAACTCCGCGCCGTACTTCTCCAGCTTGCTGGCGCCAACGCCGTTCAGGCGTGCCAGCTGATCCAGATCCCCCGGCCGATAGGCCACCATTTCGCGCAGGGTGGCGTCATGGAAGATCACATAGGGCGGAACGCCCTGGGTTTCCGCCAGTTGCCTGCGGCGGGCGCGCAAGGCCTCCCACAAACCCTGATCCTCCGGCGCCAGATCCTCGACCGTGGGCCGGGCCCGTTTACGCACAACTTTTTCGGTCGCGTCCCGGCGCAGCTCGATCCGGTCCTCGCCCCGCAACAATCCGCGACAGGACTCGGACAGCTTCAAAGCGCCGTAGTGTTCCATATCCACCCATAAATAGCCCCGGGCCACCAGCTGGCGGAACACAGAACGCCATTGGTTGGCGTCCAGATCCACACCAACGCCATAGGTGGAAACGCTGTCGTGGCCGAACTGGCGTACCTTCTCGGTATGGCCGCCCCGCAGCACGTCGATCAGGTGATTGACGCCAAAACGCTGGCCGGTGCGGTAGGCGCAGCTGATGGCTTTCTGGGCCGCTTCGGTGCCGTCCCAGGTATCCACCGGATCAAGACAGGTGTCGCAGTTGCCGCAGCGCTCGGGTGACGCCTCGCCGAAGTAGTTCAACAGTGCATGGCGCCTGCAGGTGGTGATCTCACACAAACCCAGCATCGCCTCCAGCTTCTGGCGCTCGACGCGCTTGTGCGCCTCATCGCTGCCGGACGCCTCCAGCATCTGCCGCAGTTTGACCACATCCTGCAGCCCATAGGCCATCCAGGCGTCGGCCGGCTCGCCGTCGCGCCCGGCGCGACCGGTTTCCTGGTAGTAGGCTTCCACCGTCTTGGGCAGATCCAGGTGAGCGACAAAACGCACATCCGGTTTGTCGATGCCCATGCCGAAGGCGATGGTGGCCACGATGATCACGCCCTCCTCCTGCAGAAACCGGCGCTGATGCGCCGCACGGATGTCGGCACCTAACCCTGCATGGTAGGGCAATGCCTTAAAGCCCTCGCGGCTCAGCCAATCAGCCACCTCTTCGGTTTTACGCCGGGAAAGACAATAGACGATACCGGCGTCGGCGCGATGCTCGTTGCGGATGAAGCGCAGCAACTGCTGCCGGGCATTCTGCTTGAGGGTGATGCGATAGCGGATGTTGGGCCGATCGAATCCGGCAATGAACTG
>JAHEDQ010000072.1 GCA_024641125.1 Candidatus Competibacteraceae bacterium | reverse complement strand
CACACCGCAGTCCTGGAGTCGAGTGCAGGTATCGTGGCTCATCCCAAAGCAGACCTCCCGGGCCAGCACCGGAAGCTGATCCGCAGCCAGTGAGGCGCACAGCCGTTGCAGCCGCACCTGCAGGCCCCGAAAATCCTGATCACCGCCCTGGATGGCCTCCTGAATCGGATTCAGATGTACGAACAGGGCGTCGGCGTTCAGCATGGCCATGGCACGATGCGCCTCCTTGGCGCCCCAGCCGCGTGCCAGTTGCGCGCCGCCGAAATTGGCGAACAACATGGTCGTCGGTGCGCTTTCGCGCAGCGTGTAGTAGCGGGCCCGGCTGCCGTCCTCCACCGCCAGACGCTGGCTGCCCACGCCCATCGGGATTTGCCAGCGTTCCGCCGCCCTGGCCAGCACCCGGTTTATGGCGGCGCCTCGCTCGGTTCCGCCGGTCATGGGTGCGATCATCAGAGGCGCCTGCAGGCGCTTGCCGAGAAACCGGGTCGAGATGTCCAGGCGCTGCAGCGAGGTCTCGGGAAGCGCATTGTTGACGAAATCGAAGCGCTCAAAGCCGGTGGTCTTGTGGTACTCCACCGAATCGCCCAGGCACACGTCGATGTGCTGGACCTTGGCGTTTGGATCACGTGTCGCGCCCGGCCCATGAACGGCCGATGCATCGCGCAGGACGGCGGGCTCCGGCATGTTCACGGCTCAGCCTGACTACCCGCCTCAGCTGCGGGGTGCCGGAACCAGCCCCAACAGATGCGCAAGGTCTTTGAAGAAAATGCGAACGTGGGCCATGGGCTGTGCCCGCACCAGTCTTTTGTTCATGTAGGCATCCCAGGTCAGTTTTTGCACGTCGGGGTCGCGGCAGATGCTGACGAAGCGTTCTCGTCGCCGGTCGCTGGAATACCAGAACTTCTGCATGATTCCGAGCACCCAGAACACCCGACCATGGGCCTTCATGAAACGGCGCCGGGCCAACCCTAGCGCTGATGCGTCTCCGCTGACCAGAAACTGGTTAGCCGCCTCGGCGGCCAGTCGGCCGCTGTACATGGCATAGTAAATCCCTTCACCTGAGGCGGGCGCGACCACCCCCGCGGCGTCGCCCACCACCAGCACGTCGCGGCCATTGTCCCACCGCCTGAGAGGCCTTAGCGGAATGGGTGCGCCCTCCCGGCGAACCGTTTCCACGTCATCAAGACGGTTGTCGCGGCGCAGTTCATCCACCGCTCCGCGTAGCGAGAACCCTTTTTGCGCGCTGCCGACGCCGACGCTGGTGGTATCGCCGTGGGGGAAAACCCAGGCATAGAAGTCCGGCGACAGCTTGCCCTGGTAAATCACATCGCAGCGGCGGGCGTCGAAATCGTCACCCTCACCCCGTTCGGGTTTGGGCGATCGAATGATTTCGTGATATGCGGCCACATAGGGCATGCGGTCCGCCCCAGGAACACACTGACGCGCCACCGCGGACCGAGCACCGTCTGCGCCGACGACCAGCCGGGCCCGCAACATGCGGTTGGGCTGCTTGCGTCCGGCGCCGGCCGGGCGATAGTGCACCACGGCGGTGCCCTCCGGGTCACGCCCTATGCGTTCGAAGGTTCCAGTGCGCCGCTCTGCGCCAGCTTCCATTGCGCGTTGGCGCAGAAACTCGTCGAAGGTCTCCCGGTCTACCATGCCCACGTAGCCGCCATCGATCGGCATGTCAACTTTGCGCATCGCCGGTGAAACCATACGCGCTGAATTGACCCGGGCCACCAGCAGCGAGTCGGGAATTTCGAAATCGGCGATCAGCCGTGGCGGAATTGCCCCGCCACAGGGCTTGATTCGCCCTCCGCGGTCCAGCAGAACGACCGAGTAACCGTCCCGGGCCAGGTCCGCGGCCACCGTGGCACCTGCCGGGCCACCGCCAATCACCACGACGTCCGCGATCTCGGTGCATGTCACTTGGTTCATTGTTTGGTGCCCTCTGCGAACAGCACTGTCGGCTGAATGTTCAGATTTTGGACGCTGCTCCGGTCACGGGCGCCGCCCACTCGCAGGGCGAGCAGGGCAGACACGAGAAACAGCACGGCCTCGGCGGTAAACACGATTGCGTACGCGCTGGCGGGGGAATCGAGCAGCATTCGGGTCACATCGATGGCCACGGTGCCGAGAAAGCCGCCGAGACCAAAGGCCATAGCCTGTGCGGCACCCCACAGGCCCATGCGGATGCCCTCGCGCCGTTCCCGTCCCTGGCCGGCCAGGGCCATCATCGACCCTATTGCCGCTACCGCGAAGGCGCCGTTGGCGACGCCCAGGCCAAACACCGCGGGTCGCAGCGGGAACTGAGGGGCAGAAAAGCCGCCAGCGGCGAGGCATATCAACGCCACGGCGGAGGCCAGGCAGCCGCCAATGGCCCAGGTTCGCAACATCCGCGCGCGCCGGCCGCTTGCGGCAACACCCACCGCCAACATGCCCACCAGTACGCCACCGTGCTGCAGGCCGGCCAACTGGGTGGATTGCCCAGGCGTGAGACCAAAAACAGTGCCGGCAAACGGTTCCAGGATCAGGTCCTGAGCGCTATAGGCCAGCATGGAAACAAATACGAAAATGGTGAAACGCCGGGCCTCCGACTCTTGCCAGACTTGGGTGAGGGCCAGCTTGAAGGGCGTTTTGACCGGCTCTGAACGGCTCTCCGATCCGGTTTCGGCAACGCTGATGCGCGGGCCTTCGACGTTGGCGACTGCCACCAGCGTCAGGGCAAACGCGAGGGCGGAGACTACGGTGGTGACCTGCACCAGGCGCATGGGCGAATAGGGGTCCAGGAAGTGGCCTGCCACGCCGGCGGTGACCACGAACCCGGCAATCATCATGACCCAGACTATGGTGGCGGCGGCCGCCCGGCGGGTCGGTGCTACCCGCTTCGCCAACAGGACCAGCAATGAGGTTCCGGATGCGCCGACACCGAGTCCGATCAACAAGAAGGCGAACATTGCCAACAGCACGCCCGCAGTGGTGTCGCTGTCCATCCACGCGGTGGCCATTGCCGCGGTTGCGCCACCCAGGGCCAGCGCTCCCATTCCGCCGATGATCCAGGGTGTGCGGCGCCCGCCCACATCCGATCCGTAGCCTAGACGAGGACGTAGGATCTGCACCGCGTAGTGGAATGCCACCAGGGCCCCGGGCAACATTGCGGGCAGGGCCAACTCCACCACCATTACGCGATTCAAGGTCGACGTGGTGAGCACCACGACGGCGCCCAGGGCGGTCTGTACCAGACCCAGGCGCACGATTCCGAACCAGCCAAGGTGAGGTGCGGCGGCGGTCATGAGGTGAGTATTCCGCGCACGGCAAAAGCGCTGATCAGCATGCCCAGCACATACAGGCTGACGCCGGTGGCGTTGTACCACGGCGCTCTTTCCCGTGGGCTCTGGAGCAGCCGCCGCATCAGCGCCAGCTGCGCCAGCAGCATCAGTCCGATGGCCGCCGCATGCAGGGGCCGGTCCCACTGCCAGAGCAGCACGACCACCACGCACTGGGGCGCAGCCATGACCAGGCAGGCCAGGCGCGCGGCGCGGTCGACGCCAAGCTGTGCCGGTAGGGAGCGAACGCCCATGCGCAGATCTCCTTCCACCGATTTGAAATCATTCAGGGTCATGATGCCGTGGGCGCCGGCGCTGTAGAGCGCCGCCAGCACCAGGATGCGCCAGTCGGGCATTGCACCGCCGATCATGACAGCGGCACCGGTTACCCAGGCCAAGCCTTCGTACGACAGGGCTACGGCGGAATTGCCCCACCAGCCGTTGAGCTTGAGCCGGAGCGGGGGGGCGCTATACGCCCAAGCCAGAATCAGACCGATGATCCCGGCCAGGAATACCCACGGTCCAAGGGAATACGAAAGCAGCAACGAGAGCAGAGACCAGAGTATTGCAATGGCCAAGCCCCATTTGCCCGGAATCCGGCCGGAGGGAATCGGGCGGTCGGGTTCGTTGATCGCGTCTACGTGACGGTCGAACCAGTCGTTCACCGCCTGGCTCGCGCCGCAGATCATGGGGCCGGCCAACGCAACGCCGGCAAGTATCAACAACCATTGGTCGGCTGGCGCGACGCCGGACGACACCACACCGCATCCGAAGGCCCACATGGGTGGGAACCAGGTGATGGGCTTCAGCAATTCCACGACCGCCGAAACGGGCGGCCGTGCTATGTCGTTGCCGGAGGCGATTGCACGGGCCATAAAGTGACAATAAAACTGGACATATAATTATGTCAATTAATATTTACACTTTGTTCTGATGCAAATGCCCGGCGGCCCGTCATAGTTGCAAATCGACCTTAGGTCGATTCGATTTCGATGGCGGGAGCCCGACTGGTCGAACCTGAAGGCAAGCCCTGATCCACTAACACGCTCGCGCCGGCATCTTTGCGCTTACGGAGCAAGCTGTGTGTTTGGCATATCGCCAAGAAGTCCTGCGCAGAGCTGCGTCTGCGATCCGCGCCAATGGGTCAGATGGGTATCGAACTCTGTCCCGTTTGCGCCGCGAACAGCCTGCGGCGTCTCTTATACGTCGTCCGATTCCGGACTCAGATCGCCCAGGCCGTAACGCCGCATTTTTACGTACAGACTTTGCCGGCTCAGCCCGAGCATCTCCGCGGCCGAAGCGCGATTGTCCTTGCTGAGTTCCAGGGCGGCCTCGATGCACAGGCGTTCGATCACGTCCGTGGCTTCCCGGATAAGCTCCTTGAGCGTAACCCGACCAACCAGATCCTTGAGTTGATCCAGCGACCGGGGCAGGCTCCCGACAATACGGCTTTCCGACGACAGTCTCTGGCTGACTTCTCGCACGGTGAAGCCGAGGACAATGTCGTCACCGCTTGGTGCGCTGACGCCCGAGATTTCAACCTCGGTGGTTCCCCCATACTCTCCTCGCACCAGGGTTGAAAACAGCTGGATTGTTCCGCGCTGACGCAGAGTGGACAGCAGCACATTGACGTCCACACCCGGGCGGCCCAGCCAGCGATCCACCGACTGTCCCCGTGCCTGGTCCTCGGTGGCCAGATCCGCCAGGTCCAGAAACGCCCCGTTGGCCGCGAGAATCAGGCCGTTCGCGTCGGTCACCACGAATCCGTCCGGTGATCGCTCGATCAACGCCAGCACTTTTGACTTGGTCCGGGGCACCACTTCGCTGACGTTGCCCACCCGTTGCGGCAGCAGCCGCACCAGTAACATGGGTCTTTTCTCCTGCCGGAACACCGAAGCCAGTACCACGAATTCCTGTTCGCCGTTGGCGGCGTGTGCACGAATCTCCTTTTCTCCCGGGCCTGGCTCGGCGCCGTTTAGAACCCGGGTCAACTGATCGGACACCGCATCCCGGTAGTCGGTCTGCAGCAGTGACGCCAGGGGCCTACCCACACGTTTGCTCGGATCCACCCCCAGCAGCCGCCCGGCCGCCGGATTCATTTCCAACACCTTTCGGCTCAGGGCATCGACGATCAGGACCGCCTCGGAGGCAACATGAAACAGCATACGGTAGCGCGCTTCGGCGGATCGGGCCCGGGCATAATCCCGTTCCATGGATTCCTGCGCCTTGACCAGGCGCTGTTGCAGCTGCGCGATATCCCGAAGGTCGCGGCCGAATACGGCGGTGTGGCCGGATGAGCCCATGCGAATCGCCGAATAAAGGATAGGGAGATCATCGCCCTCGCGCACGGGGTGATTTATATGACGCCAGCGGGGCGCCGCCTGGGCCGCCGCGTCCCGCATCAGTGCCTCCACTTTGGGCCGGCTTTCCACCGTTACCTTGTCGATCCACTGCTGATCGACCCATGAGCCCCCGAACTCCCGAGACAGCTCTTCTTTTCCGAAAGCCATGTCACGAATGGTGCCTTGGTCATCCACAATCACTGCCAGATCGGACACCGCGGACAGCAGCTCTCCCACGGATTCGGCGTCCAGGGGCCCGATCGACTCATTTGGTGTCTGGAAGCGGCGATGCTTCTTGGACGCCGTTGCGGCTCTCGAACTCACGCTTTGCCTTTCTGTAAACGCCTATGGGTTAACTGGGCAGGCCGGCTCTGCGCAGGTCGACAAGTGTTTCCGCCAAGCGCGGCATCGGCACGCCAGATGGTGCGCAGGCCACCAAGTCGGCGCCCACGGATTTGCCCAGCTCAGGGCGCTCTGTGAACAAGCATCCGCCCACGACAATCCCCAGCCTATCGTTGCAGGTGGCCTCGCGCATCGATTCGATGACCTTTCTGAGCACCTCGACGCGGCTTTCGCAGCTTATGCTCATGCCAACCAGATCGAAGTGTTCACAGCTGACCAGGCTGGCCAAGCCGTCCCGGGTGGATTCGGTGACTTCGTGCACGTCCCATCCGCCACGGCGAAACAGGTCGGAAGCCATGGCCACCCCAAAGCGATGCTGCTCGCCCGGAGTCGGGGCCATCAGGGCCCGTCGCCACTTGGCGCACTCCGGACCGTTTTCGAAACCCAATGCGCCGAGCCGCCTCAGGATCTGATGCAGGCGGCACAGGCCCAGGGTGACGTCGGCGAAGCTCTTGATGTCCTCGTTCCACAGCTCACCCAGGTGACGCGCCGCTGGGGCGAGCATATGCAGGTAGATGGTCTCCATCGACACGCCCTGCGTCTGCATCGCCTCCACGTAGTCGTAGCAGGTGGACTCTTCCGCGTCCGTCAGCAGGCTGGCGAACTCCGTTACTTCGCCCTGCGTCGGCGTTGCGGTGGTCTGCTTCGCGCGGGGCGTGGCGGTCGGGTTAGCGTGACCCGCCAGCATGAGGCGCGGAATGATCTCCCCTTCGATGACACGGCGCAGGTCCTCCCACCCAGGCGGACTGGACCCGAGGGCATTCGTCTCCCCGGCCTCACCATCCGACCTGGGCTCGGGCTCTTGCCCAGCGGTGATGTCGATACTTTGTCTCAGCGGCCTTGAGCCATCCATCATCAGCCTCGCCCTCCACGGCGGTGAATAAGGTTTGCTGCATGCGCTTATTCTTGCGTTTTGTGGCCCGTGTGGTCCGGTACACGGACTGTCGAGCCCAGACAAGTGCCCGGCATGTTGGCGCGCCTTACCAGTAAAGATGCTGATTCCCGATTGTTCAAACATTTTTTTTACCGAAGTTTTAGCCTCCAATAAATTCAGTTGAAGTGTCAAGTAAGACTTACGTCTAGTTTGGTTGACAATTGAATCTGAGCGCACTAGCTTTGCGAAATGGACATCAATTCACTGGCGAATCGCCGCCACAAAACGACCGAGTGCATGCCTCTGTACACGCCCGCCGAGCGGCGGCGTCGGGACGCGTCCCGCTGGACGCTTGTGCAAGGTGTGCTCGCCCAGCTCCAGTTCGTGGTGTTCCTGGTCAGCCTGTATCTGGTGTTGCGATATCTGGTCACCGGAGACGGCCTGCTCGCCGCCACCCTGTCCGTGGTGGTCAAGACTCTGGTGCTCTACACCATCATGATCACCGGCTCCATCTGGGAGAAGGAGGTCTTCGGCCAGTATCTTTTTGCCCGGTCCTTTTTCTGGGAAGACGTGGTCAGCATGTTGGTGTTGGCCCTGCACACGGCCTATCTTGTGGCTCTAATCGGGGGTTTCCTCTCTCCCCGTGGTCAGATGGTGCTTGCCCTTGCGGCCTATGCGTCTTATTTGATCAACGCCGGGCAGTTTCTGTGGAAGTTGCGCACGGCCCGCGCCCAGCGGCCGGCACCGGTATGCGCGTCCGGCGCGACGGGAGCCACCGAATGAGCCTGCCCGCGGCGGTGCCGATGACGGTCCATGCGCGCGGCTGCAACGAGTTGCCGGTGTTGCGTGAGCGCGGTCAACGCGAGGTCTTTTGTGGCTTGACCGGTATCGTCTGGCTGCATCGCAAGATTCAGGACGCGTTCTTCCTGGTGGTCGGTTCGCGCACCTGCGCGCACCTGCTGCAATCGGCGGCCGGCGTCATGATCTTCGCCGAGCCGCGTTTCGCCACTGCCATTCTGCAGGAAAGGGACTTGGCCGGCCTGGCCGACTGCAACGAGGAGTTGGACCGGATCGTTCACGAGCTTTTGGCCCGACGACCCGAAATCGCCACCCTGTTTCTGGTCGGATCCTGTCCGTCCGAGGTCATCAAGCTGGACCTCGGCAAGGCCGCAGAGCGATTGTCGCAAGCCCATCGGGGGCGGGTCCGGGTCCTGAACTATTCGGGTAGCGGCATCGAAACCACATTTACCCAGGGTGAAGATAACTGTCTCAAGGCCTTGGTCGAGGAACTGCCAACGGCCGAACCGACGATGCGCTCATTGCTGGTTCTGGGCACCCTGGCAGATGTGGTCGAGGACCAGTTTGCCCGAATGTTCCAGCAACTGGGAATTCAGTCCGTACAATTTCTGCCACCCCGCCAGGCAGGCGATTTGCCGGCGGTGGGCCAGGGCACGCTGATACTCCCCGCGCAACCGTTTCTGGGCGAGACCGTGCGCGCACTTATCGGGCGCGGCGCCCGGCTGATCGAGGCGCCCTACCCGCTGGGTGCGGAGGGTACTTTTGCCTGGATTCAGGCGGCGGCGCAGGCGTTCGGCGTAACGGACGAGCGCTTGCGCCTGGCTACCGCACGGCCGATGGAACGAGCCCGTTCCGCTCTGGCGCGATTCCGCGACACCCTGGCTGGCAAGCGCATCAGTTTCCTGCCCGATTCGCAACTTGAGATCCCCCTTGCCCGTTTTCTGCAGCGGGAGTGCGGCATGCAGCCGGTGGAAGTGGGCACGCCCTTTTTCGATCGACAATTGCTCGCGGGTGAGTTGCCGCTGCTGCCGGACAACCTGCGCCTGTCCGAAGGTCAGGACGTGGACCTGCAGCTCGACCGGGTCCGCAGCGACCGGCCCGACCTCACCGTCTGTGGCCTGGGATTGGCCAACCCACTGGAGGCCGAGGGACTGCGGACCAAATGGTCGATCGAACTGGTGTTCTCGCCGATTCACGGTTTCGATCAAGCCGCGGACCTGGCGGAGCTTTTTGCGCGCCCGCTGGTGCGGTGCGAACGGTTGGCTGTCTGAGCCATGCAGCTGACGCTTTGGACATACGAAGGGCCTCCCCACGTGGGCGCCATGCGGATCGCCACCTCCATGCGCGACGTCCACTATGTTTTGCACGCGCCCCAGGGTGATACCTACGCCGATCTGTTGTTCACCATGATTGAGCGGCGCGACCGCCGTCCTCCGGTCACCTACACGACATTCCAAGCGCGCGACCTGGGTGGCAGCACGGCCGATTTGGTCACGACCACCCTGAGAGACGCATACGAACGTTTTCGTCCCCAGGCAATGTTGGTGGGGGAATCCTGCACTGCAGAGCTGATTCAGGATCAGCCCGGTGCCTTGGCGCTGGGCATGGATCTGCCGGTTCCGGTCATTCCCCTGGAATTGCCCAGCTACTCAAAAAAGGAGAACTGGGGCGCCAGCGAGACCTTTTATCATCTGGTTCGCGGCCTGCTCGCCGGCGCCGCACCGGAACCCGGCTACCAGCGCCCGGTCCGTCCCCAGGGGCAGCCCCCCTTGGCCAACATTCTGGGGCCTTCCGCGCTGGGATTTCGATGCCGCGACGATGTCCAGGAGATCAAACGACTGTTGTCGTCGTTGGGCGTGGACGTCAATGTGGTGGCCCCGGAGAGCGCCAGTCCTGCGGATCTGCTGCGGCTTCCGGTTGCGGACTTCAACATCTGTCTGTACCCCGAGATCGCCCGGACCACCTGCGCCTGGCTGGCTCGAACCTTTGCCCAGCCTACGGTCACTACGGTGCCCATAGGTGTTGGCGCCACCCGCGATTTTCTGTTCGAGGTGGGCGAAGTGTCCGGGGTGGATGTGAGCCAGGTGCTCGACGGTGAAGGTTCCCGGCTGCCCTGGTACTCGCGATCGGTGGATTCCACCTACCTCACCGGCAAGCGAGTGTTCATATTCGGCGATGCCAGCCATGCCTTGGCGGCGGCCCGCATCGCCAATGAAGAGCTTGGCTTCAACGTGGTAGGGCTGGGTAGCTACAGTCGAGAGTCCGCGCGGGAGGTACGCGCGGCCGCGACCCAGTTGGGCATAGAGGCCCTCATCACGGACGACTATCTGGCGGTGGAGCAGCAGGTGGAGGCGCTGCAGCCCGAGCTGGTGCTGGGCACTCAGATGGAGCGGCACATCGCCAAGCGTCTGGGGCTGCCCTGTGCGGTTATCTCGGCGCCGTTCCATGTACAGGATTGTCCGGCCCGGTATTCCCCTCAGATGGGGTTCGAGGGTGCAAACGTCATTTTCGATGGTTGGGTGCACCCGCTCATGATGGGCCTGGAAGAGCATCTGCTGAACATGTTCCGCGGTGATTTCGAGTTTCATGAGGATGCCGCCCCTTCACACCTGAACAACGGACTGGAACGGCCGGCCGCTCCGGCCCAGCTCGAGGAGCAGACCGCAGATGTGCCGGTGCCGGGTGAGCCATGCTGGGCGCCCGAGGCATCCACGGAATTGCACAAGATCCCTTTTTTCGTGCGTGGCAAGGCTCGGCGAAACACCGAGCGCTATGCGGCGGAACGAGGCCTTGCCACCATCACCATTGAGACGCTCTACGATGCAAAAGCACATTTTGGACGCTGAACCAGTGCCCTTGCGCGTCGTCTTCGTGACACTCGACAGCCATCTGGCTGCGACGGTGGAGCGGGCACGGGCGCAGCTTGCGCGGGATCTTCCGGGCTTGAGCATCGATCTGCATGCCGCTGCCGAGTGGCGCAACAATCCCGAGGCGCTGGAGCGTTGCCGGTCCGATATTGACCAGGGTGACATCATCATCGCCACCATGTTGTTTATGGAAGAACACATCGAGCCGGTATTGCCCTGGCTGGAGCGTCGACGCGAAAACTGCGACGCGATGGTGTGCTGCATGTCGGCTGGCGAAGTCATGCGCAACACGCGCATGGGTGGGTTCAGCATGGACGGTTCCACTCGGGGTCCAATGGCGCTTTTGAAGCGCCTGCGCGGCAGCAAGAAGCGTGCGGACAACGGCAGTGATGGGGCCCGGCAAATGGCCATGCTGAGGCGCCTGCCCAAAATACTGCGCTTCATACCAGGCACCGCCCAGGACGTGCGCGCCTATTTTTTGACCCTGCAGTATTGGCTGGCGGGGTCGGACGAAAACATTGGCAACATGGTGCGCTTTTTGGTGGACCGATATGCCGATGGTCCGAGACGGGCCCTGCGTGGGAATCTGTCCGCCCCTGCGCCGCTCGAATATCCGGACGTGGGTCTTTACCATCCTCGTCTGCGGCAGCGTGTCACCGACAGCCCCTCTGCGCTCCCCAGACCCGCGACCGAGGTGTCGGGTACGGTTGGGCTGCTGGTCATGCGCGCCTATGTACTGGCCGGCAATACCGCGCACTACGACGGGGTCATCGCGGCCCTGGAGGCGCGTGGACTGCAGGTACTGCCCGCCTTTTCCAGCGGACTGGACGCGCGCCCCGCGGTCGAGGCGTTTTTCATGCGCGACGGCCGGGCGGCGGTGGATGCCGTCGTCTCGTTGACCGGTTTCTCCCTGGTGGGCGGACCCGCCTATAACGACTCCGGCGCCGCCGAAGAAATGTTGGCCAGACTCGACGTGCCCTACATTGCCGCCCAAGCGGTTGAGTTTCAGGCTTTGGAAGAGTGGGGCGGCTCGGACCGGGGCCTGTTGCCGATCGAAGCCACCATGATGGTGGCCATCCCGGAGTTGGACGGATCCACCGGCCCCATGGTCTACGGCGGCCGTGCCGGCGCCAGCGACTCGTCCTGCTCGGGCTGTGATCGTCTCTGCACCTTCGAGAGCGGCAACGCTTCCCGCGATATGAGCAGCTGCGCCGAACGCAGCGATATGCTGGCCGCCCGGATACACCGGCTGATCACCCTGCGCCGCTCCGAGCGCTCCGAGCGCAAGGTGGCGGTGGTGTTGTTCAATTTTCCGCCCAACGGCGGCAGCACCGGCACCGCGGCCAACCTGTCGGTGTTTGCTTCCCTGCACCGAATTCTCAAGACCATGCAGACCGAAGGCTATACGGTGGATGTGCCCGACGATGTGGATGCGTTGCGCGAACGCATTGTCAACGGCAATGCCGAACGTCACGGCGCTCCCGCCAATGTCGTTGCCCGCGTGCCGGCCGATGATCATGTGCGCCGTGAGACCTGGCTGGCGGACATCGAATCACAGTGGGGTCCAGCGCCGGGGCGTCATCAGACCGACGGTGCCTCGCTGTTCGTGCTCGGCGAACAGTTTGGCAATGTCCTGGTCGGGGTCCAGCCCGCGTTCGGCTACGAGGGCGACCCCATGCGCCTGTTGTTCGAGGGGGGGTTTGCGCCTACCCATGCATTTTCCGCGTTTTATCGTTACCTGCGCGAGGACTTTGGGGCACACGCGGTGCTTCATTTTGGCACCCATGGCGCGCTGGAGTTCATGCCCGGCAAGCAGGCCGGCCTGTCAGCGGCCTGCTGGCCGGATCGCCTCATCGCGGATATGCCCAATTTCTATCTGTATGCCGCCAATAACCCCTCCGAGGGCACCATCGCCAAGCGCCGGTCGGCGGCCACATTGATCAGCTATCTCACGCCCCCGGTAGCTGAGGCTGGACTTTACCGGGGACTGCTGGATCTCAAAGCGTCGGTGGAGCGCTGGCGTGGTCTTGCACCGGAGGCCCCTGACGGCGAACGCGGGCCGCTGGCCGAGCTGATTCAGGCACAGGCCGCGCTGGTGGATTTGGCCGAGGCGGAGCCGGCCTGGGACGGCGACCTGGATGCCCGCGTGCACGCTCTGTCCAGCGCAATCCTGGAGTTGGAATACACCCTGATTCCCCATGGCTTGCACGTTGTCGGCGAAGTGCCGACCCCGGAGGAGCGAACCGACACCCTGCTGGCGATTGCTGAGTCCACCAGCGGCCGGCGGCTGCCGCGGGAGGTGGTAGAGGCTTTGGTGGCCGGCGAGGCGGTTGACCATGTGATGACCGCCGATGGATTGGTGTCAGACCCCTCGCTTCGCGAGCTGTGCCTGGAACTGGTGCGGATCGACGCCATGCTGACCCGGGATAGCGAGTCAGTTGCACTGATGCGGGCGCTGGACGGGCGTTTTGTCAGCCCGGCTCCCGGTGGGGATCTGCTGCGCACCCCGGCAATACTGCCCACAGGTCGTAACTTACATGGTTTCGACCCATTTCGACTGCCCAGCGCCTTCGCGGTGGAGGATGGCGCCCGCCAGGCTGATCGGCTTCTGGCCCGGCACGCGGCCGAAGGGAAGGGCTTCCCGGAGTCGATCGCTTTGGTTTTGTGGGGAACCGACAATCTGAAAAGCGAGGGCGGACCGGTCGCACAGGCGCTGGCCCTGATGGGCACCAAGCCGCGCTTTGACAGCTATGGTCGACTGGCTGGTGCGGTTCTCATTCCGATCGAGGCGTTGGGACGCCCGCGGGTGGACGTGGTGATGACGCTGTCCGGAATCTTCCGTGATCTGTTGCCGTTGCAGATTCGCACCCTGGCAGAGGCGGCACTGCTTGCCGCCGGTGCCGACGAGCCGCCGGAGATGAACTTTATCCGCAAGCACGCGCTGGCTTACCAGGCGGCCAACGGCTGTGATCTGGAGACGGCGGCGCTGCGGGTGTTCAGCAACGCCGACGGCGCCTATGGCTCCAACGTCAATCACATGGTGGACGGCAGCTGCTGGGACGACGAGGACGAGCTGGCCGAGGCCTATGGGCGGCGCAAGTGCTTTGCCTATGGTGTGGCGGGCGGCCCGGTCGGGCGCCCCGAACTGCTGCAAAGCGTGCTGTCCGACGTGGAGCTCACTTATCAGAACCTGGACTCGGTGGAGATTGGCGTGACCACCGTGGATCATTATTTCGACACCCTGGGCGGTATCAGTCGGTCGGTGCGTCGCGCCCGGGGCGACGAGGTGCCCGTCTACATCGGTGATCAGACCCAGGGCGAGGGCAAGGTTCGTACCTTGAGCGAGCAGGTGGCGCTGGAGACCCGGACCCGGGTGCTGAACCCGAAGTGGTACGAGGGCATGCTCAAGCATGGTTACGAGGGCGTCCGCCAGATCGAGGCCCACGTGACCAATACCATGGGCTGGTCCGCCACCACCGGGCAGGTTGCGCCCTGGGTTTACGAACGGTTGTCGGAGACGTTCGTACTGGACGAGACCATGCGCGAGCGCCTGGCGGCGCTCAATCCAGTGGCCTCCGCCAAGGTGGCCAACCGGCTGCTAGAAGCCCACGACCGGCAGTATTGGAATCCGGACGAGAACATGCTCGAGGCGCTGCGGCGCGCCGGCGAGGAGTTGGAAGATCGAGTGGAAGGTGTCATCGACGGAGTGGCCGCATGAACATGAGCGTTTCGACAGTGCCCGTGACCCAGCTGACCAACCGGTCCAAGCGGGCCGACGGCGACGGCAGCGTCCAGGTGCATATGGACCCGGGCGCCATAGGTGCCGCGAAAGTGTTTGCCGTCTATGGCAAGGGGGGTATCGGCAAGAGCACGACCTCATCCAACCTCTCGGCCGCTTTTTCCAAGCTCGGAAAGCGGGTGCTGCAGATCGGCTGTGATCCCAAGCACGACTCGACCTTCACGCTGACCAAGCAGCTGGTCCCCACGGTCATCGACGTACTGGAGACGGTGGATTTTCACAGCGAGGAGCTGCGCCCGGAGGACTTTGTCTACGAGGGCTACAACGGCGTGATGTGCGTCGAAGCCGGTGGTCCCCCCGCGGGCACCGGCTGCGGCGGCTACGTGGTGGGCCAGACGGTCAAACTGCTGAAAGAACACCACCTGTTGGAGGACACGGACGTGGTGATCTTCGATGTCCTGGGGGATGTGGTGTGTGGTGGCTTCGCCGCGCCGCTGCAGCACGCGGATCGTGCACTGGTGGTGACCGCCAACGACTTCGATTCGATTTTCGCCATGAATCGCATCGTGGCCGCAATCCAGGCCAAATCCAAAAACTACCCGGTTCGTATGGGTGGCGTGGTGGCCAACCGCAGCGCCGGCACCGACGAGATCGATCGATTCAACGACGCGGTGGGCTTGAATCGCGTTGCCCACTTCCCGGACCTGGATGCGATCCGCCGCAGTCGTTTGAAGAAATCCACCGTATTCGAGATGGAGACCTCCCCGGAGTTGGAGGCGGTTCAGCATGAGTACATGCGTCTTGCCGCCGCCCTGTACGCCGGGACGGAGCCACAATTGGCGGCTCCGATGAAGGATCGGGAGATTTTCGATTTTCTGGGGTTTGACTGATGCCGACACTGACCTACCGCCATCGCCGCGGGCAGCTTGAGACCTATTTCGACAGAACCGCCGTCGAAGCCTGGAAGCGTTTGACCTCCGACGCGCCGGTGGGCCGGGTCCGGGCCACGGTGCGGGCCGGGCGGGACCGCATGCGCACCACTCTGCTGGACTGGCTGCCGGAGGACCTCAAAGGGCGGCGGCTGCTCGATGCCGGTTGTGGCACCGGGGCGCTGGCAGTGGAGGCGGCTCGACGCGGCGCCGAGGTGGTGGCAATCGATCTGTCGCCGACCCTGGTGGCGCTGGCGCGGGATCGTGCGCCCACCGATCTGGGCGCGGGCAAGCTCACCTTTCATGTCGGTGACCTGCTGGACGATACCCTCGGCCGATTCGATCACGTGGTGGCCATGGACTCGCTGATTCACTACCGGGCTCAGGATGTCGTCCGGGTATTGGGGCACCTGGCCGAACGGACCGATCGGTCGCTTCAGTTCACCTTTGCCCCACGGACCACGCCGCTGGCGATCATGCACGCAATAGGTCGGCTGATTCCCCATAGCAGTCATCGGGCGCCCGCCATCGAACCGGTAGCTGAAGCCGCGTTGCGTCAGGCCATCGACGGAGCGGCCGTGATGTCGCGCTGGACGCCTGGGCGCAGCCAGCGAGTGGCCAGCGGTTTTTACACGTCGCAGGCATTGGAGCTGATTCTGCGGTGAAACAAGCAGTGAAAGGTTTGAATCGCAGGCTGGGGCAGGGCTGGAGCCGGGTGCAACCCAGCTTTTTGCCCTTTGCCGACGCCGCGACGCCTCAGCTGCCTTTGGGACGCCTGCTGCGATTGTCCCTGTTTCAGGTCAGTGTGGGCATGGCCGTGGTGCTGCTGAACGGCACACTCAATCGCGTCATGATCGTGGAGCTGGGGGTGCCGGCCTGGTTGGTCTCATTGATGGTGGCGCTGCCCCTGCTGTTCGCACCGTTCCGCGCGCTGATCGGGTTTCGTTCAGATCACCATCGATCGGTTCTGGGCTGGCGTAGGGTGCCGTTTATCTGGATGGGCACCCTGCTGCAGTTCGGCGGACTGGCGATTATGCCGTTTGCCCTGATCATTCTGTCCGGCGACACCCATGGTCCGCTCTGGGTTGGCCCGGCTTCCGCGGCGCTGGCCTTTCTGCTGGTGGGCGCTGGTCTGCATACCGCCCAGACCGCCGGGCTTGCGCTGGCAACCGATTTGGCGCCGGAGGCATCTCGCCCGCGTGTGGTGGCTCTGCTCTACGTAACCCTGCTGCTGGGGATGGTTTTCAGTTCCGTGGTTTTCGGTCTGGTGCTGCAGGACTTCACCCAGGTTCGGTTGATTCAGGTGATACAAGGCGCCGCCGTGGTCACCATGGTGTTCAATGTCCTGGCGCTCTGGAAACAGGAGCCACGCAATCCCGCGTTGACCGATCCCCGGCAGGAGCGGCCCGGGTTTCGCGATGGTTGGCGTACTTTGATGGCCCAGGGTCGCTGCAAGCGGTTCCTGCTCGCGGTGGGGCTGGGTACCGCGGCTTTCAGCATGCAGGACATTCTGTTGGAACCCTATGGCGCCGAGATTCTTCAGCTCTCGGTGGCGAACACCACCACCCTGACCGCCATTCTTGCCGGGGGCACGTTGCTCGGCCTGGCATTGGCTGCACGGCTCATGACCCGTGGCGCGGATGTGCATCGTCTGGCCGCCTTCGGCGCCCTGATCGGTGTAGCCGCGTTCAGCGCGGTGGTGATGTCCGAACCCTTCGAGTCGGTGCTGCTGTTTCGACTCGGCACCGCGGCCATCGGTTTTGGCGGAGGTCTGTTCGCGGTCGGGACCCTGACCGCTGCCATGTCCCTGGACAGCGGTGCCCACAACGGTCTCGCCCTGGGCGCATGGGGTGCCGTGCAGGCCACAGCTGCAGGCATCGCCATTGCTGTCGGTGGCGCCCTGCGCGACGCCGTCAACGGGCTTGTGGCTCAGGGCCTGTTCGATGCCGCATTGAGCAATCCCTCCGCCGGATACATGGTTGTTTATCACCTGGAGATCGCTCTCCTTTTTGCCACTCTGGTGGTGATCGGGCCGCTCGTACGCGGGCGCCGCGAGTTCACTGCACCGCCGTCCACGGGACTCGGTCTGGCCGAGTTCCCTGGCTGACATCGCCTTTTGGGAGCAACGTACTATGGGAACTGGCGCCATCACCCAATACATCGACCTGGCACAGGTGGTTCTGTATCTGTTCTGGGCATTCTTTGCCGCACTCGTTCTCTACATACGCCGTGAGGACAAGCGGGAAGGCTATCCGCTGGAGTCAGAGCGCTCTGCATACGTCAAGGTGCAGGGCTTTCCAGCGATGCCGCAGCCCAAGACCTTCCACCTTCGGGACGGAACGACCCGAACCGCGCCGCGCGCCGAGCCACCGCTGGGTCCAATTGCGGCTGAACCGTCCGCTCCCTGGCCGGGTGCACCCTTGGAGCCGACAGGAAACCCCATGGTGGATGGTGTAGGGCCAGCCTCGTACGCCAATCGCGCCGATGTCCCGGACCACACCTTCGAGGGCCACAACCGAATCGTGCCGCTTCGGGTCTGTCCCCAACATGCGCTGGATCCCAAGGACGCAAGTCCGCTGGGCATGACAGTATATGGCGCGGACAGCAAGCCGGCCGGGACCGTGGTCGATGCCTGGGTCGACCTGACCGAACCCCACGTGCGCTACCTGGAACTGGAGCTGACCGAAGACGCGGGCGGACGCCATGTTTTGTTGCCGGTCTATTTCGCCCGCATCCGGCGCTCGCCGGCCCGGGTCCAGGTGGCGTCGATCCTGGCCCACCAGTTCGCCGGCGTGCCTGGCCTGAAACAGCCTGACCAGGTCACCCTGCTGGAGGAGGATCGCATCTGCGCCTACTACGGTGGCGGCCATCTCTATGCGGTACCGGACCGGCAGGAGCCCTTCGTATGAGCCATGACGATTTCGCTTTCGAACCGATCCGCGGCCTGCCCGAGAAGCTGCCCTCCGGGGAGCGGCTGATCTGGCAGGGGGCTCCGAGCGGGTCGGCCCTGGCGCGTCGTGCCTTCCATGTGCGCGGGCTCTCCGTCTACTTCGGCCTGTTGTTGGTGTGGCAGGCGTCCGCCGCGCTGATGGATGGCAAGCGGCTGGCCGAGGCCGCGGTGGCGGCAGGCTGGCTGGTCGGCCTGGCCTCGGTGGCCCTCGGGCTGATGGTGGGGCTGGCGTTTCTCTATGCTCGCACCACCGTGTACAGCCTCACTGACCGCCGACTGGTGATCCGCTTTGGCATCGCTATCCCCATGTCCATCAACATCCCGTTCAGCTTGATCGAATCGGCGGCGGCAAAACTGCAAGGGGACGGCACCGCTGACCTGCCTCTGCGTCTCCGGCCCAAGGAGCGCATCAGTTATCTGGTGCTTTGGCCGAACGTACGGCCCTGGCGTTTTTCCAGACCCGAGCCGATGCTGCGCGCGGTGCCGGATGGTGCCCAGGTGGCCGAACTGCTGGCATCCGCACTGGCCGAAGCCGCGGGACAGGAACCGGTGACAGCATCGCTGACACCGGCCGACGCGGATCTGGCGCTCTCGCCCACGGGTTCGTTTTCGGCCGCCGCCCGATGAAAGCGGGCGCCATGACCCACCGAGCGAGTCCCGATGCGGTGCCAAAGCCGGCGCTAATTGGCGCCGCGGCGCTGGTTCTGTGTGCCTTGGCGGCGGCTTTTGTGGCGCGTACCAGTGGCATAGGCACTACGCAAACCACGCCGGCCGAGCCGGTCCGGGTCATCGATCTGCGGTTTACGGACCGGGCTGACGGGGCGGTGGATGTGCGACGGGTGTTGCCCGGCGGTTCCGATCGGCCGATTGGGTTGATTGCCTCCGGTGATGGCGGTTTCCAACGAGGTGTGCTGCGCAGCCTGACCCGGGAGCGCCGGCTCAACGGAACCGGACAGCAAGCGCCGTTTCGATTGTCGCTGCATCTCGATGGTGGATTAATCCTGGAAGACCTGGCCACTGGGCGTCTGATCGACCTGCGCGCCTTTGGCCCGACCAACACGCAAGCCTTCGCGCAATTTCTGCGTGAGGACCCAATCGACTCACCGCGGTCGGCCCCTGTGCCTTTGGCCGCCGTCAGTGACCAGTGAGGAATAAACAGATGAATGCGACCAATGTCGATGCAGCGCCGGAACTGAACGAAACCACCCGCATGGCGAAGCACGAGACCTTGCTCACACCGCGTTTTTACAAGACCGATTTCGACGCCATGGACCGCCTTGACCTCTCACCCGTGCGGGAAGAGTGGGAGGCGATGATGAATGAGTTCCGGTCCGACAACAATCGCAACCATTTTGTGTGGGACGAGGCGTTCGAGGGC
>JAHEDQ010000071.1 GCA_024641125.1 Candidatus Competibacteraceae bacterium | reverse complement strand
GCTTACGCATGTCCCGGGTACCGGTTTCGTGATCGATAATGCCGGTGGCCATGAACAACGACGCCTTGAAGGTGGCGTGATTGATGATATGAAACACGGCGGCCACCTCGCCCAGGGGTGTGCCCATACCCAGGAGCAGCGTGATAAGCCCCAGGTGGCTGATGGTGGAATAGGCCAGCAAGCCCTTGAGATCATGCTGAAACAGCGCCGTGTAGGCACCGAACAAAAGGGTGATCAGACCGGTACCGCCGACCAGGAAAAACCACAGGTCGGTGCCGGCCAGAGCCGGGAACAGCCGTGCCAGCAGGAACACGCCCGCTTTGACCATGGTGGCGGAATGCAGGTACGCGCTGACCGGTGTCGGCGCGGCCATGGCGTGGGGCAGCCAATAGTGAAACGGGAACTGGGCCGACTTGGTGAATGCACCCAGCAATACCAGCACCAGCGCCACCGGGTACAGCTTATGATCCCGAATCAGGTCGCCCGCGGCCAGAACCGTGGGAAGCTCGAAACTGCCTACGATATGGCCGATCACCAGGATACCGGCCAGCAGCGCAAGTCCGCCACCACCGGTGATCATCAAGGCCTGACGGGCGCCCTGACGCGCGTCCGTGCGGTGCTTCCAGTAGCCGATCAACAGAAATGAACTGAGGCTGGTCAGTTCCCAAAACACCAGCATCAGGATCAGGTTGCTGGCCAGCGCCAGACCGAGCATCGCGCCCATGAACAGCATGAGAAAGCCGTAAAAGCGCCCCAGCGGCTCCTCGGATCCGAGGTAGTAGACCGCGTAAAGAATCACCAGCAGCCCGATCACCAGGACCAGAAGCGCGAATAGAAAACTGAGCCCATCGACCCAGAATGACAGGGTCAGCCCCAGCGCCGGCATCCACGGCAAGGTGGTCACCGACGGCACGCCTGCGAGCACCGAATCCAGATTGGTCAGCAACAAGCCCAGCGACACTGACGCGCATACCGCTGCAAGCAGGGCCGCACCCTGGCGGTGGTGGCGTTGTGCAACCCCGGCGAAAGCGGCGCCCAGCAAAGGCATCAGCGGTATCAAATAGAGCACGTGATCAAAATTCCCGGATCAGGCGATGCCAGTTTGGTCTCTGGAACCTCTGACCAATTCTGGACGGAACAGATCGGAGACTGAAATGCGCAGACTCAAGTCGCGCCTCGCGGGTATTACTAATCCTGTTGCCAGGATTTGCAACCATGAAGCTGTGCATTTGAGACCCAAGATGCAAGTTAACGAATAGATCGCAGGCTCCCAAGCCGGGTCACAGGGCTCTCAGCGCAGGTAGCCACCAGCTCGCGTGTGCTCGGAAATACCACAAAAACTGCGTGCAGCCCCGGCTGGAGGACGACCCTGTGATCTGAAGGTAAGGTCTGATCAATTGCTGCGATCGCGCCGGCGACTTCGCACTCTCTCGTACAAGGCGCGCCGAACGAAGTTGGCCCGTGGCAAATAGTTGAGTCGCGAATGAGCGAGATGCAACGCGGTACGAGGGACACAAAGGCCCTGTCCCGCTGGGGTTTCGCCCACAAGGGCAAATCTGCCGCGTTTCCCGGTTGGCCATAGATTGGCTGTGGTCAAGCTGGAAGCCTCGCATCTGCACCCTGATGGACCGAAACGCGATTCGTATCAATTGATCAGACCTTCCTTTCTTACGGGAGGGTAACCGAGCTGTCACCGAGGTCACAAGCCATCCGCCAGCTCGACACCCGGTTGGTCAGACCCATTGATCTACGCTAGACTTCCGGGTGTGGCATTGCCACTCTATGAAAAATAATTTCACAACCACAACCGATCATAGACGTAGACGCGAGAGTCTTAGCCAAGCCTGCCACACACCCCGTAACAAATTGACGAGCGATCTGCTTGCCGGCGACTGCGAGCAGCGACACTGTACGGCAACGCAGGGCGGAGACCGACACATAATGAGCGACGGCATTGAAGCGCGCGAACGGGTGCGCCAGGTTATTGAAATGATGAGAAGAGCCAGTTCGTGCCGGGCATGAGCGAGCGCGCCGCCATACTGGTGACCCGCAAACTGCCGGAAGCGGTGGAAGCGCGGTTGAAGCGCGACTATCGGGTACACCTGAATCCAGAGGACGTGCTGTACCCGGCTCGGAAACTGCTGGCCCTGTCACGCAACGCCGACGCCATCCTGGCCTGCCATACCGAACACTTTGACGCGGAGGTGATCGCCCAACTGCCGGAGCGGGTGCGCGCCATCGCGAACTTCTCAGTGGGTGTGGACCATGTGGATCTGGAGGCGGCGCGGGCACGGGGGCTTATCGTCACCAACACGCCCGACGTGCTGGCCGACGCCACCGCAGAGGTGGCAATATTGTTGATGTTGGGCGCTGCCCGGCGGGCGAGCGAGGGCGAGCGACTGGTCCGCTCAGGTGAATGGAACAGCTGGAGCCCTGCGTTCATGGTCGGCACACAGATGACCGGCAAGCGCCTCGGTATTCTCGGCATGGGCAGGGTGGGGCAAGTCACTGCGCGGCGGGCGCGGGGTTTTGACATGCGCATCCACTATCACAATCGTCAGCGCCTGCCCGCCGAGTTGGAAGCCGGCGCCACCTTCCACGAATCGGTGGAGGATCTGCTGCCCCACTGCGATTTCCTGGCCGTCCACTGTCCGTCGACACCTGAGACGCAGGATTTGATCAACGCAAAACGGCTGGCGCTGCTGCCAGATGGCGCAATCCTGGTCAACGTCGCGCGGGGAAACGTGGTCGACGAGCACGCGCTGATCACGGCTCTGGCCTCAGGGCGCTTGCGGGCCGCGGGTCTGGACGTATATAAGAATGAGCCAGATATCCTGCCGGCGTTGCGGGCTGTCACCAACACCTTTTTGCTGCCACACATCGGCAGCGCGACCCGGGAAACCCGGGACGCAATGGGGTTTCGCGCCCTGGACAACCTGGACGCGATCTTCTCCGGGGCCGAGCCGGGGGATCGGGTGGCGTGACACGGCGCGGAATCCGGCAGGCAAGAGGGGGCTATCAGGCCCATCGCCGCTATCCGACGCGGCAATAACAGCGCATGATCGAGTGAAGCGGGCATTTGATCGGGAGGGTGTAGGCCCGTGCACTCCCGGCAAACAGGCTCGGACCGAGCCGTGAACCCCTAATCGGGGTCGAAAAAACGGATACGGTTTCCGTGGCGAAGCCGGAGCTGTCGTCCCGAGGGGGCGGCATACCGAGGGATCGGATTTACGCAAGATCGGGCAGGCAATAGAGTCGCCCCAAGAAGGGGTGCATCCATCACTGGAGAAACCGGAATGACTGACAAAACCGAAGCACGAAGCACGTCTGACAAGAGCATGGAGACCGCCACATCCGGGCGCCGTAAATTCCTGAAAGCCTCGGCCGGCATTACGGCCGGCGCCGCCGTGGGTTTCCCCATGATTGCCACGGCCCAGCCCAAGGTGCTCAAGATGCAGGGCGCCTGGGGCGGTGGCATCTTCAAGGAATTCGCGGTGGACTACGTTAATCGCGTCAACGAGATGTCCGGTGGGTCTCTCAAGGTCGACTATCTGGATGTGGGTGCCGTGGTGAAGACCGCGGAAATGCAGACCGCGGTGGACAAGGGCGTGCTCGACGGCGCTCACTTCGTGACCGCCTACTGGTACAGTAAAAATCCGGCCGCATCGCTGTTCGGCACCGGCCCCTGCTGGGGCTGGACCGCCAACCAGCTGCTCGGCTGGATTCACTATGGCGGCGGCGCCGAGCTCTACAACGAGCTCATTCAAGATGTGCTGCGATTGAACCTGGTGGGCTTCTTTTCCGGACCGATGCCGGCACAGCCGTTCGGTTGGTTCAAGAAAGAAATCAACAACACCGACGACATCAAGGGCCTGAAATACCGGACTGTGGGTCTGGCGGCCAATGTGCTGCAGGAAATGGGCATGTCGGTGGTTCAGTTGCCGGGCGGCGAGATCCAGCCGGCCATGGAGCGCGGTCTGATCGATGCGGCGGAGTTCAACAACCCCACCTCCGATAAGGACTTCGGCATGCAGGACGTGGCCAAGGAATACTACCTGGCCAGCTTCCACCAGTCTCAGGAAACCTTCGAGATCATTTTCAACCGCGAGCTGTACGACAGCCTGCCCGCGGAACATCAGGCGATTTTGAAGTATGCCTCCGAGTCGGCGTCGGCGGACATGTCCTGGAAGTACCAGGATCGGTACTCCAACGACCTGATCTCTCTGCAGCAGGAATTCGGCGTCAAGGTGCACCGGACCGACGACTCGATCATGGCCGCCCAGCTCAAGGCCTGGGACGTGATCGTCGAGCAGTTCACCGCCAACGACCCATACTTCACCAAGGTGGTGGAATCGCAGATGGCATGGGCCAAGCGGGTGGGGGCGTACGAACTGACCAATGCGCCGGACTACGCGGGCGCCTATCGCCACTACTTCGGCGAACTGGCCTAAGCGCCGGTGTTGAATCGGGCGGTGCCTCCTCCGGGGGCGCCGCCCGACCTTGTCTCCAGACCGCTGGTCATACTCAATGAACAACCGTGCTCTCTACTTCATCGACAGCATCAGTGCCTGGGCGGGCAAGGCGTTCGCCTGGTGCATTCTGGTGCTGACCTTTGCCACCTGCTACGAGGTCTTCGTACGCTACCTGCTGAACGCCCCCACGGTGTGGGCCTTCGACATGAGCGTGCAGATGTACGGGGCGCTGTTCATGATGGCCGGCGCCTACACGTTGTCCCGGGATGGCCATGTGCGCGGCGATGTGCTCTACCGGCTGCTGCCGCTCAAAGCACAGGCCAGCATCGATCTGGTGCTCTACATTCTGTTTTTCTTTCCGGGCAGCCTGGCCCTGGTTTACTACGGGTATGGGTTCGCAAGCGACTCCTGGTTCTACAAGGAAGTGAGCTGGAACAGCCCGGCGCGCATCCAGATCTACTTTTTCAAAACCCTGATTCCCGTGGCCGGGGCGCTGCTCATTCTGCAGGGCATCGCCGAGGTGTCCCGCTGCATAAGCTGTATCAAGACCGGCGCCTACCCACCGCGGCTGCATGACGTGGAAGAAACCGAAACCATGATCCTGAACCAACATGAAGACATCGAGATCGTCGAGCAAGAGTTGGGAGAGATCAAATGAGCGATCCCCAAGTCGCGATCTTGATGCTGGGCCTGTTTATCGTCGTTGTTCTGCTCGGTTTTCCCATTGCCTTCACGCTGATCGCCATGGGCATTGGCTTTGGCTACTACGCGTACTACGACGCCGAGCGGATGAAGACGATATTCGACAATCGAATCTTCGAACTATTCGTGCAGAACACGTTCTCGGTCATGTCGAATGAGGTACTGGTGGCCGTCCCACTTTTCCTATTTATGGGGTATGTGGTGGAACGGGCCAACATCGTCGACCGGCTCTTTTTCAGCATCCAAATGGCCGCCCGCAACGTGCCAGGATCAATGGCGGTGGCGGCCCTGGCCACCTGCGCGGTGTTCGCAACGGCTACCGGCATTATCGGCGCCGTGGTTACCCTGATGGGGCTGCTGGCTTTGCCGGCCATGCTCAAGGCCGGCTACGACCGGCGCTTCGCCTCGGGCGTAATCTGCGCCGGCGGCACCCTTGGCATACTCATTCCCCCCAGCATCATGCTGATCGTGTACGCGGCCATCGCCCAGGTTTCTCCGGTCCGGCTCTATGCGGCCGCGCTGTTGCCCGGCATCATGCTGGCCAGCATGTACATGATCTACGTGATCGGACGGGCCTTTATGAACCCCAGCCTGGCGCCCAAGCCGCCGGCCGAGGACGTGCCCCCAATCGGCAAAATCATATGGATGCTGATCACGTCGTTTCTGCCGCTGGCGGTGCTGATTCTGAGTGTACTGGGCGCCATTCTCGCCGGCATCGCCACACCGGCAGAGGCAGCCGGCGTGGGTTCCTTTGGCGGTCTGCTGCTGGCCGTTCTGTACCGGGCGCTGACCTGGCAAAGGCTGAAGGAAGCGGTGTTTTTGACCGCCCGAACCTCGGCCATGGTGTGCTGGCTTTTCGTCGGCTCCTGGACCTTCGCCTCGGTGTTCTCATACCTGGGTGGCCACGCACTGATCGAGGAATGGGTGCTGGCCATGGAGTTGACCCCGGTGATGTTCCTGATCCTGGCGCAGACCCTGATCTTCCTGTTGGGGTGGCCTCTGGAATGGACCGAGATCATCATTATTTTCGTGCCCATATTCCTGCCCATGCTGGACACCTTCAACGTCGATCCTTTGTTCTTCGGCATCCTGGTGGCGCTCAATCTGCAGACCTCGTTCCTCACCCCACCGATGGCCATGGCCGCGTATTACCTTAAGGGCGTGGCGCCGCCGGACGTGCAGTTGATGGACATTTTCCGCGGCATCATGCCGTTCCTGGCGATCGTGATCCTCTCCATGGTTCTGCTCTACCTGTTTCCGCAGATTGCCCTCGGGCCACCCAAGTTCTTCTTCGGGTAAGGAGCGGACATGGACGTCTTTAAGATGGGGGCCGCCACGGCGGCCGCGGCCATCAGCCGGGGCGAATTGACTTCCGAGGAACTGGTGCAATCCTGCCTGAACCGGATCGACGCAGTGGACGCCGATGTTCAGGCCTGGGTGCATCTCGACCACGCCCATGCCCTGACCCAGGCACGCGCGGCCGATAAACAGCGCCAGGCCGGTCGCCCGCTGGGACCGCTGCATGGGGTGCCCGTGGGGGTCAAGGACATCTTCGATACATCGGACATGCCCACGGAAGACGGGTCTGTTTTGCGCTCGGGCCGCACGCCCGGTGCCGATGCGGCCGCGGTTGCATTGCTGCGTGAGAGCGGCGCAGTCATCCTGGGCAAGACGGTGACCACCGAATTTGCCGTGTACGGCCCCGGCAAAACCCGGAACCCACATGATCCGGCCCGCACTCCGGGGGGCTCATCCAGCGGGTCGGCGGCGGCGGTTGCCGCCGGTATGGTGCCGTTGGCACTGGGTACGCAAACCAACGGATCGGTTATCCGTCCGGCATCCTACTGCGGCGTCTACGGGTTCAAGCCGAGCCACGGACTGATTTCGCGTCACCGGGTGCTTAAGCTGTCCGGCCTGCTCGATCACGTGGGTATGTTCGGACGCTCGATTGAGGATCTGGCGCTGCTCACCGAGCAATTGGCGGGCTACGACGCCCGCGATCTGGATACACACCCGGTGGCCAAGCCTCGAATGGTGGATATCACCCGGGAAGCACCACCGATGCCGCCCAGGCTGGCGTTCATCAAAGGCCCGGCGTGGGACCAGGCGGAGCCGGACGTGGTCGAGGGATTTGCCGAAATGTCCTCCGCGCTGGGGGATCAGATCGAAGAGGTCGAATTGCCCGGCAACTTCCAGGACGCTATGGAGTGGCACCGAGTGATCATGGAGGCGGATCTGGCCCTGAATCTGGCGCGGGATTACCGCCGGGGCGCCGACACCATGAGCCCGCGACTGCGGGAGATGATCGAACGGGGCCTTCAGGAAAAAGCCGTGCAATACAATCTGGCGGCCCAGCAGCGTCCGCTGCTGGGCGAGTTCGTGGCCGAATTGATGCTGGATTTCGACGCCATCATCACCCCGTCAGCAAATGGCGAAGCACCGCTGGGCCTTGACTCCACCGGTAGCCCCGCGTTTTCCACCCTGTGGAGTTTCTGCGGCGCGCCGGCAGTTTCGGTGCCGGTGTTGCGGGGCGCGAACGCCATGCCCATCGGCGTGCAACTGGTGAGCGCATGGGGCGACGACGCACGCCTGCTGCGAACCGCACGATGGCTGGCGGAAGCGGCGCCCGGCGAGTAAGGGCTTGAATTCAATGCGAGGAAGCTTGAAATGAACGACTTGATTCCGGGGATCATTGGCGTGGGCATGCTGATCCTGTTCGTGGGTGGCCTCGCCATTTCCATTGGCTCAGTCCCATTCTTTGTGATTACTGCGATCGTGCTGTTGATGGCGATCGTTGACTTCATCGAAACCCTGGTCCAGAACCGCAGGCAACAGTCCTCCGATCAGGTGTGAACCCAAGGTCTACCCATCGCCCGAACTCACCCCGGGGGGCGCGTACAACCGTGGCCAATCCCGACGTTGGGCTTGCAAATTTCGAGGCGATCCGAAAATATATTAGGTATAGCTAATATATCCGGAGACACGCACATGCCTACCTACGACTATCAGTGTCCTGACAATGGCCGTATCGTGGAAGTGAATCACGCCATGGCGGAACAACTGGGAACTTGGGGCGAAGTCTGTGAGCGCGCCGGCATGGCGCCCGGCCCAACCCCTGCAGATAGCCCGGTGATGCGCCTGGCCACGGGCGGACAGGTGGTGTCCAAGTCCAGTCTGTCCAACCCCGAGGCGCCGAGCTGCGGCATGGGCGGCTGCGGCGGGGGGATGTGCGGCCTGCAATAGCGACTCACGCCAGAACCGCCCGTAGTATCATCGGGGAAAGTACAGCGGGCGGTTCAGCATGGAGGCACAGGCGGACATCAGATCCCGAGCGGCTACGCTGCTCCGGCGCCGTTACTATCTTTCGTTCCTCAGCGTGCCCCTGATCGATTTCGGCTTCGCCCTGATTTTCGGTATCTCACTGCAGGGCTACGTCACCGGCGCAGCCCTGTTCCTGACGCTGGCGGTGCTTCTGGGCTGGTGGCTGTTCAGGCCCATTGAACGATTTCTGCGGAATCACGAAAGCAGTCCATTCCCGGAGCGCAGGATCGCGACCCTGGCCCGCGACACAACCCTGTTGCTGGCCGTATTGATCGGCCTGCAAACCGCGGCCAACTTCTTCCTCATCCCGCACTTGCTCGAACCGAAACCGACCGAGACGCTATCGCGGCTGCAGCTGTCCGTCCTGCCGTTTCTGCGCTGGGCCTACTTCACCGCCGTGATTTATTTTGTCATGGCCGACTTCACCCGCGTGCTGCGCCAGCAGTTGCACGGGATCTGGCAACGCACGGTGGCGCCCCAGCCGGGTCGACTGACAACCCGACTGCTCATCGGATTCGCCCTCACCTCGGTCATTCCGCTGACCCTGGTGCTGATCGACACCCTCGACGTGGAAGCCGGAATACGGATCGACCTGCTGCAGGATATCGCGGCCGCCGCCTTCGGCCTGGTGGTGGCGACGGTGTTCATTACCCGCAACCTGCTGGCTCCCTTGGGCGCACTGGAGCAAACTATACAGAAGGTCGGCACGGGCACCCTGGAAACCACCGCGCCGATTTTGTCCAACGACGAGACCGGGCGACTGGCCAGCGGTTTCAATCGCATGATCGAGGGCCTGCGGGAGCGCCAGTTCATCCGCGAGACCTTCGGCAAGTACGTCCCGGAACGGGTGGCCAGTGCAATACTGGCCGATCGCGGGCAACTGGAACCGGTGGAGACCGAAGCCACCATTTTGTTCTGTGACCTGGAGGATTTCACCGGACTCACGGAACGGCACACACCGGCCGGGGTGGTTGCTCTGCTCAACCAGTATTTCGCCGCGACGCTGGCCGTCATCGAGCGGCACGGCGGCGTGGTCAATCAGTTCCAAGGCGACGGCATGCTGGTCACCTTCAATATACCGGTGCCGGACTTGCATCATGCAGATGAAGCGGTAGAGGCGGCCACCGATATGATCCGCGCCATGGAAGCCACCGACTTCGGGGCGGAATCACTGCGCATCCGTATCGGTGTCGCCACCGGCGTCGTGCTGGCCGGCAACGTCGGGGCGGGCAGCCGACTCAGCTACACCGTGCACGGCGACGCGGTCAATCTTGCGGCCCGCCTGGAGCAGATGAACAAGGCATTCGGCAGCCGTGTGCTGATCAGCGGCGCCACCGCGGCGCAGCTGACCCGCGGCCAGCCCATCGAAACCGTGGGCGCAATCGAGGTTCGCGGCAAGCAACACCCGGTGCCCGTGTATAGAGCCATCGTCGGCACATCCCAGAGCCGTTCCCCCTGACCCACCTCTGGCCAAACTTGGCCTAGATTCTGCTTTGATCCAAAACTGTAAAATAACCTGACGATTACAGGGTCCGCGCGCAATGCAGCCCCATTGGCGGGCACGGATAAATACAGGATCAACCAGACCATGCCGAATCGAAAATCCCTTATCGCAGCGGCCATCACCGTAGGGGTGCTGGGCGCTCCCCAGAGCGTACTCGCCGAACGGACCGTGGACGTGGGTACGTCCCCGTCGGCCGACGCGCGCTTGAATTTCCGGGTCATCATTCCATCGTTCATGGTGTTTCGCGTCGGCAGCGTCGGCGGGATCGACACCATCGAGTTCGATTTGAGCGCGGTGGACCCGGATCTGATCGGCAGCGGCACACCTATTCCCGGCACCGGCGGCGATCTGACCGGTGGCCAGGTAACGGCACAACTGCTGAGCAATGCCGGTCAGGTGACCATAGGGGAAGCCAACGACGGCGGCGGCAATGGCCTGGCGGGAACCACGCCCAGCAGTTTCATCCCCTACACCGAGATCACCGCGCTCAGTGCCAATGCGGCGTTTACGCCGCCCGCACTGAGCAACGCCGGTGTCAACACCTCGACACCGGCGCCAACCACCGGAAGCAACATCACCAGCTACGACACCACCTGGACCTACAGCTACGCCGACAATGCGCTTTACACCGGTGGCACCTACACGGGGCAGGTCACCTACACCGCTTCAGCGCCCTAGGGTGCCTCCGATTTATTCTGGGCGAAGCAGATTGGAGGGTGAAATGTGCAGCTTCAAGACGCAGATCGCGGGTAATCGTCACTCTATCGCCAAGATCTGCAACGATGAAGCTGTGCATTTCAGTCCCAAGATGCTCGTTCACGAATAGATCAGAGGCTCCCCGGGGGAACCTCGAACCATTGGCGCGGATAGGCGAATAACTCAGGGGTTCCCTGAGGCCTGACTCAAATGGGTTCCGGTCACCCCACGGGCGGCCAGAAACCGACACTTTTGGGCACTGACCGCTTCCGGTACCATCGTGACCTTGCACGCAACCGACGGTTCTGATGGCCAAGCGCGCATCCGCTTTGTTCCTGGTACAGGTACTCGGCCTGACCGCTCCGGCCGTCAGCGTCGCGGTCACCATTGTCATCGGCGATCGCACCCCGCCCCGGGTAGAACTGCGGGTGGGCTCCAGCAATCGCATCGACGAGGTCAGGTTCAGCCTTCCGGCGGATGCGGTGGGCACCGGGCTGGTGGTGGCCGGTTCGCAAAGCATTCGCATCCGCGCCGTGGCCCGGGCGCGGCCGGCGAACTCCCGTCAGGCCGTGCTCTCGGTGGACTCGAGCACGCCATTGAGCAACGGCAGCGACACCATCCCCATGACCCAGATCCGCTGGGTCGCCTCCGACGGCGACATACCCTCGGGCGCCTTTACCGGCGCGGATCAGGTGCTGGCGACGTTCTTCAATTCGCGCCGCGTAACAACCACCCACAATTTCGAGTACATCAACACGGTGATACCCGGCGCCGGCGAGTACACGGGCCAGGTCACCTATACGCTATCCATGCCATGAAGGGACGCTGTCTTGCCGTAATTGTGCTGCTCGCCGGTGTGTCCGCCCAAGCGCTGGAGCAACTGGATGAGCTGGGATCACCGCAGGGACAGATCCAGGCGGAGTTCGTCTGGAAATTCGATCGCGAACTGGTGGATCTGACCGACGCCCAGCTCAACGCGCTGATCGCCCGCGTACCCAATGTGGAAACCCGACTCGACACCCGTCCCTTTCTGGGCCGGCAAGCTCGTATCTATCTTGCCCTGCCCAATTTCGTGCCCGGAACCACCGCCTCCTCAACCCTGCTGTTGTCGTGGCAGACCCGCGGCCCGCTGAGCGAAGGCACGGTCGTCGCCGGGAACCGCACGGTGGTGTTCGAGGGCACGATTGACACCCCCATCATCGTTGAATACATGGATTTTTTGGTGGAAGCCGATGCCCGCAACGTGGACAACACCCTTAGGTTCGAGCCCATCTATGAAATCGAGCTGCTGGATTAGCACCACCATCGCGCTGCTGTGCGCTCTGGCGACATCCGGACCGGCGTCGGCCGCCGGATTCGCCGCTTATCTGAGCCCACCCCGCTTCGAGCTGAAGGCCGACCCGGGGGAGACCCTGCGCCAGACCATCACCATAGGCAACGACTCGGTGGAAGACGCAAGCTACGAAATCCGCACCGCGGACTGGGATCTCAAGGTGGATGGCGGCGTCATCATCCACCCGCCGGAACTGCAAGCGGCGAGTTGCCGGCCCTGGAGCCGTATCGAGCGGCGTACGCTGGCTCTAGAACCCAATGCAAACAAGCGCTTCCGCTTCGAGATAGCCGTTCCCGAGGACGCCCCGGCGGGAGAATGCCGTGTTGCTCTGCTGATCACGGGCAGTGCCGATTCCGCGATCACTGCCGAGGTCGGCAATGTGCGTCTTCCGGTTCGCGGCCGCGTCGCGGCCATCATCTACGTAACCATCGGCGATGCGAAACCCGATCTCGTGGTGGCCGAACTGGGTGCCCAGGATCGGCAGGGACGCAGGGTGCCGGTGGCCCGGATGCGGAACCGGGGCACTGCCCATGGCCGCCCGGAGGGGGTGCTGCGGGCGGTGGACGCCCTGGGCGTGACCCACGAACTGGCGGTGGCGACCCTGCCGGTGCTGCCCGGCCAGGAGACCGATATTCCGCTGTGGCCTACCACCCGTGCTGAGGTCCAGGAACCCCCTGCCCTGGTCTATCCGATCAAACTCAGCGGCCGCATCGAGTGGGACGGCGGGTCCGTGGACCTGGATCAGACGGTTCCATAAACCAGCAGACGGAAAAATGTCGGCCTACTGATCAAGCCGCATCAGGGGTATTGCGACCTCGGTCTCGAACCGAACCGCCACATCCACGCCGATGGGCCGCTCGTCCAACAGACCCCAGGGCAGGGGCACGTCTTCCAGGCCGAGGCGCAGGCTGTGGCCACCGGCCGCAACCGGATCGAAATCGAACTTCCCGTCCGCCCGGGTGACCCGCAGATAGCGACCATCGAGCCGAATCGAAATGCCTTGCGCACCCCGCTCGCCGGGCTGCTGAACGCCATCACCGTTGTCATCGTAGAATACGAGCCCGACGATGGCGCCCGAACCACCGCTATCACCCGGTGTTCCACCCAAAACTTGTATGGGACGACCGCTCTGCAAATCGTAGCCCAGGGTGAAAAACACGCTGGTTTCATCACGATCGTCGAATAGCGCCACTTGCTGATCCAGCTTCAAGCTGTTCCAGTTAAGCTCCAGACCGACGCGCCAGTTGCGGGCGAATCGCCAGTCCATGTTGGCACGAAGGTTCACCGCGTCAGTGTCCAATGCCCTGTCGCCCGATACGCGCACATAGTCCCCCTCCAGACTCCAGCGCAGGCGCGCCGAGGGCGTACCTTGAACCATCAGGCCGCCCTCCATACTTCGGGCGCTGCCCAGATCATCCTCGTCCCGCTGGCCGGACAGCGTGCTGCGAAACAGCAGGTCGGGACGCACCAGCCAATCCTGATCCCAGCGCAGCCCCCAAAACCGGTCCCGATCCGAACCGGGCGAGTCGTAGTCCGCCCAGGACAATTGGAAGCGCCCCGTCCCCAGAGGGAAACGGTGGTTCAAATAGGTATCGAGACGATAACCCCGCCGGGCGCTGGAACCGGACGAGTCCCGGGGGTTCCGATCCGCCAGTCGCAGCGTGGCGCCGACGCTGGAAAGCCGGTTCAGCCGTCGCTGCAGACTGAGAAAGCCGATGGCTTCACGAAACCCGACCCGATCGTCACGATCGTCGATGTTGGTCTCGCGCAGGTCGAAACCCAGGCTTGCGCTGTACTCCAGGCGCTGCAGATCGGAGCGAAGATAGACACCCTGCTGATCGTTGGAAATGGGCGCGTCGGTCCACAACAGCTTCGGATCGAGCCGATACAACCCGGCCCGGTGCAACCACGCACCCCGGCGCAGTATGCCGTCGTACCAGAATCCGTTTGAGCCCTTGCTGTCCACCAGACCGCGCAGGATGTGCTCCTGCCGGCCACCGGGGTCCGCCCAACTGAGAAAACCCGCCACGCTCTCGTGATCGGGGATGTCGTCGTCGTCCCGAAGGCTCCAGAGCTGCGCACCGGCGGCCCAGCCAAGCCCGACGATCTGCTCATAGCCCACACCCAGCAGCTTGGCGTCCTGGCGGTCGAAGGTCTGGGTGTAACGCCCTTCCAGCGTCCCCACCTGGCCGTAGCTCAGGGACAAGCTGTTGCGTTCGCCGACAAATTGCGTCCGGGCACCGTTGAGGAACGAAGAAGGCAGGTTTATCCGGTAACCATTGGCGATGGCTGCGGTGGTGTCGGAACGCATCAGCCCGAGGGTGTTGTCGAGATACCCGGCTTCCCCAATGGGCAGGGCATACTGATTGAAGGTCAGATTGCCGCCGCTGCCATCCTCGTCCAGCAGGGAAATATCGCTGCTGGCGGTACGCAGAACCCCGGACAGTTCCAGTTCACCGTAATTCAGCGTCTCTCGCCGCCACTGGCCGATGAGCCCGAACTCATCCAGCCTGCCCAGATCCTTGCGGTCCACGCCATAGTAGCGAAACTCCGTAGACAGGGATCTGCGGCCAAGGGGCTCGGTTGCGGCGGACCGGTCCGAAACGGGATCGTCTTCCGGCAACGGATCGAGGATCTGATCGACGTAGGGTTGGAGGGCAGTCTCATCGGCCAGCGCGAACGCGCCGGAGAGCAAGAGTAAGATCGGGAGAACAGCTAACACACACCCGACCGCTGCCAGAGTCCCTTCCCGATTCGAATCTTGACGGGTCGCCACCAAGCGTGCGCCCTATCCATGAGTCTGCAGGTGCGGCCAAGATTAACAGACCCACCGATTTGGGCCTATGTTGCGGCCCCGCTCCGACGAGGGCCCTTCGCTCAGTCGCTGGGCGACAGGCGCACCAAAACGCCCCCTCCCTCACCGGCCAGCAGATAAATGTTGCCATCGGGACCCTGACGCACATCTCGGATACGGCCCACGTCCTGCTCCAGCAGGCGTTCCTCGTGAACCACCGCCCCATCCTCCAGTTCCAGCCGCACCAGAAGTTGAAACTTGAGGGCGCCCACCAGCAAATCGCCCTGCCACTCGGGAAACGCATCCCCCGTGTAAAAGGCCATGCCGGAGGGTGCGATGGACGGATCCCAGAAATGAACGGGCTGTTCCATGCCGGCCTTGTGGGTGCCCTCGCCGATCTTGAAGCCGCTATAGGCCACGCCGTGAGTGATCACCGGCCAACCGTAGTTGGCGCCGGCACGAATGATGTTGACCTCGTCCCCACCCCGGGGCCCGTGCTCATGAGCCCAGAGTTCACCTGTGGAGGGGTGCACCGCAAGCCCCTGGGGGTTGCGGTTGCCATAACTGAAGATTTCGGGACGAGCGCCGGCCTGACCCACAAAGGGATTGTCCGGGGGAACACCCCCATCATCGCGGAGACGGATGATGGACCCGGCCGGGTCCGACAGGTCCTGGGCGCGGTCCTTGTCGCCGCGCTCGCCCAGGCTCATGAACAGCGTCCCGTCCGGGGCGAAAGCCAAACGTGAACCGAAGTGGCGGCCGCCGCCGGATTTGGGTTCGGCCCGGTACAGGACCTCCACCGACTCCAGCCGATTGGATTCCACCAGCCGCCCTCGGGCGAGCTCCGTACCCATACCACCCCGGCCTTGGGCCGAGTAGGTCAGGTAAATCCAACCATTGGATTCGAATTCCGGGTGGACCGCCACCTCCAGCAGTCCGCCCTGACCCTTGACCGCCACCTCCGGTATGCCCTTCACCGGCGCGGGCAGCAGTCGTCCATTCTCCACCACCCGTAACCCGCCTGAGCGTTCCGTGATCAACATCCGCCCATCCGGTAGGAAAGCCAGCGACCACGGTTGGTCCAGGGCCTCGACCAGGGTCTCGACCCGGAATGTCGCCTGCTCCGATTCAACCAGGGTTTCGTTGGCACACGCCGGAGCGGCCAACAGGTACGTCAAAACCGGGATCAAAGCCGTCCGCAGCATCATCGCCTCCGCTGTGTTGATCAACCTTCGTATCGGTTGCTGAGTGTGGCCAGGCCCTCCACCAGCACGTCGATCCGGTCGCCGGGTTCGAGGGTGCATGCGCCCACCGACGTGCCCAGGGCAATCACGTCGCCGGGTTCCATGCGAACTTCCTGCGAGATCATGCTCACTACCTCATTGGGAGAGTAGATCATGTCGGACACCGGATAGTTCTGTTTCACCTGGCCGTTCAACACCGCCTGGACACGGAGCCCCGTGGGATCGATGTCGGTATCGATCACCGGCCCGATCGGGCCGAAGCTGGGAAAGCTCTTGGACCGCGTCCACTGGCGAAATGCCGGCTCCTCGTTCAACACCGCCGGCGCGGTGACGTCGTTGACGCAGGTGTAGCCCAGCACATAGTCCGGCGCCTGCGCCACCGACACCTGAAAACAGGGGCGTTTAATGACGAGGCCGAGCTCGGCCTCGAACTTGACCGCACCGTCGAATCCGGCAGGGCGCCGAATTGGCCCAAGATGAGGATGCAGGCAGCAACTGGTCTTCAGGAAATAAAGGGGGAACGCCGGGATCGGCAGATTTTCCTTCTCGGCCCGTTCGTGAAAATTGCTCCACAACGCCAGAAAATTACGCGGGTCCGCCGCCGGCAACCAATCAACCGCCTCCACCTCGATACCGGCGCCGGTGGGCGCATGGTCGCCGTAGGGCGAACCGTCGAACAGCAGGACTCGATCCCCCTCGAGTTGCCCATAGCGTGCCTCGCCTGCGTGCACGCACCGCACCCACTGGGTCATGTGTATCTCCCTATGTTGACCGTCTCAGGCCAGGGAGCATAACAGTTGCCACCCCCACGGCACGTCGCAGCGCATCAGGGGGCCGATTTAGCGATGGCCGATCAGGCTTGGCGACCCCTGATCAGTTGGTCAGACCTTCACCGAAGTCCTCCACCGAATGACGGGCCGCCATCTGATTCTGCAATCGGCCCAACAGACGGCTGGCCGTGGTTTCGAAAGCAAAGGGCAAGACCGCATGCACCAGCGCCGCCGCGCCCGCCGTCACCAGAAGGGCGCCCATACGGCCTGCAAACAGGGCATGTTGCAAATAGGTCTCATCGACGGTGGCGGGATGTCGGGTAAACAGGTTCATTTTGGCGTACTCGCTTCGATGTATCAGGATGGACACAGAATACTATTTCAGTCCCTTAAAAGCGTCCCAATGATTCAAACTATCGGCCGTAGATTAATATTCTGTCCTACTATATTCTTATTTTATGGGACATAATCTCGATCGCATCAATCGCGCACTCCTTGCCGAGCTGCAGCGGGACGTGGATCGACCGCTGAGCGAACTGGCCGAGCGGGTCAATCTATCCAAGAACCCGTGCTGGCGTCGCGTGCGCCAATTGGAAGAGGCCGGCTACATTCGCGCAAAGGTGGCGCTGCTGGACCCGCAGAAGCTGAATCTGGGATTGACCGTGTTCGTCAGCGTCCGCACACGGCAGCATTCGCTGAAATGGTTTGAGCAGTTTCGGGTCGCGGTCGAATCGATGCCCGAGATTGTGGAGCTGCACCGACTCAGCGGCGACACCGACTATCTGCTGCGGGTGGTCGTGCCCGACATGGCTGCCTATGATCGCGTCTACAGAACGCTGATCGGGCGCATCGATCTGGACACCGTTTCCTCCAGCTTTGTCATGGAGGAAGTCAAGCAAACCACGGAACTGCCGCTGGACTACGCATAAGACTGGGTCGCGCATCCGTGGCAAACCGTGTCCCACCAGGAGATCCACCATGACCGCACCGTTTCGCGTCGGCTTCGTTGGCGTCGGCCTCATGGGCCACGGCATTGCCCGAAATCTGCTGGATGCCGGCCACGCGCTGAGCTTTCTCGATCACCCGGGCAATCAACCCACCGAGGATCTGCGTGCACTGGGGGCCAACGGCCACGCGACGCTGGCCGATACCGTGCGGGACAAGAATGTTGTTTTGCTGTGTGTCACCGGCACGCCGGAGGTCGAAGCAGTGACCCTGGCAGACGGCGGACTGACGGATCATCTGGCGCCCGACACCATCGTGGTGGACTGTTCCACCGCTCAACCCGACTCAACCCTGAGGGTGGCGGCACGGATCGAGGCGGCCGGGGCGCACTATCTGGACGCACCCATGACCCGGACTCCAAAGGAAGCCGAGGCCGGCAAACTCAACCTGATGGTGGGCGGGAGCACCGCCGTGCTGGATCAGATACGCCCGCTGCTCTATGCCTTTGCGGAAAACATCTACCACATCGGACCCACCGGCTCGGGTCATCGAATGAAGCTGCTGCACAACTTCGTTTCCATCGGCTTCACCGGTTTGCTGGCCGAGGCAACAGCCTGCGCACAGCGCAGCGGGGTCGACCTGGAGCGCTTCGTCCAGGTGCTGGACTCCGGCGGTGGCCACGGCGTGGTGCTGGACCGGCTCACGCCCTACATTCTTGCCCGTGATTGCGGCGCGTTTCGCTTTTCCATCTCCAACTGCCAAAAGGACCTGAGCTACTACAACCATATGGCCGACGGCATGGGACTGGCCTCGATTGGTGCCCACGCGCTGGAACAGGTGTTCGCCCTGGCCAAGGCCGACGGGGCAGGTGAGCAACCCGCGCCGACGCTGATCGACTGGCTGAGTGGCACAGCCGCAGGGGGCGCAAACTGAATCCGCCAGTCCACCCCGCCGTAAAGCACAAACGCGAGTCACGGAACTCATTCCAACGCGAACGGCCATACTTTTATGAAAACCCACAAGCGCCGATGTGGGCCAATGCAACCGGCTGATAGCGCAATGCGTAAAGAACGGAACGACAGACCGGAATCAAAATTGGTCTAGAATTGAGTGGGCTAAGTTTACCCAACACAACCGGCCAAATGCCGCAAGCGGAGAAAACCAATATGAAGATACTTTTGAGCGCGCTCGTCCTGGGCGTGTTGACCCTGGCCGTCGCACCGAACGCCCTGGCTGAAGCAGGCTACGGCAAGCAGAAAGTCGTCTACCACATCAACTACGACGACCAGAAACATCTCAAGGGTGCCATGCGCAACATCCAGAACCACATCAATGCGGTCGGTGAGGAGAACCTGGATCTCAAGGTGGTACTGCACGGCAACGGTGTCGCGCTGCTGTCCATCGCCAAAACCGACCCGAATTTCGAGTCCATGGTGGTCAGCCTGAAAAGCCAAAACATCAGCTTCGAGGTCTGCAACAACACCTTGACCGGTCGCAAGATCAACTACGAAACCGACCTGTACGACGTTGAAGAGACCGACATCGTCCCCAGCGGCGTCGCCGAGTTGGCCAAGCTGCAGGCGGAAGGGTACACCTACATCAAACCCTGACAGCCGTGTCTGGGGAACGGTCCTGACAGGCCGTTCCCCGTTCTGCCCAAGACAGAAGACCCTGCCAAACACATCGGGCACCAAGAACAACGGCGCCACAAACGCCAGACGCGATCACAATCGCGAGAGCCAAGCTAGTGTAGTGTCTTCCAAATAACTTGACGGTTGAGGTTAGGCATCGTGGTTACTGACAAGGCGCGGTGAGGAGGAATAGCCAGCGCTATTGCGACGATCCGCAACGCCGTCAGGGACCG